>JAWAEB010000006.1:0-41470 GCA_038891515.1 Nitrososphaerota archaeon | reverse complement strand
TGGTTGGTCAGCCTCAGAAGCTCTCTAATAGAGCCATAAGCCACCTCCAAGGAGCTGGCGTCTATGTCATTTATGACGAATCTCTGGCCGCTGTGAAGTCCACAGGCTACAGCCGGTATGAGACTACATCTCTGCTCCCCCCACACCAGCCAAGAGGCTCCATGAGGCTTAAACAGCCTGGCAGTCTCTAAACATCCCAGATAAGGGAGACTATATCGGTATTGTTAGGGGAGAGAGGTTCAGGGGGAGATACGACGTAACAGCAGGATGGAGGTTGAGAATACCAAATATGTATAGATGCCTGCTCCATTTAGAGGCTAACAACTGGAGAGAGGTCAGAATAGCCCTATGGGTTGAAGACGGAATACCATACTTCAGCTATAAAGAGGATGAGAAATCTTATTATATTCCATCAGGCCATCAACCCCAATATGACAGGGGAGAATGGTATTGCAGCAAATGCCGTCAAACCTCCCCCAACAGAGATAAATGCCCCAACTGCAACAGAGTATTAAGAAAAAAACCGAAGAAGAAGAAACACAACATCACATCCAAATCTAATATATAAGGCGGACGATCTACCAGACTGATCTACCGGCCCGTTGCACTTATTTCTGTGTGTCGTTTATATAGTTTATTACTCTTGTGAGCCCTTCTTCTAGTGGTATTTTCGGTTTGTAGCTTAGTATTGTTTGGAGTTTTTTTATGGATGGTATGCTTATTTGGGGTGTGGATTCCTCGGGTGTTCTAGGCGGGAGTAGCTGAAGCTCGGAGCTGGAGCGCGTGAGTTCTTTTATGATTTCGGCAAGTTCCTTCACCGAAACTTTTCTCCCTGTTCCGACGTTGAATGCATTGCCTACAGCAGCTCCATTCTTGAGGCATAGATCGACGACATGGCATAGATTTTCGACATGGTAGAAGTCGGTTACATCCTGTCCATGGTTATAGAGTGGTATGGGCTCTCCTGTGAGGCAGGCTCTGATGAACCGGGGGACTACCTTGTTGGGCTGTTCATATTCTCCGAATGTTTTCCACGGTCTTAGCACTACCGCTGGGAGTTTTTTGGTGTGATGGTAGCTCCATACGAAATGCTCCGAGGCTACTTTGGAGTGGTCATATGGTGTTCTGGGGGATGGTTTGTCATTCTCCTCTACTGGTATCTTCTCGGGTGCGCCGTAGTAGTTGGCTGATGAGAGGTATATGAATCTGGAGACGGCGAGCCTTGTGGCTAGCTCCAGCATGTTAAGTGTTCCATAGCAGTTGACTCTGAAGCAGTTGTAGGGGTTCTCGATGGTCTTGGGTATGTCTGCTATCGCGGCTAGGTGGATGATGGCCTCTACATCTGTTTTGGATAGCTTGTTGAACACGTCCTCAGGCGAGCTTACGTCAACCCTTATTTCAGCCCCATCAGCTATGTCGGCTTCCACGACTTGGTATCCAGTCTCTCTCAGGTATTCTGTTAGGTGGCGGCCTATGAATCCACTTGAACCAGTCACCAGAACACGCATGTATTGATACACCTTGCTACGAGGCTGTTTTGAGACCCGCCATCATCCTCCCCACCATCTCAACGGTAGCTTCCCTAACCCCAACAGTACCCACTATCTGGCCGTCCAGCATCACAACTATCCTATCGCTGAGGAGGAATATTTCCTCCAGGTCTTCTGAGACAAGTAGTATTGCGGAGCCTTTTCTCCTAAGCTCCATAAAGAGGTGGTGGGTCTGAGTTAGCGCCTTCAGGTCCAGGCCGTATGTAGGGTGGAAGGCTACCACCAGCTTGGGCTCACGCCACAGCTCACGGGCTAGGATTAGCCGCTGTATGTTTCCGCCCGAGAGTATCCTCACCTCAGTGTCCCACAGGTCTGGGGTGAGAACGCCGAATCTAGCCACCAGATTTTCGGACAGCTCAGTGATTGCATCTCTATTCATTATTCTGTATCTAGAAAAAGGTTTCATATAATATTCTCTCATAATAGTGTTCTCGGCCGTGTTCATATGCTCTACTACACCCACTCTCCTCCTGTCCTCTGGGATGTGTCTGACACCCAGCTCTGCAAGCTTGCGGGCATTCTCATTCGTCACATCAACACCCTGCAGTCTTATCCTACCTTTTTTCACAGGCCTGAGACCCACAAGCGCTTCCACCAGCTCTCTCTGACCGTTGCCTGAGACGCCGGCTATCCCCACTATCTCGCCCTCACTTATCGTGAGGCTCACATCCCTGACCGCCTCCCTCCCATCATCTCCCAGCACATACAGATTCTCCACCTTCAGAATCGGCTTGGAGTCAGCTGGCACCGGTATCCGCTCATAGCTTATGGGCTCCATCTCACCGATCATAAGTTTGAGCAACTGGGCTCTGCCTGTCTCAGCCACGTTAAGTGTGCCCATCTTCTTTCCGAGTCGAAGGACTGTGACCCTGTCGGCTACCTTCATGATCTCCTCAATTTTATGGGTTATGAAGACTATGCCTTTCCCGTCTTCGGCCATCCTTCGTAGGATTCGGAAGAGTTCGTTGGCTTCATCTAGTGTGAGGACCGATGTTGGCTCATCAAGTATGAGTATACTGGGTTCCCAGTATAGGACTTTGAGAATCTCGACCCTCTGCCTCTCTCCAAGTGATAGATGTTCCACAGGTCTGTGGAGGTCTATCTTTAGTCCGTATCTCTCGGCCAGTTCCTGGGCCCTCTTCTCAACGTTTTTGAGCGGATATGTGAGCGGGCTGTTCCTCCTTAGCACGAGCGCTATGTTCTCGGCTACTGTAAGGGGTGTGGCGAGGGTGAATTCCTGGTGTACCATCCCTATGCCATGACGTATTGCGTCCATGGGTGACTTGAACCTTACGCTCTTTCCTCTGACTAGTATCTGCCCGGATGTGAGTGTGTAGAAGCCTGAGAGGATATTGGCCAGCACGGTCTTTCCAGCACCGTTTTCACCCAGCAGGGCATGCACTTCACCTGCCCTCACGTCAAAGTCTATGTGGTCGAGTATTAGATGCTCCCATACGCCGGGAAAGGATTTGACGACTTTTCTAGCTTCGACGAGAATCTCTCCAGCCATTTCCAGGGTTGGATGCGACGACCTATTTATAAACATCCATTATTTGCGTATGAGCTGGGTGCAGTATGAGTGATGTATTGGTGGATGTTTTTGGATGTGTAAAGCCTGTGGTTGGGATGGTTCATCTCCTACCCCTGCCCGGCTCTCCTAGGAGTGATGGCCTGACCGTTGAGGAGGCGGTTGAGCATGCTTTGAGGGATGCTGAGGCTTTGAGGGATGGTGGTGTGGATGGTGTTCAAGTAGAGAATATTGGGGATAGGCCGTTTATGAAGCTAGGCCATATAGGACATGAGACAGCATCCATAGTGGCCTCTGTGGTGAGGGAGATACGTGTTTCTCTCGGCTTGCCTACCGGCGTGTTTTTGCTGGCCAATGGTGTATTCGAGTCTATCCATACTGCGGTTGCATGTGGAGCCAGCTGGGTGAGGGTCAACATGTACAACCTAGCCTACATAGCTGATGAGGGATATGTCGAAGCCGGTGCTCCGACTGCTGAGAGGTTGAGAAGCTTGCTGGGCGGCTCCATCAAGATATTTGCTGACATACTGGTGAAGCATGGGAGCCACTTAATAGTCTCGGACCTCCCGCTGTCTTATCAGGTGACTAGGGTTGAGGAGCTCGGTGCTGATGCTGTGGTGGTTTCGGGTGCAAGGACTGGTGGGGAGACGCCTTTGGAGAGGGTTGACGAGGTGAAGCGGGTGGCTTCCCGCCCAGTCCTTATAGGCAGCGGCCTAAATCCGGGGAACGTCGAAAGGTTGCTGCGTCTTGGGGATGGGGCGATAGTGGGCACCTACTTCAAGATGGGCGGTGAGCTGTCCAACCCGGTAGATGTTGAGAGGGTGAGGAGGCTTATGGCTATTGTGAAGAGGGTGAGGTTAGAGCTTTAGGAGCGAGGCTGAGAGATACTTCTTTCCGTATCTCTGCTTCAACTCATCCCACCCAGCCAATATCTTCACAGCCTCGGTAGCCACCCTAGCAGCAGTCTCCTCACCCTTCACACCGAATGTATCATCCACCCTGTTGGCGAAGACGGTGCAGACAGCCCCAGCCCTCAGCCCATAGAGGGACGCCACGGTGAGGAGAGCCGAGGCCTCCATCTCAAGATTCACCACATTCATCGCCTTCAAATCCTCCATAATATTTCTAGAGTAGCTCCACCAGTAGTTCCTGAAGCCGGGCCGGCCCTGGCCGGGGTAAAAGCTGTCCGTTGAGGCCGTAACCCCTACATGATATTTCACACCTAGGGACTCGGCTGCCTCAACCAAGGCTAGAACAACCTCGTAGCTGGCGTAGGCTGGGTAGCCTGGCAGGACATACTGCTGTGTGGTTCCGTCAAGTCTGACGGCTGCAGCTGTGATCACCTGGTCACCTATCTCTATCCCGGGCTGTATTGCGCCGCAGCTACCCACCCTGATGAATGTGTGGCATCCGGCCCTGGCCAGCTCCTCCACGGCTATTACTGTTGAGGGTGCGCCTATGCCTGTTGAGCATGCGGATATCCCCCTGCCAGCCACCCTACCATCCCAGACCCTATACTCCCGGTGTAAGGATATCTCGCGCCCCTCATCCCAGAACTGGGCTATTTTTGGAACCCTGTCAGGGTCTCCTGGCATTAGGACATACGGTGAGATTCTACCCCTTCTCACCCTCACATGGTAGAACTCATCACCTGCTTGGGGTTCTCTTGCCGACATACTTTAGTGTAGAGCCGTGCTGAGAAATAAACTTCTGCAGCTCCACAGTATTGGCGAGGGACTCCACCAGCTCACCACCCTTCACCCTAGACGCTAGGAAGGCGCCTGCACAGCATGCATATTCAACAGCCTCCAACAAGTCATATCCCCTGGCCAGGGCTGAGGCTAGGGCGCCGTTGAATGCGTCTCCAGCCCCCGTGCTGTCTACGGCATTTATCTGAGGTGTGTTTACGTGTTTGACACCATCTTTACCCACTACTAGGGCACCCCTCTCACCCAGGGTCACCACCACACTATCCACGTATCGGGCGTAAATCTCAGCAATCCTAGCTACATCGGCCTGCTCACCGGGATGGTGGCCGGCCATCGCCAGAATCTCCACCTCGTTGGGTGTTATGACGTCTATGCCCTTAAGCTTCTCCGGCGCTATCTCCACTGCTGGTGCTGGGTTGAGGATTTTTATGGCCTCACCCCTTCTGAGGGCGTATAGTGCTGTCTCAAGAGGTATCTCCAGCTGGGCTAGAACAACATCTGATACCCCAATCCTGTCATCGGCCACCGTGACATCCTCTCTGGACAGACGCATGTTGGCTCCAAGGTCAACCACAATCATGTTCCGGCCTCTCGGCCCCACTATCACCAGCCCTACACCGGTGGGAGCGCCGCCATCCCTCACCACATGGGACGTGTCCACACCCTCTGCCCGCCACTTGCTTAACGCCCACTCCCCGAAGATGTCAGCACCCACACGGGCCACGATGGATGTCTCACAGCCCAGTCTCGCAGCCTGTATCGCCTGGTTTGACCCCTTACCACCATGCTCCACCCTAAAGCCATGGCCTGCGAGCGTCTCACCCTCAACCGGCAGCCGCTCCACATAGATGAGGAAGCCTGTATTGTAGCTCCCGACTACTTTTACTTTACCTGGCATATCCTAGTAGCTGACCTCACCCTCTACACCGGTGCCCTTCACAATTTGGACGCCTCTGCTGGTCCCAAGCAGGTCTGCTCCAGCCTCTAAGAGCTTCTCAGCCGTTTCCAAATCCCTTATGCCTCCGGAGGCCTTCACACCAACCCTCTGACCCACCGAGCTACGCATCAGCCTAACTATCTCCACCGTCGCAGGCCCACCCTTCCCCCATCCACTCGAGTTCTTAATGTAATGCACGCCAGCCTCCTCACATACACGGGCCGCCAACCTAACCTCGTCCTCGGTGAGAATAGCCGTCTCCAAGATGGCCTTAACCACCCTACCATCAGCAGCCCTAACCACCATCTCGACATCTCTACGGAAGTCATCCAACATACGAGACTTGAGATACCCCACGTTTATCATGAAGTCAATCTCATCACATTTATCAGCCACCACATTACGTATCTCCACCACCTTGGAGAGAGTTGTCGAAGCTCCTATGGGGAAGTTGAGGGCTGCACACACCTTGGCGTCGCTTCCGCTTAATTGGGTGGTTGCATGCTTCACCCATATCGGGTTTACGACGACGCCATTAAACCCATACTCCATGCACTCCCTGCAGAGCTTCTCAATATCCTCACGGGTGGCGTCGGGTGATACGTTGGTGTGCTGTATCCTTGACGCGACGTGTTTGATGGAGTATCCGGGCATGGGAATAGCCGTCGGCCCCCGTTATATAACTATCCATGGGACCCACGTAGGACCTTGAAGAGCATCTCCCTGAAGAGCCTTCCATCAGCCTCATAGCATACATCGGCGTTGGGCTCCCTGCCCATCACACCCAAGTGGTCCACCACAGACATGCCACGGGTCAGCTCGCTCTGGTTCTCCACATCCACATAACGTGGCTCCACCCTCTTAGCCACCCTAGGCTCCACGGCTATGGCGGTTGTAATTGTATCGGGATGCGTGCTCCCTGGGAGACCCACAACCCTCTTCTCAAACTCTACCACCTTCCTGTTCACCTTCACAAAAAAGTCAGCCTCCCCGGTCCCCCAGCCACCTATCTCACGATGTAGAGCCTCCTCCACTATACTATACTTGACCGCTATATCCCATCCCACTAGGAAGGGTCTGATGCCAGAGTGTAGCACTATCTTGGCTGCGTCAGGGTCAACCCAGAAGTTGTATTCGGCGGCCGGCGTCACATTCCCAAAGCCATCAGCGTATCCCCCCATCACATAGAGGCGTCCAACATTCTTCACGAAGCTTCTGTCCAACATTATTGCAGTGGCTATGTTGGTGAGTGGGCCTTGGGCTATTACAGTATATTCGCCTGGGCTTGAGTTGACCAGCTCCAGCAGCGCATGAACCGCATGCCTATCCTCGGGCCTCTGCCCAGCCTTGGGGAAATAATTTTCACCCATCCCATCCTTGCCATGGACATAATCGGCGTATTTCCAGCTCTTGAGAAGCGGTTGGCTGCAGCCTGGGTAGACCGGCACACGGTATCTGGCGAAGGTCTCCACGGTATAGAGTGCATTCTCCACCTCCTGTGAAAAATCCACGTTACCACACACAACCGTAACCGCCTCCAACTTGACACCCGGCCACCTCAAAGCCATAAGAATGGATATGGTATCGTCTCCAGCGGTGTCGGTGTCTATTATGAGCCGTAGCATTCCAGCCTAACCCCTCCTCCTCAAGAAAGACAGCAAGCTCCACTGCACGCCTAACCCCGCATACATCACTATTCAGCCCCCACCCTCCGTATATGGTATTTATTATGTTAGGGGGTTTTATGTTTCTTTTTTCTTGGTTTCTTTCTCAATACTCTGTTGCAGTTGGGGCATTTATCACTGTTCCTGAAGGTTTGGCCGCATTTACTACAATACCATTCTCTCCTGTCATATTGGGGTTGACGGCCTGGGGGGAATAAACGTGGTTCGCTCATAGCTTTTGTTCACCTTTATTAAGACTTAGCTGTCAATCATTTGACGTTTAAATAGTTTTCGTGGATTGACGAATATCCCTTCGGCAATAGTCGGATTTATCATTGTACCCCCTAGAAAGGCAGATAGGGCTTGGCCGTGGTCTCCCATGCTGTACCGTTCTACTCTGAGAGCGTCTCTTGCGCTTCTGAACCCCAACCTCCACATCGTCGAAGCGATACTTGCTACATCCATGGTTCTATGGCTTCCCGTCGGCAGCCAAGCCACCAGCCTAGCTCTGCTGCTCATCTCATCCTCGAAAAGCCGCTTATAAACATGTGGAAAATGTCGTTCGCCTCACACTCCATTGATGTGCTTAAATGCATGTATTCTAAGATGGAATGTTGGAAGACCCTTTCCAAAGGGTTTCCCCACCGGGTTGAGTAATCGATGAGGCATTGGGGCTGAGACGCCTCCTCAGAGGTGGATGCGGGGTGAAAAAATCAACCCGTTGAAAGGAGCGGTCCGCATATGGAGGGGTGTCCAGCCAGAGCAGGCTTAGACGGCTGCAGGTAGGACGGGTCTCGGGAGGTTGCTGGGAGTGCTGGCATGTATCCAGCCCCCTCTCCGGGGAACCCTAAGAGGGTATCCGGGGGTGGTTGATGGTTTCTCCAAGGTGGTTTCACATCTTTGCTGGAACATGACTGGGACACCCTTCCGGCTGGGCTTCCACCGTCAGGCTGAGGCCGTCCGCCCAAAAGCCTAAGAGATCCCCAACGCGGAACGGGGGCTGAGGAGACGGCTAAAGGCCTGAAGTTTGGCTGAACTTCCCCCGAATTCGCCGTAGCAGGCGACCACCCCTTAGACGTTGTGGGGTGGCGGGGGAGGGTTTGGCTGGAACCAGGCCTTGGTGCAGTTCACACGGACTGACCACGCATCCGGGCAGTTCACTGGGACTGACTGTATGTGTCTAGGTTTCCGGGGCAGTTCACTGGGCTGACCGGAGCCGGCGGCGTGCGGAGACACGGACAGGCCATCGAGGCTATAGCTCCTGAAACATGTCTGGGCGGTGCACTTGTACCGACAGACATGCGGATGGGAGACAGACAACATCCAGATAATATCCAGACGACTGTTAGAGGATATCCTCAGCATCCATCCAGATATGTTTCCCGGGCGTCATGCAGATGTCTGGGATACTGTGGGGAGGCATGGAGCCTCTCCACAGAGGTTGAAACCTCCCAGACACCATGGAGGTGTTTGGATGAGAGGTTGTGGAGGGATGTGGGGATACGGAGAAGCTAGAAATGACTTCTGAAGACAACCCCTCTTTATTTCCCCGATGGGAGGGCCTTCCGCTGGAGAGTTATTCTCTCCGGTGGGGGGGTTGTTTCCTCCTGTCGGGGAGTCTTTCCGGCGGCTTAGGCCTCCCGGAAGAGCCATGTCCACGGGGGACGTGGTTGAAGACCCTGCCTCCGGGGTTGAGGAGGGGTCTGCTCCCGGACCTAAGCCACTGGAGTCGACACAGGGAGCGTGGGCTGGTGTGGATGCCGCCAGCCCTCGACAAGGCCTAGGCATCCGGAAAGAGAGGGTGGGATGATGGCTGAAACCGCTCTCCAATATATATGGGAGAGATATGCCGACCTCTTCATCACTTTCGCAGAGAGGACTGATTTCGAGAGGGTTCTCGGGGTTGTGGACAACGCTGTCAACTCTGCTGTCTCCGACGACACAGGAGTCTTGGCGAAACTGATGGTTTTGTCCGATGCCGAGGAGGGCATAAAAGCTTTCGCAGACTTCTACAAGAAACACATCCCCGCTAACGTCGTCAACAATCTGGCTGAAGACCTTAGATGGGTTGTGGAGAAAGCCCGTGAGACGGCTACAGTATTGTGGCTGGAGGGGCAGAGGAAGGATGTCTGAGACCCTGAGAGGGGTTTATAAACCTCCGGGAGAGTGGGAAGAGGGCCATATCTGCCGAGGGAACTAAGAATCAAATTATACGACGAGGCTAGAAGGCGGAGGGGGCAAGGACTAACCTACGGTAGAATCATAGACTATCTGAGGAGGAGGTATGGTGTCGTGTTGCGGACAAGCCACATCAGCTTCTGGGTCAGAGGAATACATAGTCCATACGGCAGCACACGCATTCTGTCAATAGAATCTCTAAGACCTTCTAGAGAGCTTGCATACATTATAGGCGTGGTTGCCGGAGACGGATACGTATGGTGGAGACAACGGCCTCGGGAATCCTACCATGAAGTGACCGTAGGGTTGACGGTGAAGGGCAAAGAGTTCGCTGAGGAGTTCTCTAGATGTCTTGCGACTGTGTTGAAGAGGGGCCCGATTAAACTTAGCTGGTCGAAGAGACAATTCGTCGTCGTTAGAGTAACATGCAAAGCTCTCTATGAATTGGTGGGGAGGCCTTTCAACATAGAAAAAGTCAAAAGGTTTGTGGAACATTGTAGCCGATGCAAGTCAGCTTTCCTCAAAGGTTTCCTCGACAGCGAGGGATGTGTAAGTAAGAAAAGCGAGGTAATCATCTATAATACCAACTTGGGATTACTTGAATATGTCAAACAACTGCTTGAATCGCTGGGAATAGGGACGACGGGCCCACACCTTAACAATAAGCATGGAATGACCTTAAGAAACCCAAAGAACGGAAAAATATATACGAAAAAGAGGGATGTATACTCCGTATACATTCCCGCTGAATATCGGCTGAGATTCTACCAACGAATAGGCTTTACAATAGAAAGGAAACAACGAAGACTCGAAGACTATCTTATAAGAACTGGACGACTGAAGCCTCCAGCCAAACACTCCCCTATTTTTTACCAACCAGCTCATTATGTTCAGTCTAAGCAAAACCGCGAATATATATTATGCGGGCCCAGTAGGACTTAACCCACGTTTTTTCAGCTGGAGCCTTGCCGCCAGCAGCTCCTGTTTTGCTGTCGAACCCGTCATGGGTTTTGAGTTCTTAGACTATCTAGGCCTAGGGCTTAAAATTCTTAGGCTGTGTTGATGTCCTCAATCCCTTTCTCGGTGATTTTGAAGTATGCTTCGGCGTTGGCTGGGTGGTAGGGGCTGTCGATTATTCTGGCTAGACGGGTGTTGTTGGCTGCTCGGCGTATGTATATTCTGTATGTGCTACTGTGGGCTAGGACATGGCCTCCGCTGGGCTTGTTGGGGTCTCCGAAGAACTGGTCTGGATTGGCCTGTACTTGGTTGGTGACTATTACGGCTATGTTGTGGACTTGGGCTGTCCGTAGGAGGCGGTGGAGGAGGTCGTTGAGGCGTTGCTGTCTCTCAGCAAGTGTTCCACGGCCCACATACTCGGCTCGGAAGTGGGAAATGATAGAGTCCACTACCACCAGCTTGGCCTTAAACTTCTCGATGTATCTTCCCAGCTCCTTGATGGTGAGCTGTAGGTGGCTGGAGTTGTAGACGTTGGCGAAGATTATTCCTTCTAAAATTTTATTGGAGGTGAGTCCTCTGGATTCGGCTATCTGGGCTATCCTCTCAGGTCTGAATGTGGCTTCTGTGTCGATGTATATGGCTTGGCCTTCTAGGCCTC
Organism: Nitrososphaerota archaeon; assembly: GCA_038891515.1. GTDB lineage: Archaea > Thermoproteota > Nitrososphaeria_A > Caldarchaeales > Caldarchaeaceae > HRBIN01. Next base: position 30,289 of record JAWAEB010000006.1, on the reverse strand, counting down.
CCTCATCTCTGGGTAGCTGGGCCGTGACGCAGAGCGTGTGGCATATCTGGGTTTTGCCGCATCCATACTCTCCTATAAGCTCGGTTATGGCTTGGGTCTCTATTCCTCCGCCCAGCATGGTGTCTAGGGCTTGGGAGCCTGTGGTGAGGCGCTGGAGCATTTTACGTCTCTCCATCACTTCTGTGGCTGGGACGAACTCCTTGTCTAGGAAACCGCTCTCCATGAGGATGATGCGGGCTTTGAGGCAGAACTCCTCAGCCTTTTCGCTGCTTATCCCCAGCTCGGTGAGTTCTCTGGGTGTGGCTGCGGCCAAGTCTAGGACTGAGGTGATACCCGCTGAAGCCAGCTTCTCCTCAGTGGCTTTTCCTATGCCTTCTATCGTCTGGAGGTCGAAGATGTCGGACTCCCTCTCCACGATTTTCTTAGAGACCATGGGTTTTCCGCTCTCCGACAGCTTTTAAGGTATGGTGGCTGTTGTTCTGGGGGGAGGGGGTGCATGTCCACGAAAGGTTTATTAAATACCCAATAAAATCATCCTGCTTCACATAGCCTCTGAAAAGAAGCTCAGAAAAGGCCGCGACAAAACCAGAAAAGCCCAAAAACCGCTCACTGATCTTGCAAGAGAGAATTGAAAGCATATTCAGCCGCATCCTCCCAGCTCATCTCCAACCAACTGATCTTGCAAGAGAGAATTGAAAGTACTCTAGGAGTGGAGCAGGCTGCCTTACACCACTTGGAGGCTATTGGCAGTTCATGTGGCTCTCACCCACACATGGTGGTGTGGGGGCGGTGAGCTTCTGCAGATGATGACTATTGCCTAAACCGTGAGGCGACTGCAGCTATATAAATTATGACTAGGATGGCTGAGAAAGCCAGCGATATGATGTCGGGTATTCTGACGAGGAGGTTGAAGATGATGAATGATACCACGCCAATGAAGAGTGCAGTCATAACCATCATTGGTACATCCACTGATATCTTGGACTCGGCGAACCCCGCCATGGAAGCCACTATCCTTCTCATCAGCCTCTTGGGCTTGGGTATCCTTATGATCCAGTGGTCGTCATCCTCTTGGCCCAATGCACTCCCCCATGGGCTGGCGTGAAGGCCCTAAATAAGGCCGTCGGAGACATCCACAGTTATGGAGAAGAGGACGCTGGGCCGAACTGGTGAGAAGATACCAACGATTGGGTTGGGGACGTGGGGGATAGGTGGTTTCTCCACACCAGACCACCGTCACGACGCTGAGGCAGTCGAGGCCATAAGATATGCCATAGAGCTGGGAATGACCCATATTGACACAGCCGAGATATACGCCAGCGGCCACTCGGAGGAGCTGGTGGGCGAGGCTGTGAAAGGGTTTGATAGGGATGAACTGTTCATAGCCACGAAGGTATGGCACACGCACCTACGCTATGATGATGTCCTGAGGGCGTGTAACGGAAGTCTCAAACGTCTCGGACTTGATTATGTGGATCTCTACATGGTGCACTGGCCAAACCCACGTGTGCCTATAGCTGAGACGATGCGGGCTATGGAGATGCTGGTGAGGGGGGGAAAAATTCGTTACATAGGTGTGAGCAACTTTTCGGTGGGTGAGTTAGAGGAGTCTGTGCACGCACTCAAGAGCCAGACAATAGTATCCAACCAAATAGAGTATGGGCTTCACAGTAGGGAGGCTGAGCGTGAGATCATACCATACTGTGAGAGGGAGGGGATAACCATTGTGGCCTACACACCCATCTGGAGGGGAAGGATATTGGATGAGGTTGCAAACCCCCGTAGTAGGAGGGGGGCTGTCCTGATGGAGCTGGCTGGGAGTTATGGTAGGACACCTATACAGGTGGCCCTCAACTGGGTTGTCTGGCGTGAGAACGTTGTCACGATACCCAAGTCCGCCAACAAGAGGCATCTCGAGGAAAACAGGGGGGCTGTGGGGTGGAGATTATCCGAGAATGATTATAGAACCCTCTCTGAGGCTTGGCGGTAACGTTCCAATACATAGAAATATATTGTCATGATAGTCTACTGATGGTGTGAAGACATCCACCATAATGGTGTTGGCCGGAGCAGCTGCTGTAGCTTCCATAACAATCTCAGTAGTCTCTCTCCAGCTCTCACTCTCCAATACATGCGTGACTAACACCGTCATATACACCACCACAGTCACAGCTACCGTGACGCCCCAGATTGGCTCAGCCGCCGGTGTGAGAATTACCGAGAGTAAGGGCGTATGCGGCATGGAGACTAGACCTTCGCTGGAGCTTGTGGAGAAAATATATAGAGACGGTGAGGGGGGATATTTTGTCCTCGTATACCGCGAGGATGCACCAAACCCTTGCTATAGACACTATGTGGCACAGGCCCTCGTTAAGGAGAGCTATCCGCCTCGGCTGGTTATAACACTTAGGCTCGAACCAATATCCAGCATATGTATCTCATGCACCGGCTTAATCGAGACCAGATTGTTGGTAGGCCCCTACCCCCCAGGGACCGAGATTATTGTGAATAGGCTGAGTGTGGTGGTTTAGGTCCGTCTCAGGCCATGGTCAGCTAACAGGACGCCTATGAATACAAAGACAACCGCGAAGAGACCTACCGCACCAAGGTCTAGGAGAAGCTGCTGCATATTGGCGGCACCACCCAAAAGCATGGCCTGCCTCACCGCATCCACAGCATAGCTTATCGGGTTGATGGAGGCCACTGTTTGGAGCCATGAGGGCATCAGCCTGATGGGATATAGTGCGTTGCTGGCGAACATGAGGGGTAGGTTGAGCAGGTTCATCACAGCCATCTGAGACTCCCAGCTCTTTAGACGTATGCCTAGGGATATGAAGAGGGATGACATGCCTAGGGAGAGTAGAAAGAGAGCGGCTAGGACGGTGAGGGGTGCTAAGGGTGTAGTCATACTATACCTAGCTCCTAGGGCTGCTGCTAGAATCATGACGAGAGAGGCTTGGGCCACAGACCTTATCACACCCGAGAGAACCTTGGACATTATTATCGAGCCACGCTTAATGGGAGCCACTAGGAGCTTATTGAGGAAGCCGAGCCGCCTGTCCCACGCTATAGACATACCGCTGGACATGGATGTGAACAGGACCACTATGGAGAGCATGCCAACAGACATGTAGCTGAAGTAGTCTATCTCAGCGGTGCCGAAAATTGTCACCATTATCCTGTTGAAGAGCTCGCCTATTTGGTATGTGACTGTGGGTGGGAGCTGGGCGAGAAAGTCATCCGAAATTCTTAGGATGCCTGTGAGGTTGAAGGCTTTGCCGAAGAGACCCATCCATATCACTGGCTGGACTAGGGTCATAAAGAGTAGGAAGGGCGACCTATACCACTTCTTCAGCTCACGTGTTAGGAGTGTCTGTATCTCCATGAGTATATCTATCAACTTCTCACCCTCCTGATGATGGCCCTCTGTCTGAAGACCTCATCCCAGCTTCCCACCTCCTCCCTGAGCTTCCGGCCGGTATACTCTAGGAAAACCTCGTCCAAGGTGGGTTTCTTCATCACAACCCTGCTGACACTCACATTCATCTTGAGGAGGGTCTCCAGAATGGCTGGAAGGCTCTCCTCACCATTCTCGACACTCACCCTAACCACACCTCCGTTCACTAACACTTTCCCCACACCATCCACACGGCCTATGATGGGGAGTATATCCACACCGTTGTCGGCCACTTCCAGCTCTATGATATTCCCACCCAAGCCTGCCTTAAGTTTAGAGGGTGTGTCGACGGCTTTTATCCTCCCATGGTCTATTATGGCTATCCGGTCGCAGAGGCTGTCGGCCTCTTCCATGTAGTGGGTTGTGAGGAATATAGTCATGCCATACTCCTTTTTCAGCTTTCTGATATACTCCCAGATCGCTGTCCTGGTTTGGACATCGAGCCCCAGGGTAGGCTCGTCTAGAAAGAGGATATGGGGCCTGTGGATGAGGCCTGCGGCCAGCTCAAGCCTCTTTCTCATCCCGCCTGAGTATGTCTCAACCTTCCTGCCAGAAGCCTCTGACAGACCTACCAGCTCAAGCACCTCCCGGCATCGATCCCTAGCCTCGGCCCGTGGGATGTGGTATAGGCCGGACTGGAGCATGAGGTTCTCCCAGCCTGTTAGGTCGTCGTCCACCGTTATATCCTGTGGCACGAGGCCTACTATCCGTCTCACTTTCTCCGCTTGGCTCACGACATCATATCCTCCTACGATGGCCCTGCCTGATGTGGGTTTCATGATTGTGGTGAGTATGTTGATGGTGGTAGTTTTGCCAGCGCCGTTAGGTCCTAGGAAGCCGAAGAGCTCACCCTCCCTCACCTCTAGGGATATCCTATCCACGGCCACCATCTTCCCGAATGTCTTCACCAGCTCCTCGACAATTATCATCGCAGCGTCAGCTCCGTCAGCCTCTTCCTAGCCTCCTCCAAGATTTTCACAGCCTCCCTCAACTTCTCCTCACTTCCATCCATCCAGAGCAACATCAAGGCCTGGGCGAGCTTCCTGCCAGCTATGAGGAGCTGGGTCTTCTCGGTCTTAGTCAGCTGGGTGTATGTCTCCATAAGCCTGTCCACGGTCTCCCGCTTCTCATCCAAGAACTTACGGCCCTCCTCGGTTATGCAGTAGACACGTTTCCCATCCACCAGCTCCACCATAACATATCCCTCATCCTCGAGCCACTCCAGCGTGGGGTAGATGGCTCCTGGGCTGGGCTCATATAGGCCGTCGAACATTCTGCTGATCTCCTTGGCCACCTCATATCCGTGCATGGGCTTTTTTCTAAGGGCATGTAGCACCAGTAGTCGGGATTCTCCCCTCCTGAGGGAAGTGAATAGTCTTGCCCATCTTCCCAAGAACATTACGATATATCGTGAAATATTGTTATATTTAAACCGTAGCCAAAACAGTCGAGGGCCTACTCAGCCGTAGCCACAAGCGCCTGACGCATAATATCCTCGTAGCTTACTTTGGAGATATCAAACTTCTCCAAGTTTTCAGCCAGTTTCCTTAAGGCTGTCTCGAAGGCGGGCAGGGTCTTCCTAGCCCTAGTGAGCGGTGTGGTTCTGGCTAGTATGTAGTTTCTCACGTAGGGGTGTCTGATACCACGTCTCTTCAGCTTGGCCACCAGCTGGTTGAGTATGTCGTCACACCGCTCCACCAGCTCAGCTCTCTTATTTCTCTCCTCCCACGCCTCGTCCAAGGTTAGCTTAAGGAAACGATCAACCCGTCTGAGGATTGGCGCGAAGGCTCCGCCAGCAAACCTCGGTCTCCTCCTGTATAGTATTCCTAAGGTTATTAGGTGGGGTGACTCAAGCTGGAAGGCATACTTCTCCTCATGTGTCTTGGGCTCGGTCTCTGCGAGGGCCTCGTACATCCTCACCACCTCCAACGACTTCTCCCTGAGGTTATGGGCCTTCTCGGTGTTGAGGGCTAGTATCTGGTAGGCGGTCTCCATCTCTGGGATGAGTATGGCTGGTATATACATGGTTTTAAGCTTCTCGAGTACCGCTCGCCTGTGATTTCCGTTGGGAGTCCAATACACGCCTGGCTTAGGTGAGACAGCCACCACAGGGTCTATGAACCTGTCCAGCTTCCTAACCACCTCGAGGAGCCGTTTCACATGGCTGGGTGAGAGATCTCTCTGATATGGTGTGGGTGAGACTTTCTCCCTAGGTAGTAGGCAGAAGAGCTGCCACCTACCGCCCACAGGCTCCCGGTAGATACTTAGGCACGCTCCCCCATCATCCAATACCTGCTGGGCCAGCGATCTAACCTCTGCCGGAGGTGTCTCATCAGGGTAGACGCTCCATATCACGGCTTTTATGTTGGTGGAGGTAGTAGTTAAGCCATCATCCCATCCTCTTATCATGCTTATGGTAATACTTATTGACTAGTCACAGCATAAACAATTCTCGGGTATTCTGCAGACACACAGGTGATAATAACCGTCAGACGTACGGCAGATTTCGCAAGCCTTCCTCAACAGCCTCAGAACCCACGGTAAAACCTCTTGATGCGGCCCAGTAACACGTCTAAGCTCGTTAAATCTAAACCTATGTTGTGGCTTGCTCTGGAACAGCCTAAACACCTGTTCTTCACGCCCAGCAATAGGTATGTCGCAGCAGCACTCCATACTCACGCCTTGTTTTCAATATTTATTGACTATTTAGCTGTGGAACAACGCAAAATGGACTTGTTAAAAATCGGGACGCTCGTGTAGGACGTTAACTCCTACCAGAAATAGTCTTTTAACTTATTATGACTGCCTTCTCAGCTCTTATCTTGAGAATTACCCTCCTGACACCCGGCACCCACCACTTAAACCTCTCACCAGTATACTTGATGGCCAGCTCATCTATATGCCTGTCAGCAACCTCACCCACCACACGCTCTACCACCACACCCTTAACCAACGCATATCGGTAGGGATCGGACATATCAGGAACAGCCAGACACACCCTCGGCTCCCTACGGGTATTCCTCTCCTTCACACGGCCTAAAGCCGTGTTAACCCTGATAAAGCCATCCTCCTCATCCACCCACACAGGAGTCACTTGAGGAGAGCCGTCAACATTAACCGTCGCTAGAAAGCCAAAGTTCCTACCATGTAACAACTCCCTCACACCACTGTCCAAAACCATGCCAACAAGCCGTAGCCACCGATATTTGATCATAACGCCACATCGAAGCCGGCCGTGGCTGAGAATCCCCTCAGCTTGTGTATTAGTTATTTCTTCAGACATTTATTATATGTCGATAGGTAGACGTTGAAGGCATCTCAGACACCTGTTTCAATCTTAGCTGAATAAGGTGTCAGCCTTCCATGATGGAACTCAAATATTTGTCCACGTCTTGGCTGGACAGCTTCTCATATTTCTCTGTAGACCCTACATCGTACCAGAAGCAGTCGGAGATGTAGGCGGAAATTTTCTCACCACGTTTGATGAGAAGCGGTATGAGTTCTGACATTATGTCAACTGCGTTACCAGAATGTTTTAGCTGCGAAGCTTCAAGAGCAAGTATACCTATTGCTACGTTGATTGGGATGTAAGGCTTCTCCCGCATCTCCCTGACATGCCCATCCACAACATCTGCCACACCTACGGGGAGCTGGTAGCGGGGTGAGAGGGCTAGTGTGGCAGCTGCTTTGCTGTGGACGTGTTTGTTGATGAGCTCTGTGAGGTTGAGGTTGGTGAGTATATCGCCATAGTAGATGAGTAGTGTGTCGTCTGTGTTGAATGCGTTTTGGGCTAGGGCGTTGCGGAGGGATGCGCACGTCCCTTTAGCGTTCTCAGCGTCCCACACATAGTGGAGTCTGAGACCTACTTTCTCGCCTTCTCCAAAATAGTTTATCACCTGCTCACCCTTATACCCCACCAGCAGAACAGCTTCACCAAACCCGTAAAACCTGATGTGGCGGAGAATATACTCGAGTAAAGGTCTCTGATCACGTCCCACAGGTATCATGGTCTTCTGAAAGTAATAGGTGAGAGGCCTAAGCCTGCTACCCTCACCACCACATAGGATGACAGGTTTGACCAAATTCCCCACATCTCCCAGCATGCAGTAGAATAACTTTTAAGCTTTCACCATATGGTGACCTCAGCAGCTCATCCGCAGTTGCTACAGCTACTTTCAACGTCATACATATGCTATATCTTTATCTCTCTCCAATAAAATCTTATATAGGTTACACCGTTGTTTCTAGTGTGAGCTTTGAAGGAGTTAGTCCTACAATAGGTGAGATGAGATTCGTCACCACTGGTATTTTAGGTCTTGATGAGATGCTGGAGGGTCTTGGCATACCCAAGGGCTATAACGTGGTTGTTATGGGCAGCCCGGGTGCCGGTAAGACAACCCTAGCTCTCCAGTTCTTAAACCACGGCTGTGGCAAGGGAGAGAACGGCGTCTACGTATCGCTGGATGAGAAGCCGTACAACATCGTGCGTAACATGAAGCGAATGGGCCTAGACTTAGATACGCATGTAGCTGAGAAGCGTCTCTCGATAGTTGACGCATCACCCATAAGGGCTCTGCCCGGTGAAGTGAGGGTTGGCGCCCTCTCCATCGGTAAGCGTGACTTCTCCCTAGCAGCCCTCATCACAGCCATTAAATCTCATGTTGAGGAGATGGGGGCGGAGAGATTGGCGATAGACCCCCTCACCTCCTTCTTCCTCCAGTTCCCCAAAGAGCATGATAGGCGGACGGCCTTCATGGACCTGCTCGAGGGTATAACACCGCTGGGCTGCACTACCCTCCTGCTAACAGAGCTTAGGATGAGTGGGTTGCATAGACAGTATCAGTTTGAGGAGTATATCTCAGAGGGTGTGATAGTGATGATGAGGTATCAGACACCATCTGGAATTGTGCAAGCCATACGGATTGAGAAGATGCGTGGCGTGAATCATGATGTAGATCCGCACCCCTACAAATTCACCTCCAACGGTATTGTGGTCTTCCCCACGGAGAAAGTCCTCTAGGGTATGGGGATGTGGTCGAAGACGCTGGGGAAGCGGGGCTGGCCGAGGCTGTCATTGACGTTTTTTAGGAATGCTGAGAAGTCACTGACCCACTTCTGATACTTCTCCCGCACCATCATGAACTCTGAGAGGAGAGGTGTGGAGCCCTTCTCGCTGACAAGTGGAAATATCCACCGTGCCGGTCTTATGACGCATACTCTGTGGTATGTGTGGACCATGACGGTGAACTCGCCGCACAGTTGGATAAAATCTGTATAGCTGGGTTGGAGGCTCATGTTCTTTATTCTCTCTGTCAGCTGGAGGTAAAGCGTGCGTATCTCCTCAAGAGGTGTGGATGTGGCCTCACGAAGCTCCGAAACACCATGCATGTCAACAGCCTTCTGGTAGATGTAGGGGATGTGTATGCTGTTACCTAGGATGAAGTCGCTGAAGGAGCTGGAGAGCCGAACCAGCTCACCCACATGATTTCTCACAACCGCCGCCAGCCTGCCAACCCCACGCCTTCTCATACCCAACGTGACTAGGGCCCCCGCCACCGCACCTGCGAGGGCTGTTACGAGTAGGATATAGAGGTCTGTGATGGCCAGCACGTTGACGTGTGACTTCCGGCCCCTCATATAAAGGTGGGTGGTGTGGCTCAAGCAACCTTTAATTTTCTGAACAGCTTTTATCGGTATTACCTATGTATGTGACGGACACCTATACAGCGGGACGGCTGGGGCTAGTGCTTATATCCGGATGCTCCACACCACATCGGCATGGAACCTGCCACGATAGGCGAGACCGCCTACTCGGTTCTACGTATCATGAGCAGCCCAAGGGCTGTTAAGATACTTGACGAGCTCCTCAGCAGACGTGAGGGGATGTCGCTTACCGAGATAGCCAAGAAGACTCGGGTAGGTATACAGGAGACCCATTACATCCTAGGCAGGCTTACGAGCCTCGGGCTCGTCTCACGTGTCTCAGGCAGGAACTATACAGCTACTATGCTGGGCTCGGGTGTGATGAGGGAGATAATAGAGATAGCTAGGCTGACCGAGGAGTCGGCACACCTCAGCAAGCACCTACCTCTGATGGAGAATATGCCGCTGGCCAAAACTGACTGGGAGATAGTGCGTGGCCTCAATACGGTGCTGGCCCACATACGCCGCATCCTCTCAACCTCTAGAAGAGTCTCAATACTCTCAGAGGAGCCTGTCAACATGCTCGTGGTAGCTGGTGTGGACCCTAAGACGGTGGGTGGCAGACTGCTCTACATAGGTGGGAGTAGCGAGATACCGCCTAAGCTCATACGTGAGAGTGAGGAGCTGGCCAACCTTGAAATTGGATATATCTGGACGGAGGACTACATGTATGAGATAGTGGCGGGTGAGGGGGAGGGCCTTGTCTTCCATAAGGACCTACTGGGCCGGATAGACCATGAGAACGCGCTCCTGCTCCGTGGAGTCTTAGGGATGTACTTCATCAACAGTGTCTTCGAGAGGTTTTGGCAGGGGGCCAGGAGGCCGCCATCGATGTTGGCCAGACGCTAGAGATAGTTGGATTGATTTCCATAGGAAAAGGCTCTGATTCTACTGGAGTAATAAAATTTATTTTGAAAAGTAACAATAAAATAAATCGTGCATAGTGAGGAGGGGCTTGACCTACTTCATAAAATCGCTGGACTGGCCTTCCTGCGATATTCAAGCGGAGATGGGGCTACCTATAGGAGGCTCTATGGGATAGTATTGGCTGCTTCAAACCATTTCGAGGAATTCATGAAGAAACTTCTCAGCAGCCCAAGTCTAGCCTCCTATGATGAGCTGGTGGAGGCAGGGATAATGAAGCGGAAGTACATCATCTACTCGGCCTACATGGCCACCCTCAGCTCATACCCTCTGCTGGCTAGGGTTGCAGGTCTGAGGGGGACAGTCTCAACAATACTGGCTAAGATGACCCTCATAACCAGCATAAAGATGCTGGACAATCTCAACGACACATTACACACACGGGAAGAGGCAGCCAATTCGCTGGAACGCCAGACCGAAGCCATGGCTAAAGGTGTTTTCACACCAGTAGAAGGGGAAGACCTCAAGACCCGTGCTGAGAACTCATCACTCCTCCTCTCCACACTCATCCACAGATGGATCAGCACAGCAACACCTAGAGCCCATCGTATGAGGCGGATATTCTTGGATGATTTGAGACGTTATATGGATGGGCAGAGACAATCATTCAGTCAGCGGAGCTTCGGGGATAGGGAGCAGCTGGACATCTACACATATCTGAGGTGTGTTAATGAGAAGAGTATAGGCAGGATATGGGTTGGGCTGGACCTATGCATGCTGGAGCACTCTTCCGTGGGCTTGGACGATGAGATCATCAACGGGCTGCGGGAGTCTTTCGACTACCTCTTCAAATCCTGCAACATATACGATGATGTCGCTGACCTAGATGTGGATATGGCAGGCGGAATATGGAACAGCGTTGTATACCTAGGTATTGATAGGGGGGAGATAAAGCCCGGAGGCAAGATAAGCTTGGGGAGGAGTCTTCTGAGGGATACGGTGAGGCTGGGGGATCTCCACTACTTGAATGCTGTTGAATGTGTCAAGAGGGTTGGGAGGGTGCTAGGGTTTGACATGGGCGGACTGTTGAAGTGCTTCATGGTATTGAGGTATTTCGTCATGAGAAAGTGGTTCTTTAGGTCAAAGAACCCGCTTGACCTGCTTGACTTCATGAATGTTAGGGTCCCGCTATACATTCAGAGATATGCTGCCAGAGTCTAGGATGCTGGGCAGCATGTGTAGAAAACAGCTGCTACAGTGACTATTGACAGGACTGCGTTCACCTTGAATATTATGGTCCATAGCCCCGCATCCCTCAGTAGAAATGTGGATAGAACTGCCTGCAGTGCAAGGAATACAAGGGTGTAAGCTTGCAGTGTATGGTTGACCAGGAAGGCCAGTGCTAGGGCCAGAAGGTATATGGCTATCGTGGCGTACACACCACCCCTCACACCCAGTACTATGGGAAGAGTCCTGTCACCCATCATTCGGTCACCCTCGATGTCGCCGAAATCTTGGAGAGTGTGGCCAGCCATACCCATAATGAAGGTGACGGCCAGCCTATCCAAGCTATTGAGCGGGTTGTTACCAGCTATAAATGAGGCGGCTGAGAATGGGAAGACTAGGGAGTGGGAGACCAGCACCGCACCCTTCAAGAGAGGTATCTTCTTAAGCCTGACACGTGGTGCTGAGTAAAGGTAGCTGAGGAGGACATCCACTCCTAGAATAAGCCCGGCTGCGACATTTATGGCGGAGATCCTCGTCAGCATGAGAAATGCGGCCAAATAGAGCGAAGCCGCCACAGCCACCGCCCAGCTTACCGGTACAGCGCCAGCAGGAATTGGAAAACCCCTCTTCGTAACTGCGTCAGACCTAGCATCCATTAGATTGTTGTAGCTGTTGAGAGCCGCTGTCAGAAGAATGAAGAATGCGAGGATTGTGAGAATTGTGTCAAGACTCCTCACACCAGCGAGAATTGAGGTGGTTGCTGTTAGCAGCGCCACAGATATTATTGAGAAGTAGGACTTGGTCAGTGCGATAACATCCCACACCCTCACCATATCCGCTCCAGTTGCCTAAGTTGAGCGGCTATTTGACCGTGACTTGGAAGGCACACTTATCAGCTCCCATCGCCCTACACATAAACTCATAGCACTCAGCTTTCCTGTGATAGCAGATGGCCACAGATCCCAAAACCACACTTGAGACAAACTTATCGCAGAAAGGTGAGTCACTCTTTACACCCTTACAGAGATGGCAGTCAATCACCTCGAAGATATATGAGTTCTTGTTGCTCTCTTTGAAGGCTATGTTCAGGTCCCAGCCTGTTTTGAGGGTTAGGGCAATAATCCTTGACACGTATTTTGGGTCGAAGTTAGTGAACGGAGTTCCCTCAAGGAGCTTGACATATTGGAGAGCAGTCTCGCGTGCGGATAGCTCTCCAAAGAACTTGGTGGACCATTGAACCTCACGCCTGAGGTCGGGTCTATCTCCAAATGCGAAGTCTACAATGTTTTTCATGGCTGTCAGAACGGCTATGTGCGCGTCCAGTGGCACGGTCCTCACTCTGCTGCCGAGGAAGCCTTTGGAGAGCTTGATGAGACGCATGGTGAGGAATAGCGGTAAGGAGAGTAGCAGTCTATTCTTCCGCTTCAGTCTTGTCCTCACCACTGGCTCCGGCTCAGGCTCAACCCTTTCAAGCTTGATCAACCCACTTATGGCCCAGTAGGCCAGCTTCTCGACAATCTCATCCCACCTGTCGGGGAAGAGCTGCTTCACATAACTTACCCTCCTTCCATTCAAAGATGTCAGCAGAAGATAGTCCTCCAACATGAGGTTCTCTATATCCGCCTCATTCTTCAATATGATGAGCCCGCTGCCCTCATTCACGATGATATTCACCAATTCTTCATGTGTTATGTGCAGAGTGGGCGGCCTGTCGACGAATTGTCCCTCCCACTCTATTAGAAGCTTGCCACCAGTGAGCTTATATTGAAAGATTTTGAGATGATATTGTGGCTCACATATCCTGATGGGTGTCATGAAGTAAGTGAAGATATTTTCCTTTTTCACCACCGAGATCTCTATCACCCCATCCATTATAACTTTCAGCTTCCTCTCCAAGTCCTCGAAAGTACCCCTTGGAAGAAGATAGAACTCCAGATGACCTGCGCTGGTCACATCCTTCTTCCACAGCTCCAGAAGCCGGAGAACCTCATCCGTACCACGTCTGATGAGAAGCTCTGGGAGGTAACTGTGGATGAGGACTCTGGACTTTAGGGTCCTCCTCAGTTGGTTTACCTCTATGGAGACGTCTTGGAGGGATTCGAGAGAGATGGCTATCTGGTTGGCGCTGGAGCCGATGTGATGGGATGAGAGTAGCTCTGTCAGGTCTCCAGGGTCTCTGAAGAGCGTCTTGATGAGGTTGCGGCCCTCTGTGAACGTCTCATCTATCACCAACACACTCATGCCGGGGTAGAGCTGCACTATATGGTCGAAGAGACCGTGCCCAGTGAGTATCCTATTATCCCTATAACCAACAGCCACAGGGTCTTGGTCACCTACCCCGACACTAGGCATGAGTTGACAATAAAGAATGTCTCCAACAGTATTTTAGGTTTGCTCGCTTAGCTGATCATTTGATTTTTCATACTGATTTTTATATTCTGCATTGGATACTGGGCTTGCACAAGAGCCACGCCGCCCAGCATCTTTTCCCTCACCACAACATCCCGAAAGTATTGTCTAAGGATTGTTAAGAGCCGGCCTGTCCTAGGATGCCGCTTGTAGGTTGTGTATATCTTGGAGACTTCTAGACCTCGCCTACCCAGCATGATAAATGCGATTAGGGGAGCCGCCACCCTCCAGTACAGACTCAGCAGTCCAGAGAGTAGTCGGCTGTCAGGCTTCCCAAGATCTACCACAGCCAATTTTCCTCCACCTCCCACGGAGACACGGTTAACCTCGGCTACGGCTTTCTCGAGATTGTATGAGTCCCTGAGAGAGAAGCCCATTATGACCGTGTTGATGCATGAGTCTCTGAAGGGCAGGTTTTCGAATATACCTTGGACTGGGTGGGTTAGGCTGTTAGGCTCTATTTGTAGAAGCATTTCCTCAAGGATGTCAACCATGATTACGTCCCCTAGATTTGGCTGGAGAGACAACGCCACCCTAGTGAATACACCGTTGCCGCATCCGAGGTCCAAAACCCTCTCGCCCTCCCCCAAAAACCCACTTAGACCCTCATACCTCAGCCGAAGGTCCGTGTTGAGTGAGATAACCCTGTTAACCCTGTCATAAATATCCGCAATGGCTTTTAGGGATTCAACAACTTTACGCCAGTCACCCTGTAGGCCCAGCCTCTCCATAGTCTCCAAGGGCCCCTATCTCGGTTAATAAAGACCACCATACAATCCATCAGAGGGGCCCGTGGGTTGAGCAGAGATAGAGAGTTGGAGGAGGCTGCGGAGATACTGAGAACCCGGTTCAGAATGAACAGGTATCAGTCCAAGGCCTACTTAGCAGCTTTGAGAGGACATCATTCGGCGAAGGATATCTCACGGAGGACTGGGATACCCATCTCGCGTGTCTACGACGTTCTAGACAGCTTGGAGGAGGCTGGGCTTGTGAGGAGAAGCGAGGATGGATATGTTGCAGCCGAGCCAAGCCTAGCTCTGAGGAATAGGCTGGAGCGCCTGCGTGAGATGTTTGAGCGGGATCATCTGGAGAGGCTGCGTGGGCTTGAGAGGTTCCTCAGGATTGTTCAGTCTCATGTGAGACGTTATGCTAGGGAGCCTGACTCGGCTGTAATACGTGGGCTGGAGAGTGTGGTGGTGAAGATGGTGGAGGCATGCCTACACGCTGAGGAGCTGGTCTTCATGGTAAGGAAGGCTGTCAAGCTTAAGGAAGAGTTCAAACGCGTGCTGGAGACACTCCCTAGGAAAAAGATTCTACTCCTAATACATCCCAGTATAGAGCTGGACAACGGGGACCTAGAATTCCTCAGCAGGATTGGGGCAAAGATCTCGAGAAGCTCTGCAGTGCTGCTGGATATGCTGGTGACCGACCGCGGTGAGGTGTTAATAGGGCTTCCGCTGGATGAGGAGGAGCCTATAGTCATCTGGGTGAAGCATGAGGGCTTCGCCAACTCTCTCTACAGGGCTGTCCTAGAAGAGGCTGGGCTATGATGGGGGATGTTCTGGCAAGGAGAAGAAGGCAACCGTCAATATAATGGAGGCTACGAAGATTATTATGAAGCCCACCAGCACGACTACTAGGACCGAGCCTATGAGGAAGAGTAGACCGGCTGTGCCGAAATAGCCGACTCCGAGCCTGGAGCCCATCTCTGTCAGCCCACGCCTCAGAAATACACTAGATACTATGAGGAATATCCATACAACAACTAGGGCTATGATAAATGTGATGGCGAATCCCAGTAGCTGGCCTCTTGTGAAGAGCCCGAAGAAGCCGTCTCGGCCGAGCCGACCCAAATCCATTATGTCAAACCTGAAGAGTGAGAAGAATCCGGCAAAACCCACCGCCGCACCCACCGCCAACCCCACAATGCCGAGTATTACCGAGGTGAGAACGTTGTTGAATATCCGCTGCTCCTTAAGAATGTCAGCTATCTGCTTCACGGCTATGAGGACTAGGACTAGGCCTACTATGTAGAGAACTGGGCCCGTGTTGGGGATGATGGAGAGGACCATGAGGAGGGAGCCGACACCGCCTAAAATCTTAGCCTGGCCAAGACCGTTCATGAGGCTGTAACCCGGCCATCCATATATTAATGTATAGCCGTGAATATATTATTATTCTAGTATCTCGGCTGACTGTCGAGGCCTTATGCTACCCTACGCACCATGGCTATCATGGATTATTCCAATCGTGGGCAGCATTTTGGTGCCAGTCTTCTTCCGCATGGGTAAGAGGATGGGTGAGGTATACTCGGTGACAGTGGCATTCCTCGCAGCAGGGTTCAGCCTCTCCATGATACCTGATGTTTGGGGGATAGGCTCTCATGGAATGACCATCTCACTGGAGTGGATACCCCTAGGCCTAGATAGGTGGATTGAGGCCAGCATCCTCGTTGACCCTCTCAGCGTCATGATGGCCAGCATAGCCACCGGCATAGGCGCCCTCATAGTCCTCTACAGCGTAGGATATATGGCCCATGAGGAGGGGCTTCCAAGATACTACTTCTTCATGCTCTTCTTCATCGGCGGTATGACACTCCTAGTTATGTCAGAGAACTTCCTCATGCTCTACATAGGCTGGGAGATTGTCGGGCTATGCTCATACGCCCTGATAAGCTTCTACAACAAGAGACCAGAGGCAAACCACGCAGGCATAAAGGCCTTCGTCACAACCAGAATAGGCGACGCGTCCATGTTGATCGGCATAGTTATCCTCTTCGCAGTATTCGGAACATTCAGCTTCCAAGGGCTTGAGAAGAGCATGGCTGAGGCGCTGGAGACGGGGAGTATCACGGCCGGATTTCTGGTCATACCTCTACTGCTCATCTTCGGCGGTGCAGTGGGAAAATCCGCCCAGTTCCCTCTGCATGTCTGGCTACCCGATGCCATGGAAGGCCCCACACCGGTCAGCGCACTAATACATGCAGCCACAATGGTGAAGGCTGGAATATACCTCGTGGCCCGGATGATTCTAACAGTCATACCATTCGAAGCTTTCCCACCAGCCCTATTCGCTCAGTGGTATCTCGTGATAGCCCTGATAGCAGGCTTCACAGCCCTCTTCGCAGCCTCTATGGGGCTTGTCTCACCAGATATCAAGAGGGTTATCGCATACTCTACAATAAGTCAGCTGGCCCTAATGTTGGCAGCCCTCGGCATGGCGTCAGAAACAGGATGGTTCGGCGGAACGTTCCACATACTCAGCCACTCCATCTTCAAAGCCCTACTCTTTCTAGCCTCGGGAGCCGTCATACACGCCGTCCACACCAACAACTTGGATGAGATGGGAGGGCTGCGAAAATACATGCCCATCACATTCTGGACATCTGTGGTGGGCGTCCTATCACTTGCTGGCCTACCACCCTTCAGCGGCTTCTGGAGCAAGGACATAGTAATAGAGTCCACGCTGGAGGCTGGGAATACAGCGGTCTTCCTACTAATGGTTTCCACATCGGTTCTCACATTCATCTATGGACTCAGGTGGCTATACAAGGTCTTCCTAGCACAGCCAGCTCACCACCATCATGAAGTCCGCGAAGCACCCAAGATAATGACCATACCCCTCATAATTCTTGCAGCCCTATCCGTTGGAATAGGCGTCACAGGCCCAATATTCGAGACAGCCTTCACATCATACCTAGGACTGAAGCACCACACCGAGACAAGCCCCATAACCTACCTCACCTCAGCTGCCGTGTTGGCAACAGGAGGGGGCATGGGCTACCTCTTCTTCATCAGTGGCAGAGTAAGGCCTGAGGCTGTGAGGACAGGCGGGCTGGGAGCAGCACTCCATAGGTTACTCGTTAACAGATACTATGTGGACGCATTCTACTACAGGGTCTTTGTAGACGGTTTGGACAGGATCTCATCACTTTTCCTGAGGTTTATAGAGCTGAAAGTGATAGATGGGTTCAACTATGCAATTACACGTGCCACAACCTACTTCGTCCAAGGATTCAGAAGCATCCAGACTGGTGAGAGCAACATCAACATAAGCGGCCTAATAATCGGCCTAGCAATACTACTCCTCCTATTCATCAGACTCCTGACAGGCTAGGATATGTTATACGTGAATTATCAGCTCTTAGCATCATGGTATACCGTCTTTTGGGTTGATAGGTGTAATAACTGCTGTTACTACGTTGTTAACAACCTGCAGATTTTTCAGGATGCCTGAGCATGGGAGTCTGATAAACTCCCTCACACCGCTCCCCACAATCCTCACGGTATTCCCCACCACCTCTACAGCTACACGCTCTCGGGACTGGATGACTAGATGTAGCAATCCGTCCTCCTCCCTCATCTCATAATACAACTTTCCGGGCTCGGCCCTACCCCCTTTCCTGAGAAGGAGTGCTAGGATGGCTGTCAGAGCGGCTAGGATGGCCAGCTGGAGTGGATGTATGTAGATTATCATGAGTGAGGCCGCCACTATCGCCCCAACCGTCAGCACCGCTAGTTTGGGAAACTTCATTTCCATCGAGAACAAGGCTCCAGAGATGGATATATCCCCTATCTCCTCTACAATTCTCTACACCCACTATGGGATTGTCTGGATATTTTCTGGAGAATCTCTAATGCCTTGGACTGGAGTGTTCTAGTGTGGCTAAACCTATATAACGGGCTGGAGTGGCTGAGGCCGATGTTACCGGGTCAGCCCCTCGAAATCCCTCTGCTCACTCTGTCGGTCGTACTCCCCCTAGCCCTCTCACCCATCACATATCTAGTGGGGAGAGCTGGCTCGTGGCGTGGTGCATCCATCTTCTGCCACGCCAGCATGTTCATATCCCTAGCCATAATCCTCGCCTTCCTACCTGGGATACTACAGGGTGCGGCCTACCATGAGGAGTATAGATGGGTTCCAGCCCTAGGTCTCAACGTGGGGTTTGTCCTAGACAGCCTGAGCTACCCATTCGCACTCCTCATGTCGCTGATGGGGTTCCTAGCCAGTATCTACTCCCACAAGTATATGGAGCGGGAGCATGCTGTCGAGGCCTACTTCACTCTTCTCCAGCTCTTCCACGCAGGTATGCTTGGCGTAGTCCTCGTCTCTAACCTATTCCTCTTCTACATCTTCTGGGAGCTGATGCTCATACCATCCTACGCCCTAATCGCCTACTGGGGTACTGGGAACCCACGCCTTATCAGCTTCAAATACTTTATCTTCACACACGCCGGAGCACTATCATTACTCATAGGAATAGCGTGGCTTGCAGCATTATTCGGTAACATGAACATCTTCGAACTGGCTCAACTAGCTGCGCCGCAGGCGCAGACTCTAAGGACGACACTCATAACAATCTCGGTTCTCATATTTGTTGGAGCTGCGATCAAGATGGCTATCTTTCCATTCCACACATGGCTACCCGACGCCCACGCTGAAGCCCCCACACCCATCAGCGTCCTCCTGAGCGGTGTGATGATTAAGAGTGGTGTATACGCTTTTGCAAGACTCATACTGGGCATACTTCCCTTCACGCTGCAGGAGATTGGGCTTTGGGTAGCTACACTATCGGTGGCCAGTATGGTTTGGGGAGGCTTGATGGCTATGTCTCAGAACGATGTGAAGAGGCTGCTAGCCTACAGCAGCATAAGCCAGATGGGCTACATAGTCTTCGGACTCTCCACAGGAACCTTGGCTGGTGTTCAAGGTGGACTATTCCACGTCCTCAACCATGGCTTCGCTAAGGGCCTTCTCTTCATGTCCGCAGGGGTACTCATACATGAGCTTAACGAGAGGGACTTGAGAAAGCTGGGTGGGTTGGCACGTAGTATGCCTCTCACTGCTATAGCCATGCTTCTTGGCGGTCTCTCGATAGCTGGCACCCCCCCTCTCGGCGGCTTCATGAGCGAGTGGATGATATTCACAGGAGGCGTCGATGCTGGATGGGTGTATCTCGTGGCGGTAGGCGTTCTCGCTACAGCCATAACCTTAGGCTATTACCTCAGAATGGTACGTGTGATATTCTTCGGTGAGAAGATGCCTGAGGCTCATGAGGGGGCTGTAAGTATGATCGCACCTATGTCCGTCCTCATCATCCTCGTGATTATCTTGGGATTTCTGGCTACACCAATCATAGGTATAGTGGGCCGGGCTGTGGCACTATTACTGGTGTGAGCCCTTCATCCTGTCAATAAGCTCGGCTATCCTAGTGCTCAGCTCAGCCACCAGTTCATCTCTCCTCTCAGGCTGGGCCACAAGCAGGATAAGCTCCATCTCCACCTCACTCTGGCCTCTATGCTTGACTGTGACTAGAGGCGGAAACCTTTGGTCAAGCCTGTTCCTATACTTGTTGCATAGCTTCAGCACCTCTGTCTCGGCTTCTGGAAGGCTGACCCCACTAGGGACTAGTATGGGTATGGAGACCCGCTGGGAGGCGTAAGGTGTGAGGTTTATGCAAATCTCTTTGATGAAGACCGAGTTTGGTACAGTGATTACGGAGCCATCATCTGATAGCAGCAGTGATGTAACTTGGTTAATCTCTATCACCCTACCCCTCTGCCCAGCCACCTGTACATCATCACCCACCTTGACGGGTATGAAGCTCCCTAGAAGATATCGTGAAGCCATGTTACCTAGAACATCACGGGTCGCAATTATGGTCGCTATCCCCGCTAGGGCGATGAGCAGCAACAGTATGTCAAGGTTGAGACCAAGCTGATTCACCACTAGAAGCAGTCCCACTAGCCAGACAAAAATTGAGGCACCTCTTGCTATCTGTTCATTAAGAAGTGGTGGAACCTTGAACAGCAGCTTCCTCAGTATGGCTGATATGAGGCGGGCCACTAGAGCAGTGGCTAGGAGCATGGCAGCTATGATGGCCAGCTGAACCACTATTGTGGTGAGCTCAGGTATCTCCACAGATATCATCCATAAATCTCCTCTACTATCTCCACCTCCTCCTTCAAACCTCTCTCCATGCTACAGAGCTTAGCCGTCTCATGTCCCCGCTCACCCAGTTCCCTACACATCCCCTCATTCTCCAGAAGTATGAGCATACAGCGGGTCAGGTCATCCACATCATCCGGGTTTAAGAGGAGACCATTGTAGCCATCCTCTATTAGCTCTGCTATGCCTGCAGCCCTGCTCACGATAACAGGCTTACTATAGAGCCAGCTCTCCACAACAACCAATCCGAAGCCCTCTGCGATAGATGGTAGGATGGTAAAGTCCGAGAGCAAGTATGCACATTCCAACTCTCTCTGGCTCACATGTCCTGTAAGCACGACATACCCATTCAGCCCAAGCTCATCGATAAGAGATGTGAGACGCTCCCTCCACATTCCGCCCTTCGAGAGACCCAGACCCTGGCTTGAGCTGGAGAAGCTGCCATCACCCACTATCAGTAGCTTTACATCTCTAAACCTCTTGACAACTCCTGCAAAGGCCCTGATAGCTCTGTCATGCCCCTTCAGGGGATCAAGCCTCGCCACAATAGAAACTATTCTCTCATCACCGCCTATTCCAAATCTCTCACGGAATTTCTCCACCTCGCTGCGGGATGGCACACCATACTCACTTGCATCGATATATGGGTAGACATGGTAGGCCTTCCCTCTATACCCCCTCTTCATAAGAGTCTCCATATAGCTCCTGCAGCTCACCACCACGGCGTCATAGGCGTTGAGATATCTGCCGAGAAACTCCGACCACTCGGGTGGAATTACTCTCTCATCGAATGGGATATGCCAGCGGAAGAGCTTGGGCTTCATAGTCTCAATCATAACACCAGTGGGAAGCTGCTGAAAGTCATGTATGTAGAATATGTCAACGTCCAGCTCCCTATCAAGCATCATGATCTTCTCACTGCAAACACGGCTATATTGGTTGTAGTAGGCATAGTCATCAGACCAGGCCAGTTCAATAAGTGATAGGGGCGGCTCTTCCTGAACCCCATGAAGAAGACGCCACATCCACTCCTTCGTGGTGCCATATCGCTTTAAAGCCTCACCTCCCAGTCTGACGAAGTGGAGTTTCAGTCTATTGAAAACAGCCTCAGAAGGCCCCACCGGATTAAGTGAGACCCAGTGGGCATCATCGGCTACCCCCCTGCTTAACATGTGCTGAAGTAGGGGATAGACCATCCGAGTCACACCCCCCGGTGAGAAGATAAAATCCACATCCCTCACTAGCTTTGAGACGTCCACGGGCTCTGCAGCAACTTCAATAGGCCTGATGAAACGTATAAGGGGTGTCTGCGAGCAGACCAGTATCCTCATCTGAGGTTTAGAACGCTATATACCTTTTAAGTGTATCTAATTCCACACTTTTGGAATGGGCCACAACCATTCCATGGTAGGGCTAAGTATCTCCCAGCTTTTTATTTTCTCCCCTTTTCGTTTCCATCCGCAACCGTCTGAACTAGGATTGATGTATCCTCACGCCTACCCAGCTCCGGAAAGTTCTCACGCAGATAGATACGTATGAGGTAGAAAGCAGCGGCGAGGGATACAACACCGGCCAATATGAGGGGCCACCTTGGGAAGAAGATGGACTCGGTGAGGAAGAGGGAGATGGCCACCCAGAGAGCGGGTGAGAAGATGAAGAAGAGGGCAACAATTAGGCGGACTAGAAGACCTGTGTCGGCTAGGAGTCGAGCGATAGCTGCCTGCCAGCCGTCCATCAGTTCAAGCTGTGACTGTAGGTTGGGTGAGATATTGTATAGTGCACGGCCTATCTCCTCAAAAAGTTTGGCTGATGCTGCTGCGAAGGATGTGGTCTTAAGCCATGCCACACGCTCACCATTTTTGTTCAACAGGAATATGTCCTCGCCTGAAACCTCCATCGTAAGCCCCCTACGTTTGCCGAACTTCTCCACAAGCCTGAGGGTATCACGGCTAATGTTCAGCTGGACGTTCTTACCAGTCATACCCAAGAGTGGTGGGTTAGCTGGGATGTACCGATTCACTGTGAAGGCGCCGTCCCTAAACTCTGGCATCTTATCCTGTATCACTGCATCCAGCACACCCTTTCTACGCTGGTCGGCTATATGGTTGAGGGCTTTGATGAATGCCTCCGACATGTGAAATGGTCTGATATGCAAGAATATAGCTATAATCGTGGAGAAAAGCATATCTCCCTCTCATGATGCCTAGAGACAGGCAGGATGTCTTTAGACCGGGGCGGGGTTTCCATGAGCTATATAGTTGAGGTTTCGGATCTTTGGTGGCGCTACTCACCGGAGACCGAGTGGGTGCTCAGAGGTGTCAACCTTAGGATACGTGAGGGTGAGTCGGTAGCCCTTCTCGGACCAACGGGTGCGGGTAAGACAACACTCCTTTTGATGTTACAGGCCATACTCCCACATGCATTCCCTAACGGCATGATGATGGGTGAGGTCATAGTAGATGGCTTCAGCGTCAGGACAACATCTTCATCCAAGCTCGCCGGCCGTGTGGGCTTGGTGTTTGAAGATGCCGAATCCCAGTTCATATTCCCAACAGTGGATGACGACCTACGGTTCACCCTCCAGAACCTAGGCATATCCCCTGAAGAGACGGAGAAGAGACTAGCAAGAATTCTAAGGGAATTCGGACTCGAGAAACTAACTGGCCGCACAGCCAGCGAGCTTTCAGGCGGTCAGAAGCAGAGGGTGGCCATCGCCGGGCTTCTCGCTGCTCAACCGAAGATACTACTGC
Organism: Nitrososphaerota archaeon; assembly: GCA_038891515.1. Lineage (GTDB taxonomy): Archaea > Thermoproteota > Nitrososphaeria_A > Caldarchaeales > Caldarchaeaceae > HRBIN01. Next base: position 6,931 of record JAWAEB010000006.1, on the reverse strand, counting down.
TGGATGAGCCCACAGCAGAGCTTGACCCTGTGGGGAAAAGGGATGTGATGACATTTGTGAGGAAGATGAAAGATGAGACTGGTACAACCCTCCTGATAGTGGAGCAGGACATAGAGGATATCACGACACTTGTAGATAGGATGCTTCTCATGGTGGATGGGCGCATAGTTATGGAGGGGACACCGCGGGAGTTCCTCATGCATGGTGAGGAGCTGCACAGCCTAGGCGTATGTGTCCCTGAGTTGGCACTTGTCTTCAAGCCTCTTGTGGAGCAGGGAGTGGTGGAGAGAATGCCTCTAACAGTGGACGAGGGTATTGAACTACTAAAGCGGAGGAGCTGACATGTATGGGTTATACTTGGTATGTTGAAAAGAGAACATATCTGCATCGGATGAGCCCACTTTCAAAGGTCGCAGCAGTATCAACGATGTGGTTCACCGCATTCATACTACAGTCGCCGATATGGAACGCGCTAGAGCTTAGCGTAGTTGTCGTCATGATAGTCACCGCCAGAATTCCCCTCTCTAGATTCATCACGTATGTGAAAATAATCGTACCCGTCATGCTCATCTTCCTACTGCTCTTCGCCACCCTCATAAAAGGTGGTGAGACAATGCTGGAGCTTGGGCCGCTTAGGGTGACCAGTGGAGGTTTGTCGGCCGGGATCATAGGTTCATCTAGGCTGGGAACACTCTTCTTTTCTACCATTGGAATACTTTTAGCCACCACTCGTGAAATAGATATTGTTAAGGGGTTGGTTAAGATTAGGCTTCCTGCGACTGCAGCTTTCCTCTTTATGATGTCCATGAGGTTCGTCACATTATCCATGTCAGACCTTCAGACTATAAGAGAGGCCAGACGCTCTAGGGCGCTTCCTGAGAGGGAGAACGCTTTTCAATTCATACGGAACCTCATCTCAATAATCATCCCACTCTTTATAGTCACAATACGCCGTATACAAACAGCCAGTAACGCATTAGAAGTGAAGGGGTTCCCCCCTCAAAGACGTAACGCCCACTGGTTAAGAGGCCCTCTCTCCAGAGGTGAAATCGGCTGGATGGTCTGCTGTCTAGTGTTTATAGGCGCGTTGGCTTTCCTAAGACTTGCCTTCGGCTGGTTTACATAAACCTCTAACCCCATTATACCCACCCCCTGACCATGGCCTCATGGCATGTAGGACTTCATCCATCTGGTAATCTCAATTCTCTGCGGCGGCCTTAACCCAGCACTCCTAAGGACCTCATCCATCTCGAACACATTCTCGGTAGCGTCATCGGTTAACACACGGCCATCCAACATGACTATGCATCGCTTGGCATGGTCGGCAACTATGCGCATGTCATGAGTAATTATTATTACCGTCATGCCATCAGCGTTCAGCTTATCTATGAGGGCCATGACCATTTTACGAGCCCTGCAGTCCATCCCAGTGGTGGGCTCATCTATAATCATCACCTCAGGCTCCATGGAGAGAACGGCGGCCAAGGTTATCATGCGGCGTATGCCCTTCCCGAAAAATAGGGGTGACTCCCGACGTAGTTTTGATAGGCCAGTTGTCTCTAAAGCTGTGTTGACACGCCTCCGTATCTCGTCCTCGGGTAGGTGGAGGTTTCTGGGTCCGAACTCGACCTCTTTCTCGATAGTGGTGGCAAATAGCATGTGGTCCGGGTTCTGGAATACATAACCCACACTTCTTGCTATCTGCTCAGATCTTACGCTGCGGGTGTCCACCCCTTTTACCCTCACAGCTCCTCTTGTAGGCCTCAGCAACCCATTGAGGTTTTTCGCTAGGGTCGTCTTGCCTGAGCCGTTCATCCCCACTAGGGCTATGTATTCCCCCCACCCTATGTCAAGTGATACGCCTCTGAGGGCTGTGACGCCGTTGGGGTATTCAAACCAAACGTTCTCGACTTTTATTATCGTGGACAATGCTAGACCTTTCCAGAGTATAGTCCTGTCCTCTTGAGAATGGGTGTGATCGTCCTCAGTAGGATGGCTCCTATGATGGTGAGCGGTATGCTGCTTAGCACGGTTGTCCACGTAATAGCCCATATGAGGTTGAAATCAAGTGGGAAGACTCCGAGAAGGGCTACCGTGAGGAGGACCCCGGCCACTGAGAATAGAAGTATCTCCGAGAGTATGATGAAGGCTACGAAGTCAACTGCTCTCTTCATGTCAGCCCATCTGGCAGGTGCAACAGCCAGCATCACACCCATCATGACACCTACCACGAATATCAGGTCGCCCAAGGCATTCTGCGGCCCACCTGCTACGAGAAAGTTCTTCCCCAACACTCCTCCGACAATCCCTATCACCAGCCCACGCCAGCCAAACCATATGGGCACTGTGAATATCAGTATTACGGGCAGGAAGAATGAGATGAAGCCGGGAACAAGTGTGGCGAAGGCTGAGAGGTAGGATAGGACAATCCATAATGCGCTGAAGGCCGCTATAGTCACTATATCACGTGCACGCATGGAGTCTTTCTACATTTGAGTTGCTTATAACATTTTACTGTCATCACTAACATGTTGTTAGAGTATGGGCGGCTGCTTTGTGCCCATTTTTTCCATGGCTTGGTGGGCGATTCTGAGTATGGTGGATTCTTCGAAGAGTCGGCCTGCGATCTGGGCTCCGATGGGCAGTCTCTTAGATGATAGGTCCACAGGTATTGAGATTGTGGGCAGGCCTGTTATGTTGTGAATTATTGTGTGGCTTGTGAGGGCTGTGTATATGTCTAGTCTGTGACCGTCTATGTCAACCTCTGTCTGGCCTATTTCGACTGCTGGGATGGGGGTGGTGGGTGAGACTAATGCGTGGTAGCTGTCCAGCAGTCGGAGAATGCTGTTCCTTATCTCTCCCCGCATCCTCATAGCCTTGACATAATCTATGGCCGTGTATTGCCGTCCTCTTTCCAGCATGGCCCTCACATCTGAGCCGTAGTCGTCTCTCCTCTCGCTGAACCATCTATCATGGAGGGTGGCGGCCTCACCCAGCCTTATGGGGGCCCAGCACGCCCTAACCCTATCCGCATACTCCAACTCCTTCTCCTCCACCACAATCCCAAGGCTCTGCAAAACATCGGTGAACCTCTCAAAAGCCTTGGCCACTTCGCTGTGGACTGGTTCCAGATTCCTCAGCACACATATCCTCAGCCCATCCACATCCCTCTCAAGAGCCGCTGAATAGTCTGGGACCTCGGCATAGACAGAGGCTTCGTCCTCGGAGTCGTAGCCAGCCACAGCCCTCAGGGCTATCGCCGCATCCAACACAGACCCAGCCAGTATCCCCACATGATCGAGGGTCCAGCTGAGGGGGATTACGCCATGCCTGCTGACACGACCGTAGGTGGGCTTGAGTCCCACGACGCCGCAGAGGGAGGCAGGTATCCTGACGGAGCCGCTTGTGTCGGTTCCGATGGATATTGGTGTGAGACCAGCCGCCACAGCAGCAGCCGAGCCTCCGCTCGAGCCCCCAGCAATGTATGAGATGTTCCATGGGTTACGAACCGTGCCGTAGTATGGGTTGATGCTAGTAACGCCTGAGGCGAACTCGTGGAGGTTATTGGTTCCTACTATTATGGCTCCGGCATCCCTCAGCTTGGAAGTGACTGTGGCGTCATAGCCAGCCATGTTGTCGGAGAGTATCTTGGAGCCTGCCGTGCACATCACGCCACGGATGTATATTATGTCCTTGAGAGAGACTGGTATGCCGTGAAGGGTCCCCCTATAGCGTCCTCTCCTCATCTCGTCCTCGGCGTTGGCGGCTTCGGCTAGAGCCTGCTCGGCCAAAACCGTTATGAAAGCGTTTACTTTCGGGTTGACCCTCCTAATCTTCTCCAGAGTCTCCTCCACAAGCTCCGTAGGTGTTGTCCCACCACTCCTCAGCTCCTCAGCCAGACTAACAGCAGATAACAAGCCAGCCGTAGGATTAGTGGGTTGGGATTTAGGTCTTTAGGGACTGTCAACTTAGGGTCTATGGCTTGGGCCTTCCCATTTGTTGTGGGTGATTATTATTGGGGTCGGCCTAGGCCGTCTTATGGGTTTCTTCGGTGATAGAGATGTCTTTTCCCGTCTCAGGACTCCTCCGTGGGTGAGGGCTCTCGGCGTTAGGCTATATGTGGAGGGGCTTAGCCTCAGGAGGGTGGCTGGGATACTGGGTGAGCTAGGATTCCAGGTAAGCCATGGGTCTGTCAGGGATTGGTTCCATAGGGCTGGTGAGGCCTTCTCATCTATAGCTAGGCGTGGACCGATAGCCGTAGACGAGACAGTAATCCGTAATCTCGTCAGGAGGGCCTATCTATGGGCTGGAATAGCCGGGTGTATAAGGTTCCTCGAGGTGGTTAGGGATAGGTGCGCTAATAACCCTACCGTATACATGGATAGGGCTCCATGGTACGGATGGCCCATGAAGGTTCTGGGCTTGAGGAGAAGGGTAGAGACGCTCGGTAGGAGAAACGCTATAATGTCTTGGTTCAGCAAGCTCAAAAGGAGGATAAAACAGTTCAACACATCCTTCCCAACACACAGGCCGAAGGTATCAGAGAAGTGGATAAGGGCATGGATGACCTTAAGTTGACAGTCCCATAGCAACAGCCATAGCGCTAATATACAACCTACTACTCAGAAGTCAAATGGAGGAGGCGTAATACCTGGTTGACAGCACCCGTTGTAGACAGATCTACACTAAATTATTATGGATACTAGTGGCATCAGTCCGGTTGGAGTTGCTCTCAGGTAGGGCTAGTCTTGACGGAGTTGCTCTACCAGCCTCTCATAGATGTCCAGCGATTCGGGGTTCAGTATCGCATCCCTGTTCTTGACCGATCTTCCTGCGAGGATATTAGCCACCGCTATCTCCACCTTCTTCATATTGTAAGTGTAGGGTATGTCAGCCACTTCAATTATCTTGGCCGGTACGTGTCTAGGTGAGGCCTCCTCCCTCAGTCTCCTCCTAATTTTTTCCCTCAGCTCCTCGGACAACGTATGACCTGGAGCCAGCTTGACGAAGAGTATTACTCTCTCATCACCCTTCCAAGGCTGACCTACGGCCAGGCTGTCAGCTATCTCGGGCATCCTCTCCACGACATTGTATATCTCGGCTGTCCCTATCCTCACTCCTGATGGCTTCAGGGTTGCGTCCGACCGTCCGTAGAAGGTTATACCTCCTGTGTCGCTGTGGAACTCTACATAGTCTCCATGTCTCCATACACGTCTGCTCCGGAAGTAGTTGAAGTAGGCTTCGAGGTACTGGCTTCCGTCGGGATCGTTCCAAAAGTAGAGTGGCATGGATGGTGAGGGGGCTTCACATACAAGTTCTCCAGGCCTGTCGTAGACTGGGTTGCCATCCTCATCATAGGCCTTCACCTTCATGCCTAGCCCGGGAGCCTGAAGCTGTCCAGCATAGACCGGTAGTGTGGGAATGCCTATTGCGAAGCAGCCGTTTATATCTGTTCCACCTGAGATGGAGTTGAAGTGGATGTCCTCTCCCACAGCCTTGTAGACATATTCGAATCCTTCAGGTGAGAGGGGTGAGCCGGTCTGCACCACTTCTCTCAGACGTGTGAGGTTGCATGTCTCTCTAGGACCAAGTCTCTGACCCATCAAGCTGTTGATGTATGTGGCGCTGCACCCGAAGACAGTAACCTTCTCCTCCTCCACCACCCTCCACATGGCCTCGGGCCCGGGATGCGTGGGGTTCCCATCGTAGAGGACTATGGTGGCGCCGACGGCTAGGGAGCTGAGGAGCCAGTTCCACATCATCCACCCTGGGCTCGTTATGAATGTAATGACGTCGCCCGGTTTTAGATCTATATGGAGTATGAGCTCCTTGAGATGGTTGATGAGAACTCCGCCACTCGACTGGACCATACACTTGGGTTTTCCAGTCGTCCCCGACGTGAACATGATTAGTGCTGGATGGTTGAATGGTAGCTGGTGATAACGATGGCGGCTACCGGACCTGAATTCACCGTACTCAATGGCGTTGGGCACCTTTCCCACCACCGCCCCACCATCCCCCTCAGTCTTCACCACAATCCTCTCCAGCGACTTGACGCCCGCGGCTATTGTCTCCAACCTCTCGGTGATGTTGAAGACTCTCCCCTTGTAGATGTATCTATCCACCGTAAAGAGTATCCTAGGCCCGATCTGTCCAAACCTATCCAGAACAGCTGCCGCACCCAGCTCTGTCCCGCACGATGACCATATGGCGCCAACACTGGTGGCCGCCAACATGGCAACAACAGACTCCAAATTGTTTGGTGCGTATCCCGCAACACGGTCTCCTGGCACTATTCCAGCCTCCAAGAGTGCCTCCGCAACATTTGCCACCTCCTCCCTGAGCTGCGAGTAGCTCAGCTCCTCCCTTAAGCCATCCTCCCGCCTACGTATGATGGCTGTCCCATCACCTCCCCCTACGAGGTTTTCAGCGAAGTTTAGTTGGGCACCTAGAAACCATCTAGCTCCAGGAAACTTGGTGAGGTCATCCACAACCCGCTCATATCGTTGGAAGTACTTGATGTTGCAGAAGTCCCAGACAGCAGCCCAGAACTCAGGTATATTTTCCACCGACCAGTTGTAGAGCTGCCAGTAGCTGTCTAGCTCCAGCCCGTGTAATTCGTTCACATGGTGTGTGAAGTTGGTGATGTTAGCCTTCTCCACCCGGCTGGCGCCCGGCCTCCAGAGGAGTTTACCCATCCACCATCCGTATCAGGCTCTGGGTGTTAGACTTATAAATTGATGCATAGCTCCATGGGACTGTCAACTTAAGGTCTATGGCTTGGGCCTTCCCATTTGTTGTGGGTGAATAGAATTGGGGTCGGCCTAGGCCGTCTTATAGGTTTCTTCGGTGATAGAAATGTCTTTCCCCGTCTCAGGACTCCTCCGTGGGTGAGGGCTCTCGGCGTTAGGCTATACGTCGGGGGGCTTAG
>JAWAEB010000005.1:0-42307 GCA_038891515.1 Nitrososphaerota archaeon | reverse complement strand
TGGCGGTGGCTGTCTCAGCGCTCTTCCGCGGAAAAAGTTAACAAAAAGGTTTTACCATGGCTGCCGCATACATGTCCGGGAAGGTTGAAGGAAGAATACAAACAGCTCGCCGACAGGCTCGTCGAAGAGCTGAAGAGGTTTTTCGGAGAAAGGCTGGTCTCAGTCGTCTTCTACGGCAGCGTGGCCAGAGGAGAGGAAAGAAGCGAAAGCGACATAGACGTTCTCATAGTTGCTGACGAACTGCCTGAAAGCAGGCTACGCCGCCAAGAACTCTTCATGCAAGCCGAATCAAGCCTGCAGCCCTTGATAGACGACCTGCGGAGAAGAGGGCTGGCTTCAGATTTTTCACCAATCCTCTTGAACAGAAATGAAGCAAGCAGGATTAGGCCGCTCTACCTTGACATGGTTCACGACGCAGTCATAGCCTACGACAGAGACGGCTTCTTCACCGACGTTCTCAGCCGGCTGAGGAAACGTCTCGAAGAGCTTGGTGCAAAACGCGTGAGACGGGGAAGGCTCTGGTACTGGGACCTCAAACCCGGGCTAAAGCCCGGCGAGGTTGTCGAGATTGAATAATAGAGACATGGCCGAGTCCTATCTGAGGCAGGCGGCCGAGCGGATAAAACACGCTGAAGAAGCCTTGGCTGAAGGCAGCCATGCCTACGTAATCAGGCAGTGTCAAGAAGTGGTTGAGCTGAGCTTGAAAGCAGCTCTGAGGCTGGCGGGCATCGAGCCTCCCAAATGGCATGACGTAGGCCCACTGCTGAAAGAACAGCGTCACAGGTTCAAACCCGGCTTCAGCGAAAAAATCGACACTCTTGCGTCCTATTCGAGGAAGCTGCGGAGAGAATGTGAGCCAAGCATGTATGGGGACGAGGAAACGGGAACTCCGCCTGAGAAGCTTTACACCCGGTCCGAGCCGAAGAAGCGCTGGGCATGGCGAAGTATGTCTACGAAGCCTGTATGGGCCTGCTGCAGCGGTAAATCATCAGCTCACCACTTTAAACTCGGCGGTGAGGACCGTCTTCTCTCCCGTCGCTTCAACCACGACCTCTTTCACAAGCCTGTAGGTTCCCGTCTCAACGTCTTGAGGAAGCTCCACAACCCTGCTGAACACCTGCCCCGGCTCAAGCATGTAGAGAATCAGTATCCAAACACGGTCTTTCATCCACTCGACCGAAACCCACTCACCGTTCTTCTTGATTTGGATGTCGTAGGGCTCGCCGAAGCTAACCACATACCTTGAGTCGTTGGCTATCGTGTATGTCAGGGTTCTCTCACCCCTGTAGAGCTCCGTCTTGCTCAGCGTAAGCAAGACCTCTCCCTCCCTGTCAGCACGAGGAAAAGGCAGAAAAAACAACATCACCGTCAGGCCTGCTGCGAGGACGGCCGCAGCCAGCCCGCCGTTGGCTTCGTCCAGCTTGGGGCTGGGTTGATTTGACCAGGCTTGGCCTACCCCCGCAACTGTGAAATGATTTATGAGTGAAAATTTATAGGTTTAAGGGGTTGATGGGTAATAAAAGAGTCGGGATTAACCGGAAGTATTTGCCTGAAGACATATCTATCCCCAGTGGTCTTGAAAGGCTCAGTTACATACAGCGTGTTTGGGGGGATGGGTGTTGTTAGAGGGGTTTACAGGATCCATGCATGGTGCATGAAATGGCTGACTTAATCCATAACAGCTTCTCTGATTATTTTTAGTATTGCTCTGGCTATCTCGTCCTCGGAGCCTTCTAGGAACTTTCTCAGCCTCTGAGGCGGTGTGACCGACTGGAGCTCCACCACGTCGGTCTTAGACCCGGCCTTTCCTACGAGTGATAGGTCCAACTCTAGGTCATGTGAGGTCCAGACTGTGGTTTTAAACTCGCGGTCTGCCCACCTCTTTCTTTTGAAGTCGGGAAACCTAGGGGTGTTGCTTCCCAGCTCCACCGACACCACAGCTGGTAGAGGCGCCTTCACAACCTCATGACCGCCCTTCACTGTGCGCTTAGCTACGACGAAGCCGTCTTCCAAGCTTATGTTTGAGGCGTAGGAGATGTTCGAGTACCCAAGCCATTCAGCCATCTGAGGAGGTACCTGCGCCGTCCCCGAGTCAGACGTGCTTTCGCCGCATAGGACAAGGTCTGGTTTTAGCTTTTTGATGGCTTGGGCTAAGACATATGATGTGGCATATGTGTCTGCTCCTGCGAAGGCTTTGTCTGAGAGAAGTACTGCGTCGTCCACACCCATAGCCACACAGAGCTTTAGGAAAGGTTCGAAGAAAGGTGGCCCCATAGAAACTACGACAACTTTTCCGCCATACCTATCTCTTAGCTGTAGCGCTGTTTCGACAGCATTTTTATCGGCGTCGTTCAGCTCGTTCTCAGCGGATGTTCGGTCAACGGTCTTGGTTACTGGGTCGAACCTGACCTGGTCAACCTTTGGAACAACCTTAACACATACTGATATGTCCATTTCAGCCCCCTCAATTCCCAAGCTCTTTAACGATCATCGGAACTATCTTGAACAGGTCGGCTTCCACGCAGTAGTCGGAGAACTGGAATATCGGCGCATTTCTGTCGGTGTTGATTGAGATCACTCTTTTTACGTCTCGTATTCCCGATACAAAGTGTGATGCTCCACTGACGCCTAGGATTAAAGCCGTCTTAGACCTTAGGCTGATGCCTGTGGAGCCTACTTGGACGTCTCTAGGTGCAAGCCCTAGGTCTGCCAAAGGCCTTGTCACGGCCATCTGTGCACCAAGTTTCTCGGCGAGTATCTTGATGATGGAGAGGTCTCCACCCGTCCCCATGCCTGCCACAACTACTTTTTCAGCCTTTGTTACATCTATCACTCTTGTTACATGCTTCTCAACAATTTTCCAACCATCTGTCGGATCAAGCTCCGGGCTAAACCTTTGAACCTCTGTCTCACGTCCTGTTGGGTTTGGTTTTTCGAAAACCCCCGGCCTTACTGTAGCTATCTGTAGGACCCCCGGCCTGCATTTGCAGACCGCCACTATACTTCCGCCGAAACCCGGAACATGGCCTACGAGTTTTCCGTCTGAGGGATCTATGCTGAGGTGTGTTACATGAGCTATTAAGCCTGCTCCAGCCCTTATGGCTAGTCTGGATGCTATGTCGCCTCCGGTGTATGTTGCCCCAAAGAGTATGATCTCGGGTTTTTCTTTTTCAACCAGCTGGTGTAGGGCTTTGGCTTGTTTCATTGGGTCATAAACTGCAAGCTCGCTATGCTCAACATAGTACACCTTGTCGACAGGGTATTTTGAAACCTCCTTAACAACCTCGTCTATCCTCCAGCCAGTTAGGACTGCGGCTGTCTTTTTGTTGTTTTGAGCCCCCATCTCGGCTGCTTTACCGATTATCTCCATAGATACATCTTCGATTCCTCCAGGCCCGATTTCCACGAAGGACCAAATCTCACTCATGTTGGCCGCCTACTGCTGTTTGGAGAAGCTCGGCAACATCCATGACCTTGATGGGTGTTTTCTGAGTCTTTGCAGAGTCTTCGAAGTTTATTATGCAGTAGGGGCATGAAGTTACCAATATATCGGCGCCTGTCTCGGCTGCTTGCTTGATCCTTATATTTGAAGGTCTTTCTTCAGGTTTTGACTCCATCAGTATCCGCCCTCCCCCACCGCCACAGCAGAGGGCTAGCTCTTTCGCTAGACTCATCTCCTCAAATGAAAGTCCTTTGATGTTTTCTATCAGTTTTCTCGGCTGCTCGTATATCTTTGCGTATCTGCCCAGATAGCATGGGTCATGGTAGGTTGCCCTCTTCTCCAACCGTGCATCAATGGATAGTTTTCCAGCATCTATCAGATCTGTGAGATATTGTGTATAGTGAAGGGTTTCATATGCTCCTCCATACTTCGGGTAGATGTCTCGGAACATGAGGTAGCAGTGGGGCGAGATAGTTACTATCCTCCTGACACCTAAAGAGTTGAATTTGGCTATGTTTTCGTTGACCAGTTCTTCAAGGAAGTCTGTTTCTCCCGAGATGTATACTGGGTCTCCGCAGCATTTCTCCCCATCCCCAAGCACTGTGAAGTCAACTCCTGTCTTGAGTAGGAGTTTCGCAATAGCTGTCGCTGTCCGCTGGAGACGTATGTCATAGGATGATGTGCATCCGACGTAGAGGAGTGTCTCACTCCTTTTCTTCACTATGCCTGCATCTAATCCGTTAAGCCATCGGCCTCTCATCCGGGATGAGTAACCCCATGGATTTCCCTCCTCGTAGATTTTCCAGAGCGATTGGGTGAGAGGTATGGGGGCCCTGTTATTCCTGAACAGAATCTTCCTCAATCCATGAATGACTTCTGTGACCTTGACATTTCGTGGGCAGACCTCTTCACATGCCCTACACATCATACAAAGGTATGGGTCGACGTTTATGGGTAAGCCAAGCTGCATCCTTCTCAAGAACTGTCGTGGACTTAGTTTGACGCCGTTGAAGATGTTGAGGGGACAGGCGGCTGTGCATGCTCCACATTGGAAACAGGCTGTGATGTTTTGTGACATAACCTTATCGTTGAAAAGCTCTGAATAGTCTTGGTACATCTACCCACCCACCTGGGGCTTTTCTTTTTTCAAGCTCATCACAACCTCGTGGGCTTCTGCCATCTTTTCCGCAAACCTCTTGGCCTCCGCCGCGCTTATCCAATGTAGCTGAAGTCTCCTTGGATCTATTTTGCGGGCCTGCATGATTCTTAGCCAGCGTTCATATCGTTTCTTTGTATTCAGGTTAGCATAGTTGTAGTGGCAGTCTTGAGGCCAGCATCCGGTGACGAAGACAGCTCCAGCACCTTTCTCGAATGCATGCATAACTAGCTTCTGGGAAACTCTCGCGGAACACATAGTGCGTATAACCCTGCTTGAAGGCGGATACTGTATCTTAAGAATGCCCGCCAAGTCCGCACCCGCATAGCTACACCAGTTGCATGCGAAAACTATCGCTTTTTCCTCCGGCTTCTCGGCCAACGCAGCATCTATCTGTGCCAGCAATTGCTCGTCTGTAAATCCCGGCATCGTTATTGCTCCTTCAACGTTGCACTCAGCAACACATGCTCCACACCCCTGGCATAGCCCTGATACAACCTCTATCCACCTCCTCTGCTCTCCCTTTATCGCACTGTATGGGCAGACCTCGGCACATCTCATGCATTTTGTACATTTTTGCTGGTTTATGACGGGGATGAATGGCTCTTTCTCAAGCTGTGGTGACGTGAGTATAGCAGCCGCTTTTGCGGCTGCGGCCAAACCCTGTGAAATGCTTTCTCTGACATCTTTAGGTCCTTGGGCCACGCCTGCGAGCAGCACGCCCTGTGTTATTGCCTCGACTGGTCCAAGCTTTGGATGGAGTTCGAGGAAAAATCCTTCCGAATCTTTGGCAACTCTGAGCTGCTGGGCCGCTGCTATTTCTGCGGGCGGATCTAGGGCTGTGGCTAGCACAACATAGTCGGCTGGTATCAGTATGGTTTCGCCTGTTGTGATATCGTATGCACTTAGGCCCCCCTCATGTATTTGGACAAGCTCTTCAATCGTTTTATCGGCTCCTACTCTGACAAACCTTACGCCCTCGTCGCAGGCTTTTCTATACAGCTCCTCAGCTCCTCTTCCATAGGTTCTGACGTCTTTAACGACTACTGAGACATTCTTTCCGCTTCTCCTCATTTTGATGGCGTGGTAGATGATGGTTTGGCAGCAGTACCTTGAGCACCCCCTGCTCTGGTTTCTCGAGCCTACACATCCTATGAAAGCAACATTCTCAGCTTTTTCTGGAGCCCCCTCCATCTCATATCGCATCAGTGTAACGACCTTTGGCCTGCCAGTTTCTACCCCGGGCCACCTGGGTTCATGGGCTTTACCGCCGGTAGCTAGAACTATGGCTCCAACATCGAGTTCTTCCCCGTTGGAGAGTGTGACATGGTAGTTGCCGACAAACCCGTTGACCTCAGTTACCTCCGTCCCTAAGTGAATCTTGGCACCAGACCTCTCCAGCTGCTTTATTTTCCAACGTAAGAGGTGTTGAGCATCCAAGCCCGACGGAGCTATCTCTTTGAGAAACCTGAGAAGCCCTCCCAGCTCATGCTCCTTCTCGACTAGATGTGTTTCAAACCCCATTTCTGCGAGAACGGTGGCGGCGGTCAATCCGGCCACACCCCCTCCGATGACGAGGGCTTTTTGCAGCACCGGTGTGGCTAGTTTGGTCATCGGTGTTTGCATACCAGCTTTGGCAACGGCCATAGAGATTAGGTCTACGGCTTTTTTGGTAGCTTCTGCTGGCTGGCTCTTATGCACCCATGAGTTCATGTTACGTATATTGGCCATCTCTAGAAGGTAGGGGTTAAGCCCAGCTCTTGCACAGGTTCTCATGAATGTTGGGCTGTGGGTTTTTGGAGAGCAGGCGGCCACAACAACCCTGTTAAGCCTCTTCTCCCTTATCACGTTCTCGATATGTTTTGTACCTGCCCCAGAGCATGAGAACTTCTGATCCTCCACATGCACTACATAGGGTATTTTCTTGGACTGCTCAACAGCTGTCTTGATATCCACTACCCCTGCTATGTTTGAGCCGCAGTGACAGATGAAAACCCCCACTCTAGGCTCTCCTGAAGCATCTATGGTCTCCTCGAACATTTCAGGCTCGACAGACCTCGAGGTTAGATGGGTTAAGGCCCTTGCAGCAGCCGCTCCCGCCTCAGTCACACTGTCGGGAATGTCTTTGGGACCGCTTGCACATCCACAGACATATATGCCCCTCCTAGATGTTCCAACGAAGTCGCCGTCCACCTCAAATGATTTGATGAAACCATCCTCACCCACCTCTATCCCCAGTGTTTTGGCTAGGCGATTTAATTCCTCCGACGGTGTTAGCGCTGTTGAAAGAATAACCATGTCAAAGGTCTCTTTCTTCAGCTCTCCAGTTGTCGTGTCTTCATGAAGAACATCTATACCGTGGCCGTTGGGGATGACTCTTCCCGGCCTACCTCTTATAAACCTGACACCGCTGTCCCTAGCCCTTTCAAACATCTCTTCGAAGCCTTTCCCGTAAGCTCTTATGTCCATATAGAAGACTGTGACATCCTTGATTCCGTGGTCAACAAGCTGCAATGCCTCCTTTATGCTGTACATGCAGCAGACCCTGCTGCAGAAGCTGTAGAACCTTTTGTCACGGGCTCCAACGCATAGAATGAATGCTACTCTTTCAGGATGGTGGTGGTCGCTAGGTTTTATGACTTCTCCTCTCGAGGGGCCGCTTGACTGTAGCAGTCTCTCCAGCTCCATCGCTGTGAGGATGTCGGGATGTCTCCCATATCCGAACTCTGGTATGAGTGAAGCATCAAAGAGATCAGAGCCTGCGGCAACTATTATGGCTCCGACGTTTAGTTCATGGATTTTCTCTTTCATCTCAAAATCTATACATTTGGGTCCGCATGCCTCGACACATCTGCTGCAGGGCAGGTAGTTGGGCGGCTTATTCAGGCAGTTCTCAATGTCTATGACATATGTCCCAGGCTCAGCTTGGTCGAAGGGGAGATAGATGGCTTTCCTCGCACCAATGCCGACGTCAAACTCGTTCTTCAATATTACGGGACATACGGGTACACAGTCACCACATCTCGTGCATTCGTCAGTGACGTAGCGGGGTTTCTGGACAACCTTCACGTGAAGGTTTCCAGCTTCGCCGCTAACCTCGACGACATCCGCCAACGTTATGACGTTGATGTTTTTGTTCTGCATTACTTCGCTGAGTTTTGGTGCTTCGATACAGATTGAACAATCCATTGTTGGGAAGTTCTTGTCCAACGCAGCCATCCTACCACCTATGACTGGGCTTTTCTCGATAAGGTAGACCTGAGCACCAGCCTTAGCTAGGTCAAGTGATGCCTGAACTCCCGCTATCCCGCCGCCTATAACCAGAACAGCGTTAGTCAAAGTGTCTCGCCCTTCTCCAATACTTTTACAGATGTCAAAAGTTCGGTTGCGATGCTGTAGCCCTGCCTAACGGCCTCGCGGTTGAGCTCAACTGCCTTTGGAAATCTATCGGCCAGTGCTTTCTCAACGGATTCGAGGGATGGTGCGCCCAATGCGGCTACGATGGCTCCCAGTATCACGATGTTGGCTACTATTTTCCTTCCTAGACGGTCAGCCGTCTCTATCGCTGGTATTGGTAAAACCACTACACCTCTTGCGGAACGTTTTACGAGTCCTTTCTCAGTTATTATTATGCGTCCACGTTTTACGAGTTTCAGGTTTTGGACAAATCCTTCATCATACATTGTGGCCAGAACGTCGAGCTTAGTTACAAGTGGATAGTCTATAGGCTCGTCGGAGATTATTACATCAGCCCTTGACCAGCCACCTGTTATGTATGGGCTGTACCCTTCTGTCACAACCGCTTCCCTGCCGTCGTATATCGCTGTAGCTCTTCCAAGTACGTGACCTGCTGTTATAGCTCCCTGACCACCCAACCCAGTTATCCTAACTTCATATCTCAAACGCTTTCACCTCATCCAGAAGCCCTTACTATGACATCTTGCACAAGCTCTTGGTAGCTTGGCCTTCTTCTGTCCACGAAGTTTCCGACAACCAGCGGCTCCCCTTGGAGACGTATGTCTATCCTGCTGAGGTCTGCGTTGTGGTTTATTACTGCGTACTTCCTGAAATACTCCATCATGTTAACTGCTTCGGGAAAGTTGTTGAACTCGCCAAACGTCGGTGGGCAAGGTGATACAACCTCAATAAATGCGAAACCCTCCACGCTCATCATGCGTTTTATTGCATTGCTCAACTGTCTCACATGTAGCGTTGTCCACCTAGCTACAAACGCCGCTCCTGCCGCAGCCATTAGGTAAGGGATGTTGAAGGGTGTTTCAAAGTTACCGTAAGGCGATGTATATGTCTTTGCTCCGAGGGGGGTAGTACCGCCATGCTGGCCGCCCGTCATCCCATAGTTGAAGTTATTAACCATAATCACATTGATGTCAACGTTTCTTCTGGCCGCGTGTATCAGATGGTTCCCGCCTATTGTACAGACATCTCCATCGCCCGAGATAACGGTAACTTCTAGGTCGGGCTTTACAAGAGAGAGTCCTGTGGCAAAAGCTATGGCCCGTCCATGCGTTGTGTGGAACGAATCAAGACGCATGTAGCCAGCAACCCTTCCCGTACATCCTATCCCAGAAATACAGATATGCTTCTCAGGCGGTATCCCTGAACCCTCAATTGCATCAGCGTAGGCTGCCATGACTATGCCAATGCCGCATCCTGGGCACCAGATATGCGGCAGCCTTTCGCTTCGCAGTAAACTATCCCGCGGATGATGCTGAACTTTGACAACCTGCGTCATGCTGCAGCAACCTCCACAGCGTCCGAAATGACGTTTGGCTCTATCAGGGTGCCTGGAGCCCAGTTAACCTCTATGACGGGGCATTTGGCATGTTCTCTGATGGGATGTACAAGCTGGCCGAAGTTTATCTCGGGTACTACAAGTGCATTGACGTGTTGACTTAGCTTCTCCACAACATCGCTTGGGAAGGGCCATAGTGTGAGTAGATGAAGCAGTCCAGCTTTTATCCCACGTGAGCGAGCTTGTTTAACAGCGTTCAGAGCAGCCCTAGCAGTTGATCCATACGTAACAACAGCTACCTCTGCATCGTCGGTCATGAACTCTCTATACAGCCAGAGCTCACGGGCATGGTTCCTAATCTTCCCCAGCAGGTATCGCAGCATCTTTTCAGAAGCCTCATGGGCCGTAGTCGGATAGCCTCTCTCGTCGTGGGTGAGACTATCAATGTTCACTCTGCAGCCTGTTCCAACTATGGGCATCGGGTTAATGTCTGCCGAGTAGTCAAATGGCGGTCTAGTAGAAAGATACCCTGCATCCAGAACCTTCCTCTCCACAATCTCCACTTCTTCAGCGGGAGGAATGACCACCTTCTCCCACATCAGTCCGACCAACTGGTCAGCCAGCACGAAGACAGGCGTACGAAGTCTTTCCGCTGTGTTGAAGGCTCGGATAGTTAGGTCGAAAAACTCTTGGACATTGCTGGGTGAGTAAACCACTGTCTCAATGTCTCCATGTGAACCCCACTTGGCCTGCATAACATCGCCCTGTCCCACTAGGGTTGGAATGCCTGTACTGGGTCCAGCCCTCTGGACGTTGACAATTACTATTGGGGCCTCCATTATGAAAGCTAGGCCTATGTTCTCCATCATCAAGCTAAACCCGGGCCCAGAAGTAGCCGTCATAGCCTTGGCGCCAGCGTAGGATGCTCCAACTAGGGCGGCCACACTCGCTATCTCATCCTCCATTTCGACAGCTACTCCTCCGATCTGCGGAAACCTAGTACACGCCCTCTCGAATATCTCGCTCGATGGTGTGATGGGGTATCCTGCGAAGAACCTGCATCCAGCGAGTATGGCTGCCTCTACACATGCGAAGTTCCCCATCATGAAATGGACGCCCGGCTTGGGTAAGCCGCTTCTCATACGGCTAACTCACCTCAACCGTGTAGATAGCTAGCTCAGGACAAATCAAGCTACACATCTTACAGTTGACGCAGTCGCTTTCCTTCCCAGGCTTAACCTTCGGATATCGGTACCCGTTGGAGTTGAGCTCGTCAGAACGCATAAGAACATCCATTGGACAAAAAGTCCAGCAAAAACTGCATTCCTTACACCTCTCAGGTATTATGTAGACCTGTCCCAATGGTCTTCGGAACTGTGACAGGTTTATCGGTTCGCGCAATATTTTCAAAGGTTGAAAACCTCCCACAGTTCTTCGAATCGCTAACAAGGGCTTGGCATTTATTATACCCTGTTAAATATTGTACCCCGTCCAATATACAAGCCGCTAAACAATATATAGGGCTACGGCCGAATAATGAACGTGGTCAGGAATAACCAAGCCAACCTGCTCATTACCCTTCTGGCCTCATTTCCTCCATCGACTTGGAGCGAGGACCGATTCATCCGCTCACCACTTTATAGAATTGAGGAGTTTGATGAAAAGCTTCTTCTACTGCCCAGCTGTTCTGAGGCAGAGATTGTACTGGAGAACCTTGTTCGGCCGCTTGGGTTAAGGAAACAAAAAACATCTCCCACCTCCTATCTGATTCAGAAGAATGAAGTCGTCAGAACTCTGAGAAATTTTCTATGGCTAGTTAGGAAAAGCTGGAAAGATGAAGAGGTTCGAACCCTATGGTCCGCTTTATACGTGGCTTATGTGAAAGGATGGGAACGTATCCCGCTCAGCATGGTTGCTGAGGTAAGCGGCTTGGAACTTGAAAAATGTAGAGAGATTCTAATAAGGATTCTTGACGGCGAGAGGATAGTTAACACGGAGACTGCGAAGGCTGGGAGCAAGTATTTTTCAGAAGGTTTAAACCGTTTGCTTCAAGGCATCCCCACGTGGAGCGAGGAACTTGTCATGTCTACCATTTGCACAGAGACATACGCCTCCGTGGAGGATATTTATATAAAGACGAGGACTTACGGCCTGAGCATCGCAGCCATTTACAAAATAATGCAGAGGCTTAAGAAAGCAAACCGAGTAGCTAGGGCTAGATATAGCCGGAAAAGATCACAAGGCCCTATGAGGGAGGTTTTTACACCCAATTGCCGTAACTGTTTCTATGGTTACAGTAGCCAGGAGAAATGTTTACAGCATCGCTTTGTTGAGATGGAGACCTATTTCAGGGAAAACTATGGAAAAACATTTAGTGATGAGGAGAAGGCGACACTCTATAAATCGCTCAGGCTAACACCCTTCGGGCCGCAGGTGTTGCGGAAGCTTCTCACCACCTTAAGGCTTGTCAGAAACGTGGAGCAGGCGGTCAGGGACGAGAAGCTGGCCGGTCTTTTGAGAAAGCTGGACGAGCTGTGCGGCGTACGAATTGTCTTGCCAACCTTCGAGTTTAGGACTATAAACAATATTGGAGAAAATCCATTAATAGGATAATGTTATAGACAACGTGACCATTTTAAATGGCGTGGCTAGAAGAGATTTCCAATGCCGTGACTGTATACATTTTCTCCCCTACCCACTCATCAGGGAGGTTGGAACCTGCTCAAACCCGGCCAGCCTAAACTATGATCGGGCAAGGTTTGGCGACGAAGAACCATGTGAGTTCTTTGGATTGGCTGAAATCGGTGGCTCCGGCCTTCCGGAGGTGGATTTTTACTGGTGCAACACATGCAGAAAATACATGTATAGGGATGAGCTCGTCTACCATGTGGGTCACAGAGTTTATTCTGGGGTGGCTCAGACAGATGTGGAGTTTAACGTAGAGAGTACTATGGCTGCAGACTAACGGTTGGTTGAGCCAGCTTCTGGGAATGCTGGGCCAGATAGGTTAGTCTCTCCCATCTCCGATTAACGTGTTCCTTTAGGGTCTCAAGGATGTGCTGGTTCTCCGGTTTGAGAAGTTGCTGAAACCTTCCCTGAAGCCTTAGAAAATCTTCAAGCGGTCGTGGTTTTGCGACAAAATAGTTTATCTTGTAAACACCCTCTATGACCTCGAAGAGTGGGAAGTATCTTGTTTCAACAGCTAGCTTTGAGAGTTTAACCGTTTCAGCGGGGTCGAAGTACCAGCCTCTGTTACATGGCGCGTAGACATGAATGAAGGACGGACCGTTAAACGTGAAAGCTCTCCTAACCTTGTTAACCAAGTCTTTCCAGAAAAATATTGTTGCGGTTGCTGCATATGGGATGTTGTGGGCTGTCGCTATGGCTACGAGGTCCTTCTTCTCCTCAAGCTTTCCTTTCGGCGTCGTTCTCGACCAAGCCCCTAGGGGCGTAAGCGATGAACGTTGTATTCCCGTATTCATGTAAGCCTCGTTATCATAGCACACGTACAAAAACCTGTGTCTTCTTTCAAAAGCTCCTGAAAGAGCTTGAAGGCCTATATCCGCTGTGCCACCGTCGCCTGCTAAGACAACTATGTTGTGTCTCCTGCCCAGACCTTTGCTTTCAAGAACGTCTAAGGCCGCTTCAATGCCTGACGCCACGGCAGCCGCGTTTTCAAACGCGACATGTATGTATGGTGTGTTCCAAGCTGTGTATGGTATCTGTGTTGTGACAACCTCGACACATCCTGTGGCGTTGACAACAATCAACGGCTGAGGTGCTGCAAGCAGTATCTGCCGCACCGCTATCATGGCCCCGCATCCAGCGCATGCGCTGTGTCCTGGGCTTATCGGCTCCCTGCCCACCAGCTCGTCAAGCCTTTGGATAGGTTTCACGACGTAGCCACCCCCTGAAGATAAATGGTTCTCTGAGAAATTATGCCCTTAGACCTTGCGGCAGAAAGCTCCGTTAGAAGTGTCTTAACAATGGTCATCGTAACCTCCCTTCCCCCAAGCCCGTAGACAATGTTCCAAACGGTTTTCCTCAATCCTTCATCATAGAGCATTGATTTTATGTCGCCGGATAGGGGGTTTGAAACTGCACCGGGTGAAAGCGCTCTGTCGAACACTGCTATCAGATCGGCCTCGGAGAGTGTTGCGACAAGTTCTTCACGTGGGAAGGGTCTGAACATCTTTATGCTGACGACGCTGCAGTCGTTCAACCCAAGTGTTTTAACGGCATGTCGCAGCGTTCCCGCCATGCTCCCCATGGCGACGAGTTTGACGGGTGCTCCAGGGTTGAAGACATGAATAACGTTCATCCCAGGTTTGATCCCAGGATAGTCTCGTACAACTTCCTCAAACACATTTCTTGAGCCTGAAAGTGCCTTCGCCTGCTCCATCTTAATCTCAAAATAGGTGTTTGGTAGTGAGAAGGCCCCCATGGTGAGGGGGTTTTCATACTCCAGGACGGGCCTCTGTCTTCTTGGAAGATATCGTTGTACCGTTTCGTCTTCCAAGGGTTCGACCCGTTCATAGCAGTGGGAGAGTGTGAAGCCATCTATGTTTACGGCTACCGGTAGAAGAACCCTACTGTCCTCGGCAAGCCTATAGGCCTGTATTATCCTAGTGTATGCTTCTTGGACATTCTCACAGAATATCTGTATCCAACCAGCGTCACGTGAGCCCATGGTGTCCGAGTGGTCGCCATGTATGTTTATAGGTGCTGAAAGAGCGCGGTTGGCTACTGTCATCACTAAGGGCATTCTCATTCCCGAAGCCACGTACATGATTTCATGCATTAAGGCAAGCCCTTGGCTGGAAGTTGCTGTGAAAGTTCTAGCACCTACCGCTGATGCGCCTATGCATGCACTTAATGCCGAATGCTCAGACTCGACTGATATGAACCTAGCCCTCAGCTCGCCTCCCGCCACATAGCTACTCAGCTTCTCCACTATTGTTGTCTGAGGCGTTATCGGATATGCTGCTATAACGTCCACATCACACTGCCTCACCGCGAAAGCTACAGCCTCGTTACCGGAAAGCAGAGCTGGTGTAACAAGTCTCTGCAATTACTCCACCTCCATAACAATCGCTTTTCTAGGACATTCAGCCGCGCATATGCCGCATCCTTTGCAGTGCATGTAATCTATCGCAACCTTGCCAGAGGAATCAACCATCACAGCAGGCTCTGGACAGTATATCCAGCATATGAGGCAGTTGGTGCAGTTCTCATACTTTATCACAGGCTTCGATGTACGCCATGAGCTAACATCGACTTTACGTGACGACCCCGGCTCCATCACGGTAGCTGATATACCTTCATACGGTGGCAACAGCTACAGCCCCACTGAATCCTCTCTCAAGTACTTTGACATCCTCTCCACTAAGCCTTTCGGATACGGCTTCTGAAACCCTTTGAAGTGGTACAACCCGTGAGATGGCTGAGAAAGCACCTAGCAAAGCTATTCCGATAGAAAGCGGCTTTCCAAGCGATTTTGCTATCAGAGTTGCGGGGATTTTACAGATTCTATACCCAGCCCCGTCTTCCGTAAAGCTGCCTTGCTCAGCGTTTAGCACAAGCATTCCTCCAGCTTTCAAAAGCCTGTTCATAGGTTGTTTTTTCAGAAGGTTTACATCGAACACTATTGCCGCATCCGCCTGCTCAACCGGTGTATAAACTTCTATTGGCTGATCTGAGACACGGACATAGGCTTTTACCGGTGCGCCAGCCCTCTCAGGTCCGAACTCGGGGAAAGCTTGGACATATTTTCCATCCCTTATGAACGCGTCTGCAAGTATGGTGCTGGAAGTAACAACTCCCTGACCGCCCCTGCCTAGTAAAACAACCTCAAAAAACAAGTCGTAACCCACATACATTACATATCATCCATATATTATAGTTTTTCCACCCAGCTATAACAGGTTGCCTAAAACCGTCCACAGCAATGGTTAGTAGTATTTTAAAATCAGACAGCGAAATGTCACCATAAAACTCTCTACGTATAAAATATTCTCGCTCAACCTCGATAGCTCCTTTTATGAGAAGCATTGTTAATGCTTCTCCCCTAGCACCTACTGCGGTTTCTGAAGAAGCAGTGAAGCGTATTGAGGTTTTGGAGACTGAAAGGAAGCAGTTGCTGGGAAAGGTTTAGTCTTTGGAGTCAGCTTTCTGAAGCTTCTGCTGGAAAAGAGGTGTTTGGTTTAGAGGTTGAACATTTGAGGGCTAGGGTTGAGGACTTGAGAAGTTGCAGGACATGATGAGGGCTTTGGAGAGTAAAGTGACCTTGAAGGGCGGCAGGCGGAGACTCAAGATTGCTGGGGAGTTTGAGCGTATTCGCCAGTTGTTGGGTGACTTCGGATTTGATTGTGGGTCCAGCTGATTATTTGCATCTGGAGTTGATTTCTAAGGATGCTAAGCCTTTGCAGGAAGAGCGTGACAGGTTGAAACGCGTAGGTGTGAGGATGAGCTGCGTAAGGAGCTTTTCAGCAGACTTTGGAGGATGTGAACGTTAAGTTGGGTTAGGGATGCTGAGGCTTTTCTGCAGGATTTGAACAGGCGTGGGCAATCGGGAAGCGCTGTTTTGAAGGTTTGCTTGCGTATGGACTCGAGTGACTTTTCTGCCCGAAGATGTTCAGATTGGTTACACACGGAGCAGGAATGCAGCCTAGATGAAGATGTTGGAAGCTAAGGGCTTGTTGTGGGAAGCCAGCAAGATGGGAAGGAAGGGGTTTAGGAATCGTTTCCCATGCCCCTGTAGATCAGGTCTTGAACCTACGGCCCTTGGTTTTCGCCAGCCTTGGCTGGGTGAGTTTGGCTAGGCTTGGCTACCCTCCTCTCCACTTGGTAGCTCGTCCCTCACGTCTTGGTATTGGATTTGTTTTAGCTGTGTATGGATTGTGGCCAGTGTTTTGGCCAGTGGTGTGTCCTGTCTGACGGCTATGAGTTTGACGTTGCCTAGGGTGTGTTGGTGAGCTATTCCAAGTCTGTGGAGGTGGTTCACTACTATGCCCACGGTTGAGGGTGAGAGACCCGTCACCCTTGCGATGTATCTCTGGCTGAATCCCTTGCCACTGTTCGCCAGGAGGAAGTCGATTACTCTCGCATGGGCTTTGGAGGGGAAGATCTCCTCCAGGTTCATGGCTCTAGCCCCTTACCACCGTGCCAGCGCTCCTGCCCAGTAAAGCCTCACGAACTCTGTCTACGTTTAGGCCGTTGACATAGTAGAGGGGTATCTTTGTCCGCCTCAATAGTGAGAGGCCCACCTGGTCCATTAACGGGTATTCACCAGCCCTCTGTGAGGTGTTCTCCACAATCCTCGCCAGCTCCTCAAAAGTTAGATGGGGAATGAGACGTGCGTCCCTCGAAATCTTTGGGTCGGCTGTGTATACACCATCCACATCGGTTGCCACCACAACCCTCTCAGCCCTGATCGCCGAGGCTACCACAGCTGAGACAGCCATGGTAGACTGACCTGGTTGGAGGCCACCGGTGACGACTATTTTGCCGAAGCCTGTTAGGGCTATTATCTCCTCCAGTGATGTGGGTGTGCTCTGGACTGCCGTGTCTCCTAGGGCGTGTGCTATTAGCGATGCGTTCAAACGTGTCACCTTTATGGCTAGCATGTCGCATGTGGCCTCGTCCATCCCAAGCTCCCTACCAGCGTTTACATATTCCCTAGCTGTAACGCCACCCCCTACTACTACCACCCATCTGCCGGTGCCGTCGAAGATATCGTTGACCATGTCACGGTATTGTCGGATGAGGCTTGTGTTGGTTTTGCCGCCGAAGAGTATGTGGCCACCCAGCTTGAGGACTATGTTCATCTCTGATAAGCTTTGGCCATGCTGTATAAAGGTTTGGCCTCTGTCCCTCGATGGGATATCACAACTTTGGTGATTTCGACCGCGGTGAATAGTATGGCCCCACCCCCCAGCATCCATGTAAGGTCGTTCGGACTGGGTGGGATGAGCCTGAGTGTCTCTGGGCCTCCTGGTATGAGCATGATGGTTGTTATGAGCACGATTTCCCATAGGATTGCTAGCCAGAGCCATTTGTGGGGTCTGACTTTAAAGATGCTGTGGGCGAGGGAGCGGCAGTTCAGCGCTAGGATGAGCTCATTGACTATGAACATGAAGAAGAGCCTTGACCTAGCGTTGTCAATGGATTCTTGTAGGCCTGTTAAATAGCCCAGCAGGTAGATGGGTGTGGCCACTACCATCACGGTGATGAGGAAGTTCTTTACCTCCCAGTTGAATACCGGCTCGTTTCTCGGTATTGGCTTCCTCTTCATGATGCTTGGGTCTGGTGGGCTGAAGCCTAAGGCTATGGCTGGGAGGCCGTCGGTGGCTAGGTTTATGTATAATATGTGGATGGGTAGTAAGGGTAGGGCGTCTTCACCCTGAAGACCTAGGAGCCTAGATATAACTAGGGCTACAGCGCCTATCACTATTATCTCCACTAGGTTGGCCTCCAGTAGATAAGCCAAGTATTTCCTCACATTCTCATATATCCATCGTCCAAGCTCAACAGCCTTGATGATTGTAGCGAAGTTGTCATCCGTCAGAATCATATCCGAAGCCTCCTTGGAGACATCGGTGCCGGTTATCCCAGTGGCTACACCTATGTCAGCCCGCTTCAGAGCAGGCGCGTCATTCACGCCGTCACCAGTCATAGCCACCACATACCCCTTCCTCTTCCACGCCTCCACAATCCTCAGCTTATGAATGGGTGAAATGCGGGCATACACCACCACCTTCTCCACAATCTCATCCAGCTCCTCGTCTGAGAGAGCATCCAGCTCGTCGCCTGTCAAGACCGTGTCACCCTCTCTGTAGAGACCGACTTCCTTGGCCACGGTGAGGGCTGTGAGGCGGTGGTCACCTGTAACCATGATGGTCCTCATCCCAGCCGTGTGAGCAACCTTGATAGCTTCCACGGCGTCAGGCCTGGGTGGGTCCATCATACCAACGAGGCCGATAAATGTGAAGTCCTTCTCCACCTCATCCTCCTTTACCTCTGTCAGTGTGCGGTAAGCTAGGGCCAGAACTCTGAGGGCGCTGCCTGCCATCTCCTCGGCAGCCTTGAAAATGCTCTCCCGGTCGGAGGTGGACATGGGTCTAAAGGCACCGTTCTCATGTATGTGTGTGCATCTCTCGAGGACAACCTCGACGGCACCCTTCATGAATGATTCCAGCCCGCCTGATGGGGTTCGGTGGACAGTGGTCATCAGCTTTCTCTCAGATGTGAATGGCACCTCGTAGACACGTGGATAGGCCTTACGCTCATCATCAACGACTACTTTCAACTCCTCCGCAAATATGAGGAGAGCACCCTCTGTGGGGTCTCCACGTATGGTGCGCCTCCCATCAACATCGGCCAGAGAGGCATCGTTACAGAGCAATCCAGCCCTTACGAGAAGCCTGACACCAGGTCCAGCGTCTAAGCCCGAGACATCTAGGATGCGTCCGTTGAGATATACCTTCCTCACGGTCATCTGGTTGAGGGTGAGTGTACCAGTCTTGTCAAAACATATGACTTGGGTGGAGCCTAGGGTCTCGACGGCGGGCATCCTCCTCACTAATGCGTTCCTCCTAGCCATTATACCCATACCAATGGCCAGAGTGGCTGTCACGATTCCGGGTAGCGCCTCAGGAACAACCGCCACAGCCACGGCAACTGCGAAGAGAAGCACCTCGACCAGAAATGTGAATGAAATCGAGCCAGCCAGAAGCTCACCCACAAGCTCTGTCAAGATTATTGCCGCTATTATCACGATGGCTAGGAGGGCAAACCGCCTTCCTATCTCATCCATCCTAGCCTCCAGCGGTGTCTTCTCCTCAACTACAGCAGTGGCCTCGGTGGCTATCTTACCGAACTCGGTCCTCTGACCCGTGGCGTATACTAGCCCTATTCCCCTGCCGTAGGTGACTGTTGTGCCGGCGAAGGCTATGTTGACCCTATCATGTAGAGGAGTCTTCTCAGGCTGGGGGTGTGTTGATTTGGCAACGGGGACAGACTCACCTGTGAGGGGTGCCTCATCCACCTGAAGGTTGACAGCCTCTATAAGCCTCATATCTGCAGGCACCTTAGACCCGGCCGAAAGAACAACCACATCACCTGGGACAATCTCCCTTATCATCACTTCTGCTTCACGACCATCCCTCACCACTGTAGTGGTTGGTGTCAGCATCCGCTTAAGGGATTCCAGCGTCTTTTCAGCCTTATACTCCTGTACGAAGCCGATTACAGCCACAAAAAAGACGATGATGCCGATTACGACGGAGTCAACAACCTCGCCTAGAAAACCCGATATAAAAACCGCAACAATCAGCAGCCCCATCAGAATGTTGGCGAACTGCTTGAGGAAAATTCTGACGGGTGATGGTCTGGACAGCCGCTCAATCTGGTTGGGCCCGTATTGGGCCAGCCTTCTCCTAGCCTCTTCCGTGGCGAGGCCGTTGTAGCCGCTGCCCAGTCTTGAGAGAGATTCCTCAACCGTGAGACTGTGCCACGGTACCCCCTCATGTTCTGCCGCTTGGGGCTGCATCAAGCGCCTTATGACCGACCTACGGCCCTAATTTTATGTATTCATCCAGTCTCAGAATTGTTGGACGCCCTAAATCTTTTTTACCTAGACTAGAGAAGGTGATGTGCCGGTCTTTGGGCAGGATACCCACCACATCGTGAAGATTCTGTCTTGGAGGTGTTAGCGATGGGCATATCTGAGAAGGACTCTGTCGCAATTTACCGTTTCAGACGCATGCTCGAATCTATTGAGAAACTTCAGGGACGTGGGACCGAGCTTGTCACACTATACATACCACCCGACAGACCCATCTCAGACGTAATCAACTACCTGAGGCAGGAGTACTCAACCGCATCCAACATAAAGTCGAAGCAAACCAGGAAGAATGTTCAGGACGCTATTGAGAGTGCCATACAAAGGCTCAAGCTCTTCGACAAGCCCGGCCCAACCGGCCTAGTCATTTTCAGTGGAGCCATACCCCAAAACGGGCCCCAGACAGAGAAGGTAGAGGTCTACCATCTCATACCTCCCGAGCCTATAACCACCTTCCTCTACCGATGTGACAGTAGGTTTCATGTGGAGGGGCTTAAGGAGCTTCTGAAGGAGAAGGCTGTGTACGGGGTTATTGCGATAGATAATGAGGAGGCGGCTGTAGCTGTGGTGAAGGGTAGGAACATCTCTCAGCTCAAGACCTATACCTCAGGCGTTCCGGGCAAGCATCATGCAGGTGGTCAGTCGGCTAGACGTTTTGAAAGGCTCCGTGAGATGACGCTGAACGAGTATTATAAGAGGATAGGCGATAAGGCTAACGAGCTCTTCCTCCAGTATCCAGGCATCAAGGGTGTGATAATAGCTGGGCCCGGGCCTACTAAGGAGGAGTTCGCTCAAGGAGAGTATCTCCACTACACCCTCAGGGATAAGATTCATCTAGTGGACACCTCCTACTCGGGAGAGAGCGGTGTTAGAGAGGCTGTGGCCAAGTCGGCTGACTACCTCCGTGAGATTAGGATGGTGGAGGAGCAGAAGCTTATCCAAAGGCTGATGTCGGAGGTCTCTAGGGAGGACAGCGGAGCCGTCTATGGGGAGAAGCAAGTCCGTGAGGCCCTATCCAAGAACATGGTGGAGTTGCTGCTGATATCTGAGGGGCTTGACAGGGTCGAGGCCACTATAAGGTGTCAGAACTGCGGATATGTGGAGAGGTCCACCTTCTCCCAGGAGGAGTTTCAGAGTGAGGTTCCTAAGAGGCTTGGTGAGAAGTGCCCCAAATGCCAAAACCAGACCCTCACGCTTGCACAGTCGGAGCTGCTGATAGACGTGCTTATTTCCGAGGCTGGGAATGTTGGGGCCAAGGTGGAGCTGATCTCTCCTGAGCATGAGGAGGGTGAGATGTTTAAGCGTGCATTCCAGGGGGTGGCTGGCTTCCTGCGCCATCGGGGTGGATATTAGTCATGGAGAGGCGATACATCTCACAAGCAGGCCCGAGTGTGAGAGTTAAGCTAATCCATGTGAAGAGGTTGGAGGCTGATACGATTCTCACCGAGTCTGAGGTGGATGATTTTCCGGGACTGAGGAATGCTCTGCTGGAGTGTAGGGTGAAAAGCTCAGTGGATTCGTATCAGGCGGAGTTTGAGAGGCTGAACCCCACACCCACTATTCTGGAGCTAGAGGCTGAAGTAGCGTATAAACTTGCGGAGCTTCTGAGGAGGAAGACTGGGAAAAGCCTCTATGAGTCAGCTATGACTTTGGAGACACCTTACGGCAGCTATGTCATGGCCGTGGAGCATCACTGCGGATAAAACTCCTCTGCCGCTCTTCGCAAGAGGCCGAGCACAGCCTTAAGCGAGTAAATATCAACACCGTCTACACCGATGAAGCTTGGGCCGTGGATAGCATCCACACACCCCATCTCCAGAGCCCTCACCAGCACCCTCTCCATCGCAGTCTCTACCCATGACATTTTATCAGGGGTTAGTAGGTGGGTTAGAACCCCGTACACTCCCAAGTCTGAGACTGAGGAGATGACCGGATAGTCGCATCCGGTGGTGGAAGCTATTCCGCCACCACAGCCACACTGACACACCCTTCCATATGGGACAAAGTCTTCCACAGCACTCCTAACCACAGCCATCCCAGCCTCATTACCACCATCTCCCACAGCTATCAGCGGTACATCCGCAGCCCTAAGCCTCTCTAGGAAAATGTCAGTCTGGGCGTGGAGATGTGAGATGTCTTGCCCCCTCGAGTTATGGTATACACCTTTCAAATTGGCTCCCGGCCTCTCGACAGCAACCATGATCGAGGGCGAGAGCATATCCAAGAACCTTGAAAACACCTTCCCGCCCCTGTCCCTATCTATGGGAAGCTCCAGTATCTCAGGTGTGGCACCTGCCCCCCTCACCAAGGCTCCGATGATAGGGCCGAACCCCTCGTCCACCACCATACCCACCTTTGCGCCGAAATCTTCTGAAAGGACACGTGCTAGTATGCTGGACGATACGAGCCCGTCCACCTCATAGGCCCCTCCGTACCTCAGAATTCTGAAACCCGTTGCGATCAAAACTGTACCACCGTCAGAAACTCTTTTATGGAGAGCCTTGGCCGCCGTGAGGCATAGAGGTCCTCCAGCCACCTTATATGCAGCCTCATACAGCTTGGATACCACACCCCTGCCCCCATAGTCAACTGTGACAATCCTGTCCACCACAGACACCAAGTCATCCAAGACAGTTCCGTTAAACCGCTAGGCTACCGGTCATAAAAAGGTTAAGTCTGCCGAAGGCGTTTTTATGAGCTTACGGGTTCTCGGTGTAAGAACGGCGCCTGTACTTACCACCGTCTCTATAGATATTTTTAACCCCTTTTCCTCTCCAGTTCTTATCAAAGCCACTATGCCAGATGACTGTGCAATTAGGACCTTTGACATGTACACAATGATCCTCTCAAAATTGACCCTACTCCCCTCAGACAAGTCCATGACTCTCTTCTTTATTCCTGCAAAAAGGTTGACGCCGCCTATGAAGAAGTTGATACCGCTAGCTGGCGTTGCCGGAAGAGTCCCCATCATCCTGTTTCCCGGCCCAACTTCATAGGCCCATAACCGACTAAGATAAAGGGCCTTCCAATACACTGCAGACCCTTTTGTCTCAAATATGGTCACGGGCTCACCTGAACATCCTGATGTATGTAGTCTCAGACATTTCGCGGGGTCAACAGATGTCGGAATTTCAGGGTTTCAGCCCATTTACTGTACGTATTAGACCTATTTGTAGAACTGAACTTCTTCGTAAGTATTTCAAGAGACTTCTAGGTCCTCTTGGATCGAATTTGCCTTAGCTTATATCTGCTATACCACTGGGAGTGCTTCAACATAATCCAGTAGGCAGGGTCTAGTAACACATGTAGTGTGTTGATAATAAGAGTTATCTGCCACCGCTGGGTACTGTCAAGTTAAGGTCTGACTGATATTTTCTTCTGATATGATGGTATTACCTTTACTCTAGAATTGTTTATAAATGGATAAATCTGTAAAAGAACAGACCTCTTAACAAAACCAGTTAAAAGATAAACCTACACAACCCTAACTTGACAGTCTCCACCGCTGTTGTTAAAGGCTTTTAGGAGACGTTTAGAAGACTCACTGCCGATGAATAGACGCACTACATTCATTATAGCACTAACTTTTTTCTCATTGCTCGTCAGACTCTACAGGCTGGACATTCCTGACCGGCAGATAGGTGATGAAGTCTACTATGTCCCCGATGCACGGAGTATTTTGGGTCAGAATGAGCAGGGGCTACCTATAGATCCTAGGAGAGGTCATCCTCCCCTAGGCAAGATGTTTATTGCAGCTAGCATGCTGATGTTTGGGGATAGCCCCCTCGGCTGGCGTGTCATGTCAGTTGTGGCGGGCACTGCGGCCATACCAGTCTTCTATCTTCTGGTGAACCGGCTCATCTATGATAGGAAGGAGTTGGGCTACGCTCCGGTCATAGCCACCTTTCTCTTTTCATTCGAAACCCTCACCTTCTACTTCTCTAGGGTAGCACGCATAGACATATTCATGCTGGTCTTCCTACTAGCCGGAGCCTACTTCCTTATCGATGAGAGGTTACATCGGAAGATACTATCGGCACCCCTCTTCGCCCTATCTTTTCTCTCGAAGGAGTCTGCGCTTGTGGTAATAGTGCCGCTACTTCTCTGCTCAGGTGTGAGAACTGTGGGAAAGTCTAGGAAGAAGGCGGGGGGATTGCTCAGGTGGTATGACTGGAGAACTGTATCGCTCCTCATGGCAGCAACCACAATCTCGGTGGCTGCACTGTGGTATGTGCTGGAGTGGATTATCCTTGTCCCCACCTCATCCAATCTAGTTGAGCGTATCCTAGTGATGCTTTCGAGGCTAAGTATCACCAACCCCACCGCAGTGGGCCGGAGCGAGATATGGCAGTGGTTCTTCAACTATCCCGTGACAAGGGCTGTGGGCATAGTTCCCGGATACAATATAGAGCCATCCAAGGTTGTGACTGGCCCCCTTCTCACAGCGGGGCTGAGATACTCATACATCATCCAAGTCAGCTGGACGGTTTTGGCATTCATGGTGCCCATCATGCTCTACATGTTATGGCTTTCAAAGCATTATGCACCGGCAAGACTCGCCTTCTTCTACTGGTTTGGAGGCCTTCTGGGGTGGGCCGTTGTGAACATGGTCTTCAGGGGGTTGATATACCTCTTCTACATACTCACTATACTTCCGGCCGTAGTCATTGCAATATCTCTCTACCTGAGTAGGAGGCTTTACGAGGAGAGGGGCACCAAGTCAGTCAAGTGGAAGGGTATCACAGCCTTATACTTGCTACTCCACATGATAAACTTCGCTGCTCTCTACCCCGTCCCACTCTCCTGACACCCTTCACAACTATCATCTCAGCTAAATTCCTAGTGGATGGATGTGCCATCTCCAGTGCCGTGAAGGTCTTCAGAAGCCACCGAAATAGGCGGCTCCTAGGCAGTGGGTTTCTCCCAGTAGATTCCATCCATAGATCCAGCCACCTCAGCTGTTTGGGGAAGAGGTGGTAGCCTGAGAAGATGATGTCGGATAGGCCGAACTTCTCGGCGATGGCTATGAGCTGTGGTTTGAGAAAGTGTTTCTCTGGGTTCGTCATCTTCCTCATTAGTCCTATCAAGTGGAGTATCTTTGTGGATAGGACCCTCAACGAGAGGTTGGCCATGTTAGGGACTCCCACCAAGACATCGCCTCCAATCCTGACCACTCGCACCTGCTCGTAGAAAGCCCTGACATACTCCGGGACATGCTCTATACTGCCGAAGCTGCATGACATATCAACACACCCATTGCGTAGTGGAAGTCTGCGAAAGTCTCCCACTATGATATGTGTCTGATTGTAGACATTCTTCTCTGCAGCCCTCTCCGCAGCTCTCCGAGCTATTCCTACAGATATGTCCACGAGGATGAGATCTTGACCGTCCTGTATCATGTGGTAGCCATACTGTGTTTGGGTGGCTTCGTTGTAAGCGTCCAGCTTGAGTATTCTATGAGGCTTGTGGGATATGAGCTGGTTGATGAGTGATAGGACTATGTGGCGGTAGTAGATGTCAGTTATTGTTGGCTTATCCTGTCTGAGGTGGAATGAGCTGCGGGCAACCCCGTCCCAGTAAGCTGGAAGATATGCATCGTAGATATCGGCGGAACAATCACCCATGCCCTAACGGCTTTTTCGCCTCCCACCTAGTTAAAAACCCACCTCTTATATAGCTCTACCCCACAGCACAGCCATGCACATAGACTTGGAACCACTAATCACCAAATATGGGCCAGAGTATTGGCGGGAAAGGGATGGAAGGAAGATTTTTCCAGAAGAGTTCTGGCGTGATGTTGCTGGGATGAGGCTGCCGGGAGCCCTTATCCCGGCCGAATATGGCGGTTTGGGTCTCGGGCTGGCGAGCTTGTGTGATATTGTCATCCACCTGTCCTCTCGGGGGTTCTCCACAGGCCTATACCCGCTGCTCACCAACGCCATGTCTTCCCTAGTGTTGCTGGGGTGGGGTAGCGACCTACAGAAGAGGGAGCTTCTTCCCCTGCTCTCCTCAGGCTCGGCTGTCATAGGGCTCTCAGTGACCGAGAGAGACTCCGGCTCTGACGCCCTTTCCATAAGGACAGTAGCGAGGAGGGAGGGCGGGTTCTACGTGATTAGGGGTAGCAAGATGTTCGTCAACAACGTGGACAGGGCTACACATCTGCTGCTTCTGGCTAGGACAACGCCGGTGGATATAGTGGAGAAAAAGAGCATGGGTCTCACCCTCTTTCTGGTGGACACCAAGTCCGGCGGTCTCTCATACAGAGCTTTGGATAAGCTGGGGACAAACTACGTCACCACCTGCGAGTTGATTCTAGAGGATGTCCATGTGCGAGAGGAGGATGTGGTGGGACCTGTGGACGGTGGTTGGAAGGTCCTTGTAAGCGCATTGAACGCCGATAGGATTGTCTATGCAGCCTTGGCCATAGGCTCTGCACAGTTCGCGTTGGAGCGGGGCATAAAGTATGCATGTGAGAGGAAGGTCTTCGGAAGACCTATTGGAGCCAATCAGGGAGTTCAATTTCCGCTGGCTGAGGATTATGTGAAGGTCGAGGCCGCCCGACTGCTCTGCCTCGATGCGGCTAGGAGGTTTGACAGTGGTGAGAGAGTTGATGTGATAGCTTGTATGGCCAAATACTATGCCACCGAGGTTGTCCTGAAGACTCTGGAACACTCTCTGCAGGTTTTGGGTGGATATGGTTATCTCAGGGAATGGGATTTGGAGAGAGTGTTCAGGGATATGCTGATGCTTAGGGTGGGGCCCATCACCCAAGAGCTCGCCCTAGCCTACATAGGTGAGAAGGGCCTACGTCTACCGAAGTCATTCTAGCCGTATCTCCGTCCCCAACCCCTTCTCCGCAGCTGTCCTGAAGAGCTGGGAGGCGAAATATAGGTCGAGCGAAGCGAATCCTACAGACTTGAGAAGCGTTATCTCCGACAGGTCATCCCTGATACTCCGCCCACGCTTCACCACCTCGTGAAGCTCCATCACATCCTCAGCCCTAAGTATGCCAGCATCCAGCGCGTGAATAATGTCCCCAGCCTCCCGTAGGACGGACTCCTTGAAATCCGCAGCCACTTTGGAACACCGTCTGAAAGTCATCTCATCCAACTCCCGCCTAGTAGCTAATGCTCCAAGACTCGTGATATGGGCGCCATCCCCAAGCCATGTCCCCGACAATACTGGCTCGGCTGAGTTAGTGGCTGTTATGACTATGTCAGCATCCTCAACCGCATCCCTGGCCGAGTTCACCGCAGTCACATCAAGTCCTAGACTGGATGATGCTCGGGACGCCAATCTCTCCCGGTTCTGCCTGTTGGGGCTGAACACCCTCACCCTCTCCACCGCCCTAACCGCTTTCACAGCCTCCAGCTGAGTCCAAGCCTGGTTACCGCTTCCCAGCAACCCCACAGTCCTGCTGTCGGCCCGTGACATATACTTGGCCGCCACACCTCCTATAGCGCCAGTCCTCACAGCCGTTGGGTAGACCGAGTCCATCATACCCACCAGCTCGCCTGTAGAGAGGTTGAAGGCTAGTATCACTCCGCTGGCCACGTTAAGGCCGTGAAGCTGGGGGTTTCTCCTGTACTCGTTGATGAGCTTTAGGGTGTATATGCCCACCTGCTTTGAGTATGATGGCATGAGAACATATACAGCGTCCAGCTCAGGTATCTGAAGCATCTCACGCTTGGGCATGACATATTCACCTGGGTTGAAGCCTATGTAAAATTCCTCAACAATCCCCACAGCCCTATCCATAGTCAGCCAATCCCTCAGACTGCTGTTTGTGAGGAGAAGCATTACCTACCCACCCCGCTTATCAATAACACGTTTGGCCTTCCCCACCTCCTGCCTCGGCAGGGTCATGGGCTCGGCCAACTCGACCTCAACACCGGACGAGATGGTGTTCCGCAGGTCATCCGCTAGCCTCTTGGCCAGCAGCTCGGCTTGGGCGGTGCTCATCTTCTCCTTGGTCTCCACAACAACCTTCATCCTGTCAAGCCCAGCCTGCCTTGTGAGTATTATCTGATACTCCGTGCCCGCTTCGGGATGCCTCAGCAGTACAGTCTCCACTTGGCTAGGCCATACTGCCACTCCCGAGACCTTTATCATGTCGTCTATCCTTCCACTTATCCATCCGAGCCTACGATGGGTTCTACCGCAGTCACATGTCACCGAGTCGTAGATATAGGATATGTCCCTACACCTATACCTAATCAGAGGTGCAGCCTCCTTGGTGAGGGTTGTGAAGACAAGCTCACCCCTCTCCTCTGGCCCAACATTCTCACCCGTGTTGGGGTCCACAACCTCCATGAGGAAATGGTCCTCCCACACATGCAGCCCGTCATGAATGTGGCAGTCGTTGGCTACGCCTGGACCGCATAGCTCAGTGAACCCATAAATGTCGTAAACATCCATGTCCCAAGCCTCCGATATCTTCCGCTTCATTTCACCGGTCCATATCTCTGAGCCGAAGACACCTTTCCTAACCTTGGTGTCCTTGGCCGGGTCCACGCCCATCTCATACGCTGTCTCGGTGAGCCTTAGGATGTAAGAGACAACAGCGCAAACCATCGTGGTGCCTAAATCCATCATATACTGTATCTGCCGCTTGCTGAACCCCGCCCCCGCAGGTATTATCATGGCCCCGATCTTCCTAGCACCGTAGAAAAAGCCGAACCCTCCTGTGAACATGCCGAAACTGGGGGTTATCTGAAACACGTCACCCCTCATGAGGCCCGACATGGCTAGGGACCTCGCCACGACCTCACCCCAAGTCTCAAGGTCTGCGGCGGTGTAGAAGCCGAGGGTTGGTGTGCCGGTTGTCCCGGATGTGGCATGAATCTCAAGAATCTCGGTTCTTGGAACTGCTAAGATGCCGTATGGGTATAGGCTCCTCAGCTCATCCTTGGTGGTGAAGGGCAAGCGTCTCAGGTCCTCGAGACTCCTGATATCGTCTGGTCTAACACCACACTCATCCAACTTCTTTCGGTAGAATGGAACACGCTCATAAGCCCGTGCAACGGTGTGTCTCAGCCGCTTCTCCTGACCCCTCCTAATCTCATCCCTCGCCATTGTCTCGGCAGGCCGGTTGAAGAATCTCACCCCACTCATGCCTGTGAAGGGGGTACATCCACTGCTTAAATGTTATAAGCTTATTATCTCTTTATGGATATTTCCCAGCCATTCTCCACTAGCATTTCTGAGAAACATTCTCCAGAGTCCGGCCTCCCCCATTCTGACCAGCTCTACCGCCTCTTCTTCCGTATCTGCCAGGACATATAACCTTGTAACCTCCCAGTTACATCCACCACATTTAACCTCATCTTCATAACCCAATTCCAAACAGCTACATGGCTCCTCTCTACGAAAGGCCTTAAACACGCCCAAAGCTAAGACCTAACTGCCAGACAATGAAAAACCTAGGACTATGTATAAAAAACGGAGAGCTATGCCCAAGAAGCATAAGAAACCCACTAGATTTCTGACAACCAAACACCCCCTTTTGCCCCGATAGGAAGCCCTTCCGCTGGAGAGATATCTCTCCGGCTGGAGGGGGTTATTCCTCCTGTCGGGGAGTCTTTCCAGCGGCCTAGGCCTCCCGGGAAGGCCATGTCACAACAGGATGTGGCTAGGACCCGCCCCGGGTATAACGGGGAGTCCTGCACCCGGGACTTGACGCCTGTAATTGGGCAGGGTGCGGGGAGACATGGCCCAGCTCTCCCGGCAAGGCCATGGGCCATTGGAAGGAGGGGAGTGAACCCTGATAGAGGGGGTGGCTATGCTCTTCGGCGACGACGACAGCTTCATAGCAACGACGGCCTTCATGACGTTCCTATGGATTATCCGACGCCGCCATAAATGTGATGGCATCTGCGACAGCCTTCTCCTACAGGGTATAATAGCGCTGGTTGCCGCCAGATACCTAGTGCCGCTGCTGATGAAAGTGATGCGGGTTGTCTGAGGAGTTCTACTGGATAGACCCAGCTACCTACAAATGGTGGCTCGATAGCGTGAACTATCATGCTCTGAGGAACTTTGACAGCAATGTCCTGCCGCAGCCGAAGCCCATAAGGGAGATGTCCCGCCGAAGATTCTTAGGAATTTGACGGCAGATCTCCGATGGATGCTGGATAGGGCGAAGGATGTTGCCGCATTTCTCTCTCTTATGGGTTCTTAAATGCTGTTCTTGCTGGTGTGGCCTCCAGCCGAACCCTATTCTTTATCCACTACATACGACGGTTTACGTCCATGCTGCGCCTATCCATGCAACTCCTCTCAAGCCCTCTCCCTGAAGCCTGCTCTCTCAAGAAGCCGCGCCAGAGCGACGTTGACCAAGCTTTCATAAGCACTCAAAGCTGAGACAGAAAACGACAAGTCTGTAAAACTCTTATAAGCTGTCTTGTTAGGGCATAACCCAGCCATGGAGCCCTACACCGCAGTCGGTATTTCATCAACAGTATGGGGTGTGAGGAAGAGAAAGGAAATAATTAAGAATATAGAGCATCTCCACGAGGTTGTGGCGGCAGCATCTTGGCTCAGCAGTCTAGACCTGCCCGTCAAGCTGATAGCCATACCCGAGGGGGCACTTCAGGGCTTCACCGACGAGGTTTTCGACATGGATCATGTGGAATATGCACTCAACATAGCTATTGATATACCGGGTGAGGAGACTGACAGGCTGGGAGAGATTGCGAAACAGTATAGGGCTTATGTGATAGCTCAGGCTAAGGCCACTGACGAAAGATTCCCCAATAGGTTCTTCAACAACGCATTCATCATAGATCCCCAAGGCCACATAATTCTCAGACACTACAAGAACTCGCCGCTCTTCCCGGTGGAGCACTCCATATGTCCCCACGATATCTACGACGAGTGGATACGTATCAACGGCCTGAGCCTCCAAGCTTTCTTCCCAGTGGTGGAGACGGAAATAGGTGTTCTGGGATGCGCACTGGCCAACGAGGGGTCATATCCGGAGTATATCAGGGGACTGGCTATGAACGGCGCTGAGGTTGTCTATAGGCCAAGCTATCCACATCCACATACCCAGAACGAGTTTTGGGAGATTCAGAATAGAGCACGGGCGCTTGACAACAACATCTACATAGTGGCACCTAACACAGGAACCTACTACCTAACCACGGACTCGCCTGTCCCAATAGACACGTTCGGCGGCAAATCAATGATAGTGGATTATAAGGGGCGGATCGTGGGAAAGCATGAGTATGGAGCAGGCTCATCCTACTGCGCCGGTGTTATAGACATTAATGCGCTGAGGGATTTTCGCTCCCGCTCACTCTGGGCCAACTGGATGAAGGACCTGCGCACCGAGATAATTCGTCTAATATATGAGAGGCCACTGTATCCGAAGAACCTCTGGATGAACAGGATGCCTATGAAGCATAAGGAGTATGAGGGGGAGGTGATACGGACCAACATAGACCGGATGTTCCAGTATGGGATTTGGAGGAGGCCTGAGAAGTAGGAAATGCCCAGTGATACAGCTATTGAAGTGGAAGATGTAACGATAACCTTCGACGGAGTAAAGGCTTTGGACAGGTGCAAACTCAGTGTTATGCGGGGGGAGAGCCTAGGAATAATTGGTCCCAACGGCTCCGGTAAGACGACCCTGCTCAACGTGATCAACTGCTACTATAGGCCGGAGAGTGGCTCGGTAAAAATATTTGGGAAGAGGGTTAATGGTCAGCCACCACACCGTATCAGCCGCATGGGTGTGGGAAGAGTCTTCCAGGTGACCAACGTCTTCACCAACATGACAGTCCTTGAGAATATCATGGTCCAAAGCGTATGGAGTGGGGGTGGTAGAGTGCGGGAGCAGGCCATGAAAATAATGGAGATGGTTGGGCTACCGCACCATCTGGCCGATGAGCTGGCTGGGAATGTCTCTGGAGGACAGCAGAAGCTGGTGGATATAGCTCGTGCGCTCCTGCCCGACCCACAGATTCTCATGCTGGACGAGCCTGTAGCAGGCATCCACCCCATAATCAAGGAGAAGATCATCGAGATTGTGGATAAGCTGAGGAGTCAGGGAAAGACCATAGTTGTTGTGAGTCATGACATTCCCTCCATACTTAGGATGGTGGATAAGCTGGCCTTCATGAACGCCGGCTCAGTTCTCATGGTGGGTGACCCAGATGAAGTTAGACAGTCCAGCAAGGTTGTTGAGGCTTATCTGGGGGTGTGAGGTATGTCTCTCAGTATACGGAACCTAACCGTGGAGTATCACCGAGACATAGAGATTCTGAGGAATGTTTCGCTGAAGGTGGAGAAAGAATCTGTCACAGCCCTCATAGGTCCCAACGGAGCGGGCAAGTCCACACTTCTCAAGACTATTGCTGGCCTCCTCAAGCCCAAGAGGGGTGAGCTATGGCTCGACGGCGTTAGGCTTGACGGTATGCCTCCGGAGGAGAGGGTGAGACGTGGTCTATCCATAGTGCTTCAGAGGAGAAGTGTCTTCACACAGCTAACCGTGGAGGAGAATCTCCTCCTTGGTGCGTGGCGTATTAGGGGAGACACTGAGCTCATTAAGGATACGATGGCTGAGATTCTCGATATATTTCCAGACCTTGCCTCCAGACTGAATGACAGGGCCAGCTCTCTTAGCGGCGGCCAGCAGAGGATGCTAGAGATTGCAAGAGCCCTGATGACCCGCCCTAAGATCCTCCTACTGGATGAACCCTCGGCTGGGCTGTCACCCATTATGGTGAAGCAGGTCTACCGCCATATAGACGCTCTCAGGAGGCTCTCGATGACGATTTTCCTAGTGGACCAGAATATACAGCAGTGCTTCTCCCTGGCCGAGTACGTATATGTGCTGGAGCTGGGTGAGGTGAGGGGTGGCGGTAGGAAGAGCGAGCTCACATCAACGCTTTCAGACCTCATCAGGAGATGGCTTTACATTGAGCAGAGCGGCGAGGCGAAGAGGTAATGTTCCTAGCAGCCGATATCCTCTTCGGCCAGCTATTGGTGGGCGCGGTACTACTCGGTGGCCTATACTCCCTAGTCACGATTGGCCTCGCCCTCATATTTGGTGTAATGCGCATACTGAACATCGCGCACGGCGAGTTCATAATATTCGGAGCCTACGCAACATACTGGATATCCACACTTCTCAAACTCGACCCACTCATAACAATACTCCTAACCATCCCAGTTTCAGGTATGCTGGGATTCGCTGTTAACACCCTCGTCATACGTGGACTGACGAAGAGCTTTGACGTACCCATAGTCTCGAGCTTCGGATTGCTGCTCATACTCCAGGCCAGCATGCTCATAGCATGGACAGGTGACCCCAGAAGCATCGTAACCCCACTCACGGCCGGGAGCATAAGTGTCGGGCCTCTGGTAGTCCCCCTAATCCGTCTCCTAGCATTCGCTGTTTCCATAACCACCCTCATCATCCTATATCTATTCCTCACCAGAACCCACTTGGGCAGGGCTATCCGGGCTATCTCCCAAGACAGCGAGTCAGCCTCCACCCTAGGCATACCGGTCCAACGCATACAGACATTCACATTCATTCTGAGCACATGCCTGGCCGGCGTCTCAGGAGGACTTGTGGCCATGCTCCTCAGCTTCCAACCCACCTTCGGACCTGAGTTCCTCCTAAAGTCCTTCGTGGTATTGGCGCTCTCTGGTGTAGGTAATGTTCCGGGAGTCATGGCAGGCGGCCTAGTGCTGGGCATTGGAGAGACGTACGGCTCATTCTTCCTAGGCTCGGGGCTGAGGAACGTGGTCGCATACGCCATGCTCATAGCACTGCTACTGGCACGCCCCACTGGGCTCTTCGGGAAGAGGGGGGTACGTGAGGTATGAGGGTCAGGGCAGCGTTGGCAGTCCTCGGCGCTGCAATACTCCTCAGCGTACCCACAATCGCATCTGGGAACAACTTCATAATCACCTTATCATTCATCTTCGCCACATACACCACCCTCGCCCTAGCGTGGAACATAGTAGGAGGGTTCACGGGCTTGCTCAACCTAGGACATGCAGCCTTCTTTGGCATCGGAGCCTATGTCTTGGCCATATCAACAGGTTCAGGCGTCCACCCATATCTCGGAGTTGCCGCGGGTGGATTGGCTGCGGTTGGGATGGCCTTGTTAATGTCCCCCCTACTAAGACTGAGGGGAGACTACTTCGCAATCGGAACCCTAAGCCTAGCCGAGGCCATAAAAGTTGCAATACTTAACATACACGCCTATGGGATTAGAGTATCACCGTATGAGGGTTTGACGAGGGTGGAAAACTACTACTTGGTCTCGGCTTTGCTAGTCGCAGCATCCATCACCACCTACATCATACTACGGTCGAGGCTAAAGCTAGCCCTCGTATCCATAAGGGAGAATGAAGTCTTGGCCAACGCCAGCGGGGTCAACCCGCTCAAGTATAAGGTACTGGCCCTAGCCCTGAGCGGTGTCTTCACCGGACTAGTTGGGGGAATCTATGGCTACAACCTCCTCTACATACCGGCCGAGCACGTATACTCCATCGAGTGGACGATCATACCATTATTCATGGTTCTGATAGGTGGTAGGGGAACCCTCACCGGCCCGCTCATAGGGTCCTTCATCTACCTAGGCATCTACTACCTCCTACAGTTCACAATAACCGAGATAAGCCTTCTGACCTTCGGCCTCATAGTGGTATTAATAATCAAGTTCATGCCCAAAGGCCTCATAGAGACACTCTTTAT
Source organism: Nitrososphaerota archaeon (assembly GCA_038891515.1). Taxonomy (GTDB): domain Archaea; phylum Thermoproteota; class Nitrososphaeria_A; order Caldarchaeales; family Caldarchaeaceae; genus HRBIN01. Next base: position 7,619 of record JAWAEB010000005.1, on the reverse strand, counting down.
ACGAACGTTGGGTGTTAAGAGGAGTAACTTGATATAAAAAGGTTGGTGGGGAGTTACCTAGACTCCCACGGTGGGAAGGGATAGACCGGCTCGGCTGTGGCCTTGTCACGGGGCCATATGACCTCAAGCTTACCACTACGCCACTGCATCAGCATTATGAACTTGTCAGTGTTGTTCATCTTGCCGCCAGGCCCAAAGCTGACCCTGCCCATGGCTGTGTCAAACTGTACACTGGCCAGGGCATCCCTGATCCTCTCCCGGTCAAGGAGACCCGCCCACTCAACGGCCTTCAACGCTATCTGCCCTGATGAGTAGTGGATTCCCAGCAGTGTGGGAGGCCTGTTCGTCTCCTGCCGATATTTCCTCACTAGGTCAGCTGCTCCAGGAAGTGACTCATGCCAGACGAATGAGGCTGTGACATACTCGGCGTCTGCGCCCAAGTTGGCTCCGAATGTTCCCGTGGCTGTCCCTCTTGTGAAGGCCCATATCTTGGGTGAGAACCTCAGCTCCTTACTGACTTTCATCATGTTTATAGCGTCTGGAGGTGATGGTATGGCGCCCACCACATCAGGGTTTAGACCCTTGGTCTTCGTAACCAACGCCGTCAGATCAGAACCCGGCGTATACTTCTCCCTAAGGACAACCTCGTATCCATACTGCCTCGCATAGGCTTCAAACCAGTTGGCGTTATCTGCTCCTAGGTCGGACGCCTCCTCCCAGATGGCTATAGTCCTAGGCCGCTGCCCAGCCGGCAGACTGTTCATATATTCAAAATACACTAGAACCTCGTCACGGGCTAGGTGGAAGTTGGAGAAGAGATACCTATAGGTTGGTGGGATGAATATCTTTTCTGTGGTGGCCAGTACGCCGACTATCGGGACCTTACTCTGCTCTGTCACTGGTGCGACGGCTAGGCCTATGTGGCTGCCGGTCTCACCTATGAGGAGGTCTACCTTATCCACGTTTATCAGCTTTTCAAGATTAGCCAGCACTGTAGGTATGTCACTCTTCGAGTCGTAGACTATGAACTCAACTGGAAGCTTACGGTCGTAGCCCAGCAGATAGACACCCCCCTCCTCATTTGCCTTCTTGAAAGCCTCCTCAAGAGCCCACCTCTCCTCGGTGCCAAAGCCGGCTAGACCACCGGTCAGGCTCAACGACGCACCTATCAGTATCCTGTCTCTTGGGGGTGTGCGGCCTGCTGTGATTGTGGAGGTCACTGTGGTGGGTTGTGTAACAGTGTTTGTTACGGTTACAGTCTGCCCACCGACTGTGACGGTTTGGCCGCCCACGGTTACTGTCTCCTTCTGAGTTACGGTCTGCACGCCCCCGCCCGCTGCTTGTCCAGCGAAATAGCCGCCCAGCCCAGCCACTATACCCACACCGACTACTGCGCCTGCTGCAGCCGCACTGCTCAGAGCTTGACGACGGGTATATTTTCGCCCGTTCTCTTTTTCCATTTTCATGTTAGTTGGTGATGTGTGGAAGGCTAATAAGCTTTACCAAAATCTGGCTTCTCCTCAGGGATTGTTATCCTTCGTACACCTATGTAGAGGGTTGCTATAAGGAGTGGGATTACCGTTAGGCCGGTGATGGGGTTTAATGGGTTGATGGCTATTCTGTTAGTTGGAGTGACGGTTTTGAGATATGCTAGATAGTCAGTGAGCCATCCGCCGCTTGGGCTGCCTGAGAGGAGCGTGCTCAGACCCTGTATGCCGGTGGGTTGTGTAATGTCGGGGATTGGTAGGTTTGGCTGGGGTGGCAGGAAGAGGAAGAAGAGTGTTAGCGGGATGAGAATTGCTGGGAATATCCTGCTGGTCTTCCACAGCCGTGTTATGGCGTATGCAGCTAGGATTGCTAGGGGGGGTATGGCCTGGGCCAGAAACCTATACTCAAGGTGGGTGAAGAGTATCACATAGCCGAGTGAGAGGAAGCCCCATAGGACAACTGGCCTGCCAATCCTAGCCCTCCCCCACAAGATCAGAACAGCTCCCAGCGCTGAAAGGGCCAGCAACGGTATCGTGGCTAGTTTTATGGTCTCGGAGGTCCATATGGCGACCCGCTCCATGTAGGATAGTTCAGCCCCTACCCCCAATTCTCTGGCCATGATGCTATGCGCCACAGGTCTTGAGAGTATGCCCTTCCCAGCTATTTGGAATGTGTCGCCCAGTCTAATGTTGTCGATGAAGAATGGGTGGAGAAGGAGGAGGGCGAGCCCTGCTGCAAGCCCTATGTCGAATATCCTCTCCCCCACGTTGGTCCTCCCCGAGATTAGGTTCTTCTGCTCCGCCACCTTATACACTATCATGGTAGACAGGGCTAGGAATGAGGCTAGTATGTAGATGTAGGCCGGGTCTTTGAGTATTGGTGTTATGATGTCTGAAACTATCTGGAGCATCCTATCCTGCGTTAGTGCGATGGCTGGCGAGAGGGCTAGGGCGATGGCTGCGAGGAGTAGGACCTTACGCTTTAGGCCGAGTCTCGAGACCAATACGAGGGATATGATGATTACTGGGATTATGAGTAGATTCTGGTCTCTTGCTATTATGGAGATGGCTGTGAGGGGGCCTGCAAGCCACATGAATACGCCGTCCCGCAGGCCGAGGCTGAAAGAAAGTATCGCAAGCACGGCCAGTATTGAGCCAATGCTATCTGTGAGGATGTAGGATGTTGTCAAGACATAGAAGTCGGAGACAGATATGAAGGCTCCTGAGAGAAGCCCAACTCTGAAGTCGTTGAAAAGTCTGCTGGCCAAAAGGTAGACACCCACCACGCCTAGGGTGGCTGTGAGGGGTGAGATCCATCTCACAGACTCGTTGGGCGCGCCCAAGAGAAATAATCCTGTAATGAGCCACCAGAAGAGGGGCGGCCTCTCCTCGGCGTAGGGCCCGATAGCCATCTCAGGCGCTATTCTACCGCTGGCTATGAGGGCGTTGTTTATGTAGGCCTTGTCATCGTGGAAGGGTGCCTCATTCACCAGAGCAGGTGGAAAATAGAGAAATGCAGCCACAAGACCCACCAGCAACCCACTCAAAACCCAGCCGGGGGAAATCTTCAACACCCTCTTCTCAAGGTGCTCCTGATCCAAGGTGGGTGTTGGTGGGTTTTCCATGAATGCGGAGATCACCCCATCTATAAATAGGGTTCCTAGCTATATAGCCCTTGGGTTTCATGGCGTTGGTACTGTCAACTAGGTATTACGCCTCCTTCTCTTGTTTGGGTTCTGAGGAGTAGGTTATGTATTAGGGCTATTCCTGCTGCTATCTCCTCTATACTCTTTACTGTCTTGGAGTTTATGTTGTTGTGGAATCTTCTGGTCCTGTCCTTCAGCTCCCTAAACCATCTCTCTATCCTATTCCTCGCTTGGAAGTATTCTATTCCAAGCCTCTCCAAAGCTCATTGATACCACGGGCCTCTATCTACTACTATTACTGGCTTACCATCGCATACTTCTAGGACCCCCATGAGGAATGTCAACGCGTTTAGGATACTAACACTCTCCCTAGAAGCATGGGTTAGACAATACCTCTCACCAAGGCTCAGCCCAGCAATAAATAGGATAGAGGCATAAACCTTCTCAAAGGGACTATAGTTATGGAGCCTGAAAAGCCCAGACACATAACCAACCAGATAATCAAAGACATGCATAACCCCAGCCAGACAAACAAGGCCATAGGCCTATCCACAAAAGCTTAAGTAAAACTTGACAGTATCTGACTAGACATTCCCCCTCTCTTTTCTAGTTCCCTCCCAGTCTATCTCAAAGTTCTCCCTCAACACAACTCCGTATATTCTCCTAGCCTCCTCCACCGTGATGTAGCCCTCTCTCACATCCTCACGCACCTTCTCAGGATCTCTCTCCCTAGGATCACCCCATCCACCGCCACCCGCGGTTCTTATGCTCACGAGGTCGCCAGCCTTGAGACGCTCACCAGATACCTTCCTCACACGGCTCTGGCCCCCATCAGACCTAACGATTACCATGTAATTGTACGTTCCGGAAAGACCTCCAGCAACGCCCCACGGCGGAAACTTGGAGCGGTTGACAGCCGTTGTGAACTCTGCGTCGGCTAGAAGCCTATAGTCCTTGACTATGCCGAATCCTCCCCTAAACTTGCCATGACCCACTCCATCCTCTGTGTTGAGCTGGTATCTCTCCACTATTATGGGATATCTCTGCTCTATGACCTCAACAGAGGTGATGAATGTCTCGCCGTCAGCGAAAGAGACCAAGGCACTCTCGCCGTCCTTATCATATCCCGCACCCCATCCACCGGGGTTGGGCTCCACCAGCGCAAAAGCCTCGTTGTTCCTAGGGTTGATGCCTGCTATCGTCTCAGCCACTACGCTGAGGAAGTGGCCAGCGGTCAGGCGGTCTGGTATATGTGGTGCCAGAGCCTTCCATACGAGGTCAGCCGCGTAGGTCATTGTCTCCCAGTAAATCCCCACGGGATAGGGCTTCTTGGCGTTGAAGATAGTGTTTTCTGGTATGGTTATTTTCAAGGGCTTGACAAATCCTTGACAATATCTCATATGAGGGTCTAGCACAGCCGCGTATACTATTCTCACAGCAGCCACGGTCGCTGGGTATGTGGTGTTGATGGCAGCGCGTACGGCTGGTGGGTTGCCTGAAAGGTCAACATCAAACTTCTCATCACCTATCTCCACCTTGACAGTGAGCTTCATGGGGTCCTCGGCCACTCCGCTGTCGTCATAGTAGTCCTCAGCTCTGAACAGGCCCTTGGGCAGTGTCTTTATGCGGTTCCATGCCACAGCCTCACCGTCCCGCTGTATTTTCTCCATGGTGGCTTTAACGGTGTCTAAGCCGTACTTGGATACTAGGGTCTGGAGCCTCTTCTCTGCTAGCTTCATGGAGGCGGTTTGGGCCTCGATATCGCCCAAGACGTATGGTGGGAGTCGGCTGTTTTCAAGGAGAAGGTCGAGAACATCCCTGTTTAGCTCATTCTCTTCATACAGCTTTACCGGCGGTATGAGTATCCCCTCTTGATAGACCTCCGAACCCTTTGGACCCCAGCTTCCGAAGACCATTCCACCTATGTCATAGTAGTGGCCCTTGTTGACGCCGATGGCCAGCAGCTCATCCTTGTGGAAGAACGGCGCCACGATTGCCACGTCGTTGAGATGTGTGCCTGAAATGTATGGGTCGTTGACTATGATTACATCGCCGGGCTGTAGCCCGCCTCTTCCAAACTTTGCCAGCGGTGCCTTAGCGTTGAAATCAAGCATCCCTATGAAGAGAGGTATCCCTGTTGCCTGTGAGACCACGTCTCCGTCCGCGTCTGTGAGGCCTGTGGAGAAGTCTAGTACATCGTATATTATAGGGCTCTTGGATGTCTTAGCAGTTACTGTAAACATCTCCTCCGCTATCGCTATCAGGGAGTTTCTCACTATCTCCATCTCAACTAGGTCAGGCATTTCATTCACCTCCCTTTCTCACATGCAGATTACCAAACTGGTCCACAGACATTTTCTGGCCTTGGAGTATGATGGCTGTGGATGTGGGGTCCTCTATTATCAGTGGCCCCTTGAGGGTTGCACCTGCTGGCAGCAGGCTCCGCTCGTAAACTTCCACCTTGATCCAGCCCTTCCCAGAATCGAGGTAAGCCTCCCTCTCTTCCTTGAAGGCTTCGGCCACGGACCTGCCCTGCAGTGGTAGGGCCTTTAGGATGGGCTTCCTAACCTTGAGGAGTGCAACTACATGGTAGTTCACTATCTCGGTTGGGCTGTCAAGCCTGAATGAGTAGTGTCTGTAGTGGCTTTCGTGGAATCGTTTCTCAATCTCTCCCACCAGCATCCTGTCCAGCTCGCCTTCAGGCACTCCAACCTTCAGGACGTGTTCCTGCCCATAATACCTCATGTCCGCATACCTAGCCAGGACTACGTCGCCCTTACTCTTACCCTTATGCGGTATTGTTGCCCTCGCTTTAGCCTCGAGGTCATGGTATGTGTTGGCTATCTTCTCCACTGCCTGTGGGTGGTCCAGCCTCGTTATAGAGGTTTTGACGAAGTCGTGTCTGAGATCGGTCATCAAGAGGCCCCATGCTGAGAAGACTCCAGGCGGTATGGATGGTATGACTGCGCTTCCTATCTCCAGCTCTTCGGCTATGAATGATGCGAACATTGGTCCCGAGCCTCCGAACGCCACCAGCGTGAAATCCCTCGGGTCGTAACCCCTCTCTATTGATATCCGTCTAATCACCTGTGATGCATTATTGTTTCCCAGCCTCACAACACCGAAGGCCGCCTCCTCCACAGTCATCCCAAGACGCTCAGCCACATATCCCATGGCCCTCTCAGCTAGTTGGACATCCAGCTTAAGCTCGCCGCCGAGGAAGTAGTTGGGATTGAGGATCCCCGTGATGAGATAAGCGTCTGTAAGGGTGGGCTTCTCACCTCCCCTTCCATAACACGCTGGCCCCGGTTCAGCGCCTACACTGAAGGGCCCAACCTTCAGACTCCCAGCCTCATCAATCCAAGCTATGCTACCGCCGCCGTTACCCACCTCAACGATATCTATAACTGGAGCCTTCACAGGATATCCGGCGTTAAACTGATCCCTCTCCACATAGTAGTCTGTCAACACTCTCGGCATCAAACCCTCCACAAGACTCGCCTTGGTGGTTGTGCTCCCACCATCCAAAGCTATGATATTCTTTATTCCAATGAGCTCACCTATCGAGATAGCCCCCACAACACCGGCAGCCGGTCCCGACTCGATGGAGAGGATTGGGTAATCAGCCGCATATCTGAAAGTTGATACGCCACCGCTGGAGAGCATCATGAAGAGCTCTCCCCTAACCCCCCTCTTCCGCAGTATCTCCTCTAGGTTCCGCAGGTAGTTGTCCATCTGTGGGTGGACATAGGCATTCAGAACTGTTGTACTCGTCCTCTCATATTCCCGCCACTCACCAGTTATCTCGCTGGAGATGCTGACGTAAGGTCTTACACCCATCTTTTCAAGAGTCCTGACCGCCACCTCCTTCGACCTAGTCTCGTTGGATGGGTTGGAGTAGCTATTGATGTAGCAAATGGCTATGGACTGAGCACCATCGGAGACCAGGCTTCTCGTGGCAGCCTCCACATCCTCATCCCTGCTAGGTCTGATAACTGTCCCGTCAAATCCAACCCTCTCATCCACCTCCCTAATCAGGTGACGTGGGACGAAGCTAGTGGGCTTCCTATACCTTAAATTGTATATGTCACGTCTGTTGGAGCGTGTTATCAGGATTACGTCCCTAAAGCCCTTTGTGGTTATGAGACCGACTTTCGCTCCCCGCCGGGTAATAATGGTGTTGATGACCAGGGTCTGGCCATGGAGAAGGCTGGACACGGTTGATGGGTCAACACCGGACTTGGAGAAGACCTTCATGACGCCGTCGGAGTAGTTGGTAGGCGTCGTCTCATCCTTGGACCATGACACCTCACCAGTTTCCTCATCTATTGCAAAAAGGTCTGTAAAACCCCCTCCTATGTCTATAGCAACCCTTTTGGACATCATGCCTAGCTACTTGGAGAGACTTAAAAAGTTGGTGGCCACACCTCGTCTCGCCATGGTTAAAATATTCGGCATAGATGAGAAAACCTGGCGTAGCTCCAGC
>JAWAEB010000004.1:0-54411 GCA_038891515.1 Nitrososphaerota archaeon | reverse complement strand
TAGAAGCGCATCTAAAGCTCAGGCCTAGGGCCACGAGGTACAGACCATAGAAGACCAATGGGTAAGCAGTCCTACAACCAACAAACATGACAGAACAACCGCAGCCCCAGGCCAAAAGCCTTAAGTTAACAGAGCCATCCGGGGGGTAGTGTCCGGAAAATCATGTTCAGCCACTCCCGTCTCAAGGTTTGTTAGTGTGGGTGTGAATAGGTTTAGGAAGAGGCTAAGGTTTCTTGTCCCTTGGGCATGGTTTCTAGCTGTGAGCTTATGGTGTGAACCATCATCCTCTTCTTCAGATATCTTAAGAAGCATTCAACCCTGTTACGCACGAACCTCTGACATAGTCTAAGCCCTCGTAGGGACCCGTAGAAACCATGTACCCCTACAATTATAGGCTTGTTAAGACATAGGAATAGCTTAGCTAGGCCGTGTACCGTGAACTTGCTTATAGGCTCCAACGCCATTCTTAAGCTCTAGCCCCCTCCTACAGCTACCATTAAACATATGCTCCAAGACAGCCAAGACCTTAACCTCACAGCTTCTTTATTACGCTTGAAAACAGCTATGGCCGCAACATTCATACAGAAGGGCCACTTCTAGCCTTTAAATATATCCCGTATACGGACACAACCAGTTGTTATAGGACGACCGTAGCGTCACATCTCCTGTCAGTTACATTAAAGCACATATATGACGTGCTTGTCAGCACGATAGCATGAATGTGTCAAGTCTTTCGGAACGTTTGCAACCTCTGTATGTTCCAGCTGTGGCCGATGTTTTGGATGACATGGGCTACAACAATCAAGTCCTCCAATGCATGCCTAGACCTGTCCATCCTAATGTCAAGTTGGCTGGGCCGGCTGTTACTGTCTCCACTTACTGGTACTCCTCATATAGGTCTGGGGAGAGGGATGTGGAGTCGCTCGCATCTATCTTCGATGTGTGTTATAAAGGATGTGTGGTGGTGGTGTCTGCTGGCACGCGTCATGATGCTGCCTGCTGGGGAGAGCTGATGTCCAACGCGGCGCGTGGCAGAGGTGCATTAGGCGCTGTGGTGGACGGGCCCATAAGGGATGTCCCCAAGATACTGGAGATATCTCCTCCTTTCCAGGTCTTTGCCACTGGATTTACACCAGCTGATTCGAAAGGACGTGTGGAGTTTGGGGAGAAGCAGGTGGAGGTGGTCTGCGGCGGTGTGAAGGTCAGGCCGGGAGACATCGTCTTCGGCGACCTTGACGGCGTGGTGATTATACCCAAGGAGGTGGCTGAGAGGGTTATCTCTGAAGCTGAGGAAAAGGTACGGAGAGAGACTGAGTTCAGGGCCGCTATCAGACGTGGTGAGGACTTCAGGAAGTCGGTGGAGAAATATAGAGTTGTTTGAGACCTAGCTCGGCGCCACTGCTCTACCGAGCTTGCTGGACTCGTAGCTGGCGAGCGTGACCGAGACACCCTGTCGGCCGTCATACACCCCTGCCAGTGGCTGTGCATCTTCCAATATGCATCGCAAGAAATCTCTCACCATCAGCATGTCTGGGTTACATCCATAATAGTGCCATGAGAGCCTATCATCGGGCTTCTCACTACCTATAAAGCTAACGTTCTGCCTGAATGCATCTATTTGGATAATACCTAGGGTTCCAAGGAGTTCCAGTGTCACATCACCCCAGGTGTAGTGTCCAGAGGAATATGTCCAGCTACCATCTATGTTACCGAGAACGCGGTTACTCATCCTTATGGTGGTGAGGAAGTTGTCCTCCACTGATATTCCGCTGTTGACGTTTCGGCCGATCTCTGTGTAAACTTCCACAATCTCAGACCCCGCATACCACCTCATCAGGTCGGAGAGGTGGACCGTGTGGTCCATCACCGCACCTCCACCAGAGAGACTTCCGTCGGTGAACCATTTCCTCAGCAGTGGGAGTGAGCGGTTGAGTTTGTTGGTCCCCGTCATTGCGAGCAGTTCTCCAATGCTACCATGGGCTACCAGCTCTTTGGCCAGAGATGTTACAGTATGGTATCTCATCACGTAGCACATCTGGAACTTTATTCCCTTCCTCTGCACAAGCCTGACTAGGTTATCGGCCTGCTCTAGGCCTACTGTCATGGGCTTCTCGCAGAGAATATGCCTTCCCCCCTCAGCCGCCTCCACCGCATAGTTGTAGTGAAGGACGTTCTCGGAGGTAATGACAACAGCATCCACTTCTCGCAGCATCTCTTGTATGCTCCCATAGATTCTCATTCCGAATTTTTCGGAAAATTGGCTGGCCAGACCCCTGTCCATCTCATAGACTCCCACCACCTCCGCCTGAGGAATTGTCTTGAGGCATTGAGCATAACTATCGGCGTGGAAGTGGGCGACTCCAGCAAACCCAATCCTAACCCGGCTAACCATCTACTTCACCCACCCAGATCCACAGGTGCACCTCTCTCTGACGACTCTACCGCAGCTAGGCATACTGCTAGACTTTTCTTAGCCTCTTCGCCGTCAGTCAGCGGCCTCCGGTCCTCCCTCACACACTCTACGAAGTGGCTGATCTCACGGTGAAACGGGTCCAGCGGAAACGGATGCACACCCGGCCTCCATGGAAGAGTTTCAGGGCTGAAACCTTCCACACCTTCCCTAGTCCACATCCTCATAGGTGTTGGCGACTGATTGTCTAACTGAATCACACCACTACTGCCATCCACCTCCAGCTTCATAGTGAAGGGGTATGTCTTTGGGAGGGCCCAGTTAGACTCGATGAGAGCTATTGAACCAGAGGGGAACCTGAGGGTTATCAGTGCGAAGTCATGTATATTATATCCTCCATGGAGGAGGTTCTCCACCTTGGCATAGATACGTGTAGGAGCCCCACCGTTCAACCATATCGCATAGTCAACGTCGTGCACAGCCAAGTCCACGACTACTCCGCCGCTCTTCTCCCTATCCATGAACCATGGACTCCACTCAGGCGCAGGTCCACCCCTCCATGCCCTGATGGATGATATCTCGCCCACCATCCCCTTGTCAATCAATTCCTTTGCCTTCATGTATTCGGGGAAGAACCTCAGGACATGGGCAACCATCAGCTTCCCGCCAGTAGTACTTGACGCCCTTATCATCTCATCAGCCTCCTTTAAGGTCAGGGCCATAGGCTTCTCCACGAGGACGTTTTTCCCCGCCTCCAGAGCTTTCACGGTTAGCTCCTTATGGGTGTGGGTTGGTGTGCATACATCGATGATATCCACCCTGTCATCCCTCCAGACAACATCCAAGTCATGGACCGGCTGTACTCCGTACCGGGCTGCAACCTCGCCCAGCTTTCCCTTATCCCTCCCCCACAGGCCTAGGACGACGCAATCCTCCAACATCCTCCAGGCTGCCAGATGTGTCGTGCCCATGAATCCGTAGCCTAGAACAACAACACCAAGCTTTTTCATACATCTCAGTCATATAAATGAGGACAAATAAGTATTGCCAAGCCGGTTTGAATTCTTAAGTAATGGCTTTAACAATGTTTTTGCATGCCCGAGAAGTTGGGTGTCCTAGTCCACGGTGCGGGATGGGTGTCAACCCAGCACATAAAAGCATTTCAAAATAACCCCCATACACGAGTTGTGGCAATATCCAGCAGAAGGTTGGAAAGCGCCAGGAAAAGAGCTGAGGAGGCTGGTCTGAAAGATGTGAAAATCTATGACAATCTAGACAGGGCGTTGGAGAACCCTGATGCGGATATAGTCTCAGTATGTACGCCCCAGCATGTGCACGCGGAGAATACAATAGCAGCAGCCAAGGCAGGCAAGCACATAGTGATCGAGAAGCCTATCGGCAACTCCCTCGAGGAGATAAAGAATATGCGAGACGCCGTTAGGAAAGCTAAGGTAAAGACCGTAGTCAGCTTTGTCCTACGGTGGAACCCGCTCTTCCAGATCTTGAAGAGGATCATCGCAGACGGCATGTTAGGAAATATTTACTATGTGGAGGCTGACTACCAGAGCGCCGTGGCTGCTTGGTGGTCGGGATATGAGGATGCTAGGAAAAAGTCTACGGGCGTGAGTGCCTTTCTTGTGGGTGGATGCCATGCCATAGATGCGGTACGGTGGTTCGCTGAGAAGCAGAACTACAAAGCAGCCACCCCAGCAGAGGTTTTCGCCTACTCTGGAGGGCTTAGAAAGGGGAAGATACGGCAGTGGAACTACTACACCCAGAGGTGGGAGGACATGCCGCCCCTAGAGTATGACGACCTAGAAGTGGCACTGGTGAAATTCGATAACGGCGTTATCGGGAAGGTCTCGGTGAACTTTGGCGGAGTTCAGCCGTATACATTCCCCCTTGAAATATTCGGCGATGAGGGCACGGTGAAAGACAACCGAGTCTGGTCCACAAAATTCCAAGGTCAGAGAGACTGGGTATCAATACCAACCATACTCCCGGACAGCGCCGAGGTTACCCATCATCCATTTCAGGCCCAAATGGACCACTTTGTAGAATGCATACTGCAGGATAGAGAGTCTCACTGCAACCTAGAAGACGCAATCAAGACCCATGAGATAGCATTTGCCGCACTTGAATGCTATAAGACCGGCAGACCTGTCCGACTTCCTCTACTCGACTAACATTTAAGAAAGGCGTCCAGCAGGTTTTTACGGGGATAATAGATGGCAGGAGTCAGGCTTGCCAATGTCTCCAAAACCTTCGGCAAGCAGCAGGCTGTCAAAAACCTCAACCTCGATGTTGCAGACGGCTCCTTCGTATGCCTTCTAGGCCCATCAGGCTGCGGAAAGACGACGACGCTACGTATGATCGCCGGTCTGGAGAAGCCGGATGAGGGAGATATCCTGATAGGCGGGGTGCGGGTCAATGACATGCCCCCTCATGAGAGAGACATAGCCATGGTATTCCAGTTCTATGCCATTTACCCGGGGATGACTGTTTTTGAGAACATGGCCTTCCCCCTCAAGCAGCGGAAGTGGTCTAAGCCTGACATCCAAAAGCGTGTGAAGGGAGTGGCCGAGATACTTCAGATAAGCCATCTCCTCGATAAGGATGCCATGAGCCTCACAGTTGGTGAGAAGCAGAGAGTCGCCCTTGGAAGGGCTATGGTAAGGGATCCCAAGGTTTTCCTCCTTGACGAACCACTAACCAACCTAGACGCCAGACTGAGGTCTAAGATGAGGGTGGAGTTGAAGAGGCTACATAGCCACATAAAGACAACGACAATCTATGTGACCCACGACCAGCTGGAGGCGATGACTCTTGCAGATAAGATAGGAGTGATGAATTTGGGCGTTTTACATCAGTATGATACGCCCGAAAACCTATACAAACACCCTGCCAATGTCTTTGTAGCAGGATTCATCGGGAGTCCGACAATGAACCTGCTGGAGTGCAGGGTTTCCAGGAGAGGTCGCACAGCATTCTTGGAATTTGATGGCTTCACCCTCCCCGGTGAAATCCTTAACGGGAGGCTCAGCAACCTCCCCGATGGTATGGAGCTGGTATTCGGCGTTAGGCCCACAGACCTATCAGTGGAGAGGACAGGTACAGGGTCAGGCCTCCGTGGGAGGGTGGATGTTGTGGAGCCACTGGGGGACAAATCAATCTTGGACATCTCAGTTGGGAGAACAGTCCTGCGAGTAGTGGTGCCGAGGGCTGCCTCGGCTAGGGTGGGCGAGGAGGTAGAGTTATACACGGATCCAGAAAAGGTCCACCTTTTCGACAGGAAAACAGGTTCGAGGCTGTAACGCTATGGCCAGAGTTTTTCTAGAAAAATTGGTTAAAACCTATGGCAAAACCAAGGCTGTGGATAATATAACCCTTGAGGTGAAGGATGGGGAGTTCGTGGCCTTTTTCGGTCCACCTGGCGCCGGCAAGACCACAATACTAAGGATGATCGCAGGCCTCGAAGAGGTAACCTCTGGGAAGATATGGTTGGGTGACAGGGTTGTGAACGATCTCAGCCCCGCAGAGAGAGATGTGGCCATGGTCTTCCAAAGCTTCGCCCTATACCCCACTAAAACCGTCTACGATAACCTAGCCTTTCCATTGAGGAAGCGGAGGTTGTCGCCCCAAGAGATCGATCGGAGGGTGAAGGAAATAGCTGAGGTACTCAATATCAGCCACCTGTTGGAGAAGAAGCCTGGAACCCTGAGTGGTGGGGAGAGGCAGAGGGTGGCACTTGGCAGAGCTATGGTGCGTAGGCCCCAGCTCTTCCTATTCGACGAGCCACTAACCAACCTAGATGCCAAGCTGAGGCTACACATGAGGGCTGAGCTTAAGAAACTTCAGAGGGAGATGGGGCAGACAGCCATATTCAGCACCCCTGACGATATAGAGGCAATATCCATGGCTGATAGGATAGCAGTACTCGACCGAGGTAGACTAATTCAGTATGATGCCGTCGATGTAGTGTACGATAGACCCAACTGCCTGTATGTGGCGATGAACCTAGGCTCACCTCAGATCAACACCGTTAGGGGCGAGTTACATGTGGAGGGCGGTTCAGCTCTCCTAGACCTTGGGTTCGCCAAATTGGACATCAGCTATTTCTCGGAAGTCTTGCAGAGGTTTAACGGCAAGTCGTTGGTGCTAGGTTTTAGGCCCCAATACACGGAGCTATCCACTGGGAGAGGAGACGCCTCATCTCTCAGGTGCAGGGTCGAGGCGGTGGAGAATATGGGGGCTGAGTCGTATGCCATCGTGTCGGTTAATGGGGCCGATTTCTCGGCGCTCGTTCCCCCAACAATGCGGTTGGTGCCAGGGCAGGAGGTCTGGCTGACGGTTCAGCCTCGCTACATGCATCTCTTCGAAGCCAAGTCGGGAGCCGCAATAGTCTAATAGCTATCTCACGGCACCTGCCACGAGACCCCTCAGCAGGTATCGTCTGAAAATCGCTATCATAACCAGGGCTGGCAGCATCGCCACCAGTCCGCCGGCCATCAGTATGCCCACGGGCTTGTAGGGCTGGGCGGCCATAAACCCTACTATGACTGGCAGTGTCCTGCTAGCCTGGGTTTGGGTAACCATGAAGGCAAAGAAGAACTCACCCCATGACACCATGAACGATATTATCCCTATAGCCACTATTCCCGGAGCTATCACTGGGAGCACCACCTTGAAGAGTGTTTCCAGCCTTCCATATCCGTCAACCCTTGCGGCATCCTCTATATCGGAGGGGATTGCTGAGAGATACGTGTTGAGAATCCATATGTTTATTGGTAGGGTGAAGGCGGCGTGGACAAGTATGACAGCGAGAAGAGTGTCTAGGAGGTTGAAGCCGAAGAAGTTCTGTATTATAATGTAGTATGGCACCACTATCGCCACTGGGGGTATGAGCCTGCCGGCGACAGACATGTAGAACAGTAGACCACCTCCCCTGAATCTTATTCTGGTGAACGTGTATGAAGCTAGTGTTGCTGCTATTATGTTAATCCCAGTAATGACTAGTCCTATGATGACACTGTTGGCTAAGGCGTTGGGGAACCAACGGGCCACTGCGGGCAGAAAAGATAGCCTCCCGCTCTCCTGAAGCCTTGCCTCTATAGCACTGCTAGCATCGAATATGAACCAGTAATTAAAGATGTTAGGATTCTTAGCCCACAACGTGGGTGGGGCCGAGTGTATCTCAGGCTCGGTCTGCAGACTTATGCTGAACATCCACAGTATGGGAAAGAGGACCCATACACCGACGACAATTGAAGCGAGGATTATTGCATAACGGTATCCCGAGCCCATGTCATCTCACGCCCTCAGCCGTATCCTTCCCACTCTCAGCGCCCTAAAGTAGGCTATTATCAGGGCTATGCTCACCAAGACCACTAGGAAGGCCAGCGCACTGGCCCTACCGAAGTTTAGGAACGTGAACATCTCGCTCCATGTGTAGTAGGAAATAACGGCCGTAAAGTTTCCAGGACCTCCAGCCGTAATCACATATACCAAGTCAAACGTCCATATGGCCATAAGACTACTGTAGACCGCTACTATGAGCATGAAGGGCCTCAGCCATGTGAGCGTGATGGTTTTGAACTTGGCCCATCCCCTAGCACCGTCTATGACGGCCGCCTCGTAGAGCTCCTGTGGGATAGACTGCATCCCAGCTAAGAAGAGAAGGGTAGGCAGTGGAAGCTGAACCCAGAGGAATGCGATAACCAGAACCAGCATAGCCGACCAGCGCAGGTTGAGCCACGGCACGTAGCTGTCTATCAGGCCCAGTGATTTCATGATGGCGTTGAAGAGCCCGTAGTTAGCATCGAATATCCATTTCCATATAGCACCGCTGTCCACCAGCGGAATCGCCCAAGGGACTAGGACAAGCCACTGGAGAAATCCCACCCCCCTGAAGTTCTGCGATAAAAGGAGGGCTAGGCCAAGAGAGAGCAGGACCACCAGGGGAACGGTTATGGCTACGAAGATTACTGTGGCGAGGGTTGAGTCAGCCATATAATAAGATGTGAGAACCTCGATAAAATTATTGAAACCTGCGAAGGCTATCTCTTCAGGATATTTAAGGTCATAGCGCAGGGAACTCACGTAGGCCGCATAAGCAATCGGGTAGAAAGTGAATGGAAAAATAAATGATAGGGCTGGAGCAAGCCCTATCAGCACGAATTTTATGTCACCCTTCTGCATTTTCTACTTCCTATTTCCCTGTCTTTGACTCAGCCTTCTTCTTACGCCATTCGTCAGCTATCCTGTTGAGAACTCTAAGAATGTCGTCATCCGAGGTGCCCACATTTCCAAGTATCAGATCATGGATGGCCGGCCTCGCCACTCCAGCCTGCCAGTAACCCCACCACTCAGACCACCAAGTTGTCATTCTCGGGTCGTTGAAGAAGTCGTAGGTCTTGAAGAGGACCTGCCTCTTAATTTCTGGATCAACCCATGTCTTTACAGACTCCCTGATGTCAGCGTACTTGGGATCTTCCCACATGGAGATGTAGATTGGACCAACACCCTTCTCATTGTTGAGACGTCGGCATACGAAATACTCTCCATTTTCGAAGTCTGGCTTTCCATTCCTTGTCCTACCGCCAACAAACTGCATAACCCTCCACGCCGCCTCAAGATACCTTGGGCCCTTGTCCGCAGTTGCCTTGGAAACGAGATAGGACCTGTATATGGCTGAGACCTTTCCCGTTCCTGGGTTGATCCCCATCCTGAGATTGCCAGCCTCCTTTGAGGGCGGCGTGTTGGCAAATGCTAGGTCGTAGTCCGGCATCCAGAAGAAGGTGTGGGCTCCTGAGCCGAAGGCGTTGACAGCCTGCGCCTCATCATAGAGGACACCTTTTGTGGAGGCAAGCTTCTCCTTATGGATCATGTCCAGCTGCCACCTAAGCGATCTGAAGAGCGCTGAGCCCTTGTCGTTGAATATGGGGTTGAGGTCCTCATCCCACATGTATGGGCCTGGGTCGTTCTCGGCCATGCCCAGCATGAAGTCGTATATACCCACCTCGACGAAGCCCCAGCTCCCATACCACATGCCTATGGGGTCATCGTTCACCCCTTTCTGCTTGATTGTCCTAGCCTGCTCTTCCAGCTCTTCCCAAGTCCTCGGAGGCTCTGCTATTCCAGCCTCGTCCAAGTGTCTCTTGTTGTACATGAATGGCTGCGCCCCACCATAGTAGGCTAGACCACTCATCAGGCCTGTGTCGGGATTGATGAATCCGGACCTAAAGCCGGGGAAGATGTCATCTAGATATTTGCGTATCTCTGGGAAGTATGCCTCCATGTCTATGGCCCAGCCATTCTGCTGGTAGATGTAGGTGACGTCGGGCGTGCTGTAGTGGATTGTGGGAGGGTTGCCCGCCGTATATGCAGCGCTTATCCCCGAGAAGAACGTGTCCAGCCCGTAGTCCACCACCTTGATCTGGACGTCATCATTCCATGCGTTGAACTTTGCTGCGTTGTCTTGGACCAGTTCCACACCCCAGCTCCAAATACCCCATGTAACTTCTATCTTCTCCGTTGGTGGTGGAGCAGTGACTGTGCCAGTGACTGTCTGGGTTACGGTCCTTGTCACCGTCTCAGTCCTACCCGGTCCTGCCTGGGAAAGACCGGCCAGATATCCACCCGCTCCTGCTACCACCGCTCCGGCCACAGCACCTATTGCAGCAGCGCCAGCCTTGCTTATCGCCTGCCTTCTCGTGATATTTTTCCGAAGTATCTCTGGTGTCTCTTTGTCACTGCTATATTTCACACGATTTCTTTCCTTCACGATAGACGGTCACATACGGTGGCAGATAAACTTTTCCAGCAATATTCACTAGCAGACACTTTCCCACACCCGATAGACCCCCAATGCGCTTAACCCTATCATCAAGAGCACCTCACCAGTATATGCGTCCACTAGAGCTTCATAGCCGTGGAGGGGGCTTTGCTCGGAGACCACCCTCAGACTATAGGTTATTCTATCATCGCATGCCTTGAGGCCTTGGACCACTGGAGTTCTATAGGTGAACCCTGTAAAGCCTCTCTCTCTGACCATGGACATGAGCTGATCGAGCTTGGGCTGGGGGAGAGGTGGTTGAATGGGTGGTAAGATGTAAACATCAAAGATTATTATGGAGGTGGGTATCTCCTCAAAGTCATTCCACTCCACTGAGTAGCCGCTCGCCAAGATCCTCTGCCCCGCATACGTCTGGAACCCCCTTATGGTCCTGAAGCCTCCCTCGCCGCTCGACTGCTCAACCATGAAGTCGGTCTCTAGGTGGGCAAGCCCTGATAGCTTTTTGAGCAAGTATTCCACAGACGCCGGTATGTTTCTACTGAGGACATAAATGGGTGATTTGGCTAGGTTGGCGTAGCTGAGAAATCTAAACTCCCCCCTGCACAAGCCCACCTGGACCCTGTTTCCCTTTTCAGTTGTGTAGTAGTCAATCACGCAGCCCTGAAGTCGAATAACGCTCGACTTCTCGACAATCCTGTCGCCCAGTAAATCTGCAAACTCAGCCACTATCTGGTCGGCGCTCATGCTATCGTAAGGGATTATACTCTCCATCCGAACAACATCACCCCAAACCTTTATTAGACCTGATGTGGCCAGAGTCATGTAGGTGGAGAAGACGAGGAGGACAGCTATTGACCCCACGATTAGGCCGAATCGCACTCGAAACACCTATGATAGAGAGACCACCCTATGCTCCCTCGCAGACGTCTCTGCCGCCAAAACCACCTCAAGCGCGGCTTTCGCATCCTCCGGTGTGACTATCTCAGGCTTCCTATCCTCGGCGACACACCCGACGAAATATGATATTTCTTCCTTCAGAGCACCAACTATGCTTCCGTGAACCATAGGCCAGTGTATCGTATCAGGCATCTTTACACCCTTATCATCATTGATCATAATCCCCGACTCGGCGCAGTCGATGTACATAGCCCCCCTATCTCCCAATATCTCCATTTTCGCATCTATTGAGTAAGGGGTGTTCTCGGGAAGGAACCACAAGCTCTCACAAACACCCTTTGCACCACTTTTGAAGTTGTACACTGTCCAAGTTATTTCTGGATTGGCCGCCCCCCTTCCAGTGTCCAGCACGGTCGCGTACACAGAGTCAACCCTGTCCCCCAGATACCAGAGCATCAAATCCGTGTCGTGAATCGCATCCAGCGAGATCGGGGTACCATACCTTAGGTGGGGCCTTGCGAAGACACCAGGTATGTTACGTCTAGCGTAGATCGATAGGACCCTACCAATTCTCCCTTCCTTTATGGCCATCTTAGCGAGGACATATCTATTCTCGAACCGGAGGATGTGGCCCACCATGAAATGAACTCCACCCCTCTTGGCGGCGGATATCATCTCATCAGCCTCCCTAAGGGTTGAGGCTATTGGCTTCTCTACGAGAACGTGCTTCCCATGCTCAGCCGCAGCAACTACAGGCTTGTGATGATCCGTTACATGGGTCACGACACTCACAGCATCTAGTTCAGGATCTGCCGCTATCTTCTCCCAGTCTGTGTAAACCCGGGGCACACCATATGCTCTAGCCAGCTCCTCCGCCCTCTGCCTCGTCCTCGAGCAGACAGCTTTCACAGAAACGTTGGGAAGCTGCGAGAGGACATGAAGATGCTTCTCACCAAACCATCCCAGCCCGACAACTCCGAACCTGACACTGTTCATGCAGCGGCTACGTCTGTATAATATTTAAAACTTAATCTACTGCCTGACGTCCTCTATCGGGATGGGGTTAGGGTATGCCGTGGAGTGAGGGGTCCAAGCTAAGGTGCAGCCGGCTTTTGAACCGAATGGGTGAGGAGGGGCTCGATATGGCCGTCATAGGAAGCCCCAAGAATATTTTCTACTTCACAGGATACATCACTGCCAGACTTTTCATGCCATCATACCTGTTTGTGGCAAGCTGGGGTGAACCTATTCTCGTCACTGGGAGGGATGACAGGGAGCAAGCATCCAAGACCTTCGGCGGTGAGATAGTTGACTACATAAACTATAAGCTCGATACACTGATGAGACCCTATCCAAGCCATGGGATAGAAGCTTCTATGAAGGCTCTGCAAGGTCTCAAGCACACATGTAGAAGGATAGGGTATGAGGGGTGGGGGCTGGACTCAGCGCTTCTACACGGGGTTATGAAGGCATTCCCCGGAGCCGAGTTCACAGACATCTCCCATGAAATTCTCATGATGCGAATGAGCAAGGATGAGGATGAGCTGGAAGCAATTCAGGAGGCGGCCAAACTAAATGATTTCGCTTACCAAGTTGCCAAGGAGAACGCCGTTGAGGGTAGGAGCGAGGTGGAAGTCTATGCAGCCACACACACAGAGCTTGTGAAGAAAGTCGGCGGCTTCCAATATTTCTCCGGTGACTTCGCCTCTGGCGAGAGATGTCTTCAGGTCGGTGGTCCACCTACGGGGCGCCGATTAAAGAATGGCGAGACGCTTATACTGGATCTATGGGTGGTGGCGGGCCAGTACTGGTCCGACACCTGCAGGACATTCGTGGTGGGCGGTGTCCCAACAGCTGTGCAGAGGAGAGTCTTCGATGTGTTGAAGGAGGCCCTGAGGGCTGGTGAGGAGGCTCTGAGGCCGGGTGTGACTGGTGCAGAGGTTTACAAGACTGTTTATGAGACCATAGATAGATATGGGTATGGTAGATATTTCCCCCACCACACAGGCCACGGTCTTGGTCTCGAGGCTTGGGAACCACCCTACTTCATTCCTGGAGACAATAACGTCATCAGAGAGAACACTGTATGTACCTTGGAGCCGGGAATATATTTCACTGAAGTGGGGGGGGTGCGGCTGGAGAACAATTACGTGGTCAGGAGAGATGGTGTTGAAGTGTTGAATAAATTCCCACTCGACCCATAAAAATATTTAAATGCACAAAACCACCCTTGCCGATGATGACAAAGAAGGTTGTATTCACCGATAGGGCTCCACGCCCAGTGGGCCAGTACTCCCAAGCCATAAGGGCCGGCGACTTCCTCTTCATTTCCGGTCAGGTGGCCATCAACCCCGCCACTGGTAAGATTGAGGAGAAGACTGTAGGTCAACAGACACGGGTCATCTTACAAAATGTTAAGGCTATACTCGAGTCTCAGGGGGCAAGCCTGAAAGATGTGGTGAAGGTGACCGTGTTCCTATCAAGGGCTGAGGACTTCGATGAGATGAATAAGGTTTACAGCGAGTTCTTCCCCGACGAGCCGCCTGCTAGAGCCACAGTGGCCACATCCATACCTGGGCAGGGACCCTTACTAGAGATTGATGTGGTAGCCTACCTGGGCAGGTGACGGTGCAGCGGGCTTTTGGCTAGGGTAAGGGCGGCAGTGGTGGGGGTGGGCTCGTTTGGCTCCCTCCACGCAAAGGCATACTCTGAGAACCCCTCATCCAAGCTGGTGGCAGTATGCGACATAGACCCGGCGAGAGCGAGAGAGGTTGCATCTAGATATGGAGTGGGGGCCTACACAGACTTTGATGAGATGCTCAGATCTGAGGATCTAGATGTAGTTTCAATTACAACCCCTGACGATGCCCACACAGAACCGGCTGTCAAGGCCGCGGAGGCTGGTCTGGACATAATTCTGGAAAAGCCTATCGCCATGAGTCTCGAGGAAGCCGACTCGATACTATCTGCTGCCGCCAAGAAGGGCGTGAAGCTCATGGTGAATTTTATTCTAAGGTTTGACCCCAGATACCGTGCAGCTTACGAGTACGTGTCCTCTGGTAGGATTGGAGATGTTGTGACTATGTGGGCTAGACGCAATACGCTGCTTGAAACAGCTAGGAAGTATGGCAGGTTCTCCAACCTGCTGCATGACGTGATAATACATGATATAGACTTGTTTAACCTCTTCGCGGGTTCTGAGCCTGTTCAGGTGTTCTGTACAAGGGTTAGGAAGGCTTGTGCAGGTCTCGGAGTAGACGACGCATATCTGGGGTTGATAAGGTATGGTAGTGGTGCTGCTGCATCCCTTGAAACCAGCTGGATACTACCATCATCAACCCCCCATTGGCTGGACGCGAGATTCCATATCACAGGAACAGCTGGGGCCATCTACCTCGACCTCCAGTCCCATGGCCTAGAGATAGTAACCGAGGACAAGGTCCTCAGACCTGATTTGTCCAACTGGCCGATTGTGGGGGATAGACTGATGGGAAACTTGAGGGAGTCCATAAGCTATTTCATAGACTGTGTGGTTAATGATCGGAAGCCGTCTCCAACTGGGGTTGATGGAAGAAGAGCATTGGAAGTAGTTCTCGCTCTCAAGAAGTCTGCTGAGACTATGGAGCCCGTATTCATATGATAGGTGGAACCCCTCAGGAAATAGGGGAGATAAGAATGATTCTGAAGCAGTTGACTGGGGGGGAGGAACCTGATTTAAGGCCGCTAGGTGGCGGAGTCTCATGCCTTGTTTTTCTCGCTTCTACATCTAGAGGTATGTGGGTGGTGAAGAAGGCTTTGCCGAAGCTTATGGTGCGGGATGAGTGGGTTGCCGACCGGGGGAGGATCTTCCGTGAGACAGGGTGCCTCAGAGTAATACGGGAACTGGTTGATAGAGATGCAGCACCAGAGGTCATCTTGGAGGACAGGATAAGATATGCATGCGTGTTGGAGTATGGTGACGGTGGAGTAACTTGGAAGGAATTGCTGATGCGGGGAGTGATTGATCCGTCTGTGACCGTCAGGGTTGCTTCCATCTTGGTCAGATTGCATCAAAAGACCCGAGGGGTGGAGAGGCTCGCGGCTGAGTTCGGTGATGACACCAACTTCGTCCAGCTTAGGATTGACCCATACATAACGCATGTAGCAGGGAAGCATCTGGATATCGCCGCCAAGCTAACACATGTGGCTGAGCTTCTCCGCAGGTGTAAAGTATGCCTAGTACATGGAGATTACAGTCCGAAGAATATCCTGCTCCTACCAGATGGGAGGATTTGGATCCTGGATTGTGAGCCGGCACACTTTGGAAACCCTGTCTTCGACATAGCATTCTGCACCAACCACCTTATACTCAAGTCCATACACCTGCGCTCGGCAGCCCATCTGGAGGAGGGGCAGAGGCTTTGGCGGATTTACTGGAATGAGGCCGGATGGGATAACGCTATGGAGTTGGAGGAGGAGGCAGTAAAGGTCCTTGCCACACTCATGCTTGCGCGTGTTGATGGTAAATCTCCAGTCGAATATCTATCGGAGGATAATAGGGGGATGGTTAGGCGACTCTCCAAGAAGTTGATAGCTGATAGTGTTGACGACTTTGGGGAGCTCATCATCCGGGTTAAGGAGGTGATAAGCTAATGCGTATCACCGATGTGCGGGCTTTAGAGATCCTAGACTCCCGGGGCTTTCCCACGGTAGAGGCTGAGGTGTGGGTGGATGGAAGGTTTGCCGGCTCGGCTCAGGTGCCAGCTGGAGCCTCTAGGGGAAGCCATGAAGCTATGGAACTAAGGGATGGCGGGGATAGGTGGATGGGGAAGGGTGTGAGAAAGGCTGTTGAGAATATTAGGTCGGTGATAGCGCCAGCAATCAAAGGCATGGAAGCAGACACTCCCCAGATAGACAGCATTCTCCACGAGCTGGACGGGACGCCGGACAAGTCTAGGCTCGGAGCTAACGCCACCCTCGCTGTCTCGCTGGCTGTGGGGAGGGCGGTCTCCGCATCCCGCAACATACCGCTCTACAGATATGTGATGGAGCTGACGGGAGTCCAGAGGCCTACAATACCCACGCCGATGGTGAACATGATAAGCGGCGGACTACATGCCTCATGGAACCTCGACATTCAAGACTTCCTAATCATACCACTCAGATCAGGGTCACTTAAAGACGCACTGGAAGATGTGGGTGCGGTGTACCACACTCTCAGAAATCTTCTCGCTAAAAGGGGGTTCAGCACACTCTTGGCTGATGAGGGTGGGTTCAGCCCCGCCTGCAAAAGTAGCTGGGAGGTGCTGGAGATCCTGTTGGAAGCTGTGGAGGAGTGTGGGCTGGAAGTGGGTAAGGACGTGGCTCCGGCACTGGACATCGCCGCAACCCACATTTATGAGCAGGGGAAATATGTTCTGAGAAAAGAAGGGCTTGTTCTCACTTCGGAAGAAATGGTGGGCTACCTAGTAGAGCTGTGTGGTAGATACGGAGTTGTCTCACTCGAAGATGGGTGTGCTGAGGATGACCTCTATGGTTGGCTAATCCTTACAGAGAGGCTTGGCGGAAAGGTACAGCTCGTGGGCGACGACCTCTTCACAACCAGCTTAGCTAGGCTGAGGATGGGTGCCGAGCGTCAACTGGCCAACTCAGCCCTAATAAAGCCCAATCAAGTGGGTACGCTGACCGAGACCATCAACGCCATAAAACTATGTCGAGAACTGGGCTACACCCCAATCGTCTCGGCTAGGTCAGGCGACACCGAGGATAACTTCATAGCGGACTTGGCTGTAGGGTCCGGCGTATCCCAGATAAAGATAGGCTCCATAGCGAGGTCTGAGAGGACATCGAAATATAACCGGCTTCTGAGAATAGAGGATGAGTTGGCGGGCTCGGCGGCCTATCTAGGAGGCGAGGTGCTAAGGCGGGGCTACAACCCTGTTGGCTAGAACCCCAACCTTCTCAATCTCCACCTCCACCAAGTCTCCAACCTTGAGGAGTTTGGGGGCGGGCTTGTAGAAGATTCCCACACCTGCCGGAGTTCCGGTAGCTATAATATCTCCAGGCTCTAGGGTCATCACCATGCTGATAAACGATACGAGGTAATCGACGCCGAATATCAGGTTCCTCGTGTTGGAGTCCTGTCTAACTTCACCGTTAACCCTAGCCATAATCCGAAGGTTGTGGGGGTCGCCCAACTCATCTCCCGTCACCACCCAGGGCCCGATAGGTGCGAAGGTATCGAAGGACTTTCCACGGACCCACTGGCCGTCCCTAAACTGGATATCACGTGCAGACACATCGTTGAAGCATGTATAACCTAGAATGTGGCTGTACGCTTCACGTGGCGTCACCTTTCTACACTTACTCCCCATCACGACGGCGAGCTCCGCCTCATAATCCAATTGCTTAGTTATCTCCGGATAAACGATGGGCTGTCCAGGCCCAGTCACGGCTGTGTAAGGCTTCATGAATATAACAGGCTCCTCAGGAGGCCTGACACCCTGCTCCTCGGCGTGGTCCCTATAGTTGAGGCCCACACAGACTATTTTAGGCCTGTTGTCTATGGGTGCCAATAAGCCCACATCTGACAAGTATGTCTCTGGTGGATGCGCCCACACCGCATCCTCCAAACGTCTGCGGGACACGGGACTCATCATATACTCTTCGGCGAAGACAGCCACACCCTCAGGAAGATTCTCGCCAGTGATTTTACGTAGATATGAGCAGCTGTAGACACCCGTTCGGGCCACTATGGCGTATTCCACCGTTTCGCCATGTCTTATCCTAGCTATCTTCACGGATCTGACCGCTAGGGGGAAGCTAAAAAACATGGCGTAACAGTTACAGACTGCGGAGGTGTGGCGCACCTTCCAAAGTAGAGAAATTCTAAACATCTTTAGGGAGAGGTTTGAGGCCAATAGGGGGCAGGTTTATCACGCATCTGACTTTAGGACATTATCGGAAACCCTCACCCAGATAATCAAGCTGAACGGAGTGGTGAAGGCTGTGGCTGCCAGGATTCCGCCCAGCATCAAAGCCTTGGTTATGGAGGTTCTGGATGATGCTGGTGTCTCGCTTGTTGAAGGTAGGTCTGCCTCGGAGGTGAGTGTAGCTGATGCAGGGCTGACTTTGGCAGACTACGGGATAGCCGATACCGGCACGCTTGTGGAGATTACGGAGCTGGACAGGGATAGGCTTGTCTCCTCCCTTCCACGCATCCACATAACCTTCCTCAACACCAACAACATATTGCCCAAGCTTGAGCATCTGACGGAAATAATCAGAAGTATCCTATCCAAGAATGGTAAGAGATGCTGTGTCTCTCTGATATCCGGCCCCAGTAGGACGGCTGATATAGAGCTGCAGCAGGTCCTCGGCGTACATGGCCCCCATCAGGTTCACGCAATAATTGGAGGCATGGTATAGGATGGCGGTCAGAGCCCATAAGGTGACGGCTACTAGGTTGCGTCATGCCCTGATGGGTCAAAGGCGTCATGATCTCCTCTGGGAAGCGATGAGGAGGGGGAGAGAGGGGAGAGCCAAGGCTTACCAACTAATTGACGACCCAGTGAGTTTTAGGGAGCATGCTCGGAAAATCCGGGAGAAGTCTCTAGATAGGTTGGATGAACTCCTCGCAAGATTTGTCACCAAAGCCTCCGAAAGAGGAGCAAAGGTCTATCTGGCTAGGGGCGGAGACGAAGCCATCAACTATGTGTTAGGTGTTGCCGAGAGAGTTGGCGCCAAGTTAATCTCCAAATCCAAATCACTTACGAGCGAGGAGATAGAGTTCAACAAACCACTGGAGGAGAGAGGCTTCAAGGTGGTTGAGACTGATCTAGGGGAGAGGATAATCCAGATGGCTAGGGAAAAGCCCTTCCACCTCGTCTTCCCAGCCGTTCACAAGTCGGTTAAGGAGGTGGCCGAGCTCCTCTCGGAGGATTTGGGCTCGCATGTTGAGCCAACTTTTGAGAATGTAATGGACGCTGTCCGGAAAAGTCTGAGGGAGGTGTTTCTCGATACTGACATAGGCGTAACCGGTGCAAACATAGCCATAGCCGAGACCGGCACCATTGTCTTGGAGACAAACGAGGGTAACGGGAGACTAGTCAGCACCATACCTAGAGTTCACATAGTCATTATGGGGATGGAGAAAATCGTGGAGACCTTGGAGGACGCCATCCACCTCATACGGGCCCATCCGATGAGCGCTACAGGCCAAACGCTCACAAATTACGTTTCACTCATCAGCGGCCGCTGCCCCTTCAACATGGGGGAGGAAGAAAGGGAGACACACATAGTGATACTCGATAACGGCCGGAGCAGGATGCGTGGCGACAGCTGGTTCAAGGAGGCACTCTATTGCATCAGATGTGGAGCATGCATGAATGTCTGCCCAACATACTCGGTGGCCGGCGGACACGTGTTTGGGCACATATACCCAGGCCCGATAGGAATACCGTGGACTGCTAAGATTCATGGAATCAAGGCTGCGGCCTTCTCAACTCTATGTATTTCATGCGGTCTTTGCAGGGAGGCATGCCCAGTCGACATAGACATCCCCCTCCTCATAGCTAAGGTGAAGAACGAGGACGTGAAAACTGGTGGCCAGCCCCTAGTCAACAAAATGATTATGGGCTATGAGCGCTTCTACTCCATTGCCAGGCCGGTGGCACCCCTCTTTAACTGGATGATTGGGAGAAAGGTTGTGAGGATTATGATGGAGTATCTTGCGGGAGTGGATAGGAGGAGGCCTGTGCCACGTCTGAGTAAAACGACATTCATGATGTGGTATGAGAGGAGAAGGCGGAAGCCAGGTCGTGGGGATCTCAAGGTTACGCTTTTCCTAGACTTCTTCCCTAACTATGTCAGCCCCTGGATAGCCGTGAAGACCCTTGATTTCCTGGAGCAAGCTGGCGTGGAGGTGGCCCTACCCATGCAGAAGTCCAGCGGCTACCCATACATAGCCTACGGAGACCTAGAGAAGGCCCGGGAATATGCCAGATACAACGTGGGCCATCTCGAAAAACTTGTGGACGACGGTTATGAGATAGTATCCTTAGAGCCCACAGCTACTTACTCTCTCAAATATACGTACCCCAAGCTCCTAGACTTTGACAAATCAGCTACCAGCGTGGCGTCAAAGACCTGCGGCCTGATGGAGTATCTCTGGAGGCTGGTGGAGAATTGCAGGCTTAGGATCGTCAAGGCAGGGAGCATGGGGCGAGTGGGGTTGCACATATCATGCCATCAGAGAGGCCTAGACTCGGCTTCTCATGCGGCTCTTCTCCTCAGGAAATCAGGGTATGAAGTGCAAATAGTTGAGACAGGGACTTGCTGTGGCATGGCTGGCTCCTTCGGGATGAAAAAGGGTCTTCTGGGTTATGAGATGGCCAACGAGGTAGGTAAGCCCCTTTTCCAACTTTTCAAAGAGAGCGGCGTGGAGGTGATTGTTTCAGAGAGCAGTGTCTGTAAGATTCATTTGGAGCAGGGTACTTCCATACCCGTCAAGTATCCTATAGAGCTGCTGACGCTCGAGTCATGTCAGTAGGGCATGGGCTGTGGATGGCTAAACCCAAGTCTAATGATCTCGGTCCGCAAGGGCGTAGGATGTTCGTCCGGCGGCTAGAGATAGTTCAACTTCTCCAACAGCGTAAGGAGAAGCTGGACACCCTCATGCGATCTGATAAGGCTGTATTTTCTCGGCTGGTAGTCATGCTCTCCCACCCATCCATATCTCATGAGGATGTCGAGAATCTCTGATATCTGTTTGAAGCTTAGGCCCGTTCTCAAGTGGATTGCATACTTAGTGCATGGTTCCTGCGACTCGGCCAGCACCCTTATCAGCCTCAGGTAATGGTATGACCTGAGAATTTCCTCAGCCTTCCCAGACGGCCCCCCACGTCTCAATTCATGCTCCCGATGATACTCTCCAAAAAACGCTCAAGCGACTGGACATCCAGATTCCGCAAGCCTACCTCATTACGGTTGTTAAGCTCCACCACACCTTTCTCCTCAAGCCCCCTGAGAACACTGTAAATATCTCCGACAGGCCGCCTGCCTGTCTCCTCAGATATGACCTCACACGTCCTAGCTATACTGGCTATGGCAGTGTAGGTTCTCTCGGAAACCCTGAGCACCCTACTCAGTGCTAAAAGCACGACCTTCTCATCATCATCCAGCTGGGCCAGTTCATCGGAGGATACAAACGGATATAGGCTTGCGAGAACTCTCCTCACATCATCCAACCCTATGAACTTCTTCCCCTGAGACTCCGATAGGTTTCCAGCATACATGAGGAGATCTAGGCCAAACCTTATGTCGCCGTCTGCTGGAGGACTTGACACCTTCTCAGCTATGAACTCCAAGACCTCGCAGGAGACAGCGCCCTCCACCAAAGCCTCCCTTGCCCTCTCCGAGATAATGTCGTAGGCCTCCTTCTTCCGGTAGGGTTCTAGTCTAAGGATTTGCAAGCCAAGGGAGCTAAGCTCCGGCCTGTCAAGAACCTTCCTGAATCCACCCTCTCTAGAGATGAATAACACACCCAAAACGTTGGTGGGTTGACCAGCGGATAGCTCGGGTAGTCTAGAAAAGTCATAGACCAGTGTGTGGCCGTGTGGCTGGTTGACGTAATAGTCCAGCTCATCAAAGATGATCAATAGGTAAGTGTTGGTTCTTTTAAGGTGTCTGAGCATGTTGGCCAGTAGCTCCTCAGCCGACAAAGACTGGCTGAACAGCTCCTCAGCCACAGACCTGACCAAATGCCTATAGGCAGTAACCTTACCACCTGAAAAACCCCTGAGATTCACGTAGATGCTACGGACCGCCACCCTCCTCGCCCTACCCACCTCCTCAAGCCACCTACCGGCCTTGATAGCTAAGGTGGTCTTGCCAGCACCCACACCTCCAAGAACCTGCACTACCGTGGGAAAGCTTTGGGGCACAGTATCAAGAGACCCCCCCAATACCGTCTTGATGAAAGCCTGCTCCCTCTCTCTATGTAGCATCTTCTCGGGAATGTAGTGGGGTGATAGTTTACTTCTCTCCTTGAATATGGGCATCTGCTGAGCGTACAGGTTGGATGTATTTATTCGATGTGGGTGCGGTGAGTTTAAATATGGGACGGATGGATTATCCATCCAATGATAAGGGATGCAGCAACCATACCCATATACGTGGCGGCTATTCTAACCACTAATTATATACTCTCGGGGCTTCCCAACGTCAAACTCTTCGACATGCTGGTCTTCCTAGCCACCTATTTGCATGGTGTGAGGGTGGGTGGATCTGTGGCATTCCTCACTTGGCTGGTGTACGGCACAGTAAACCCCTACGGAGCTGCGCCACTGCCCCTCCTGCTGGTCCAGATTTCCTCCGAGATGGTCTTCGTACTCTGTGGATACGTCGCTAGACACCTCAACCATGCAGGATGCAAGAGGCTTCTCTGGGGTCTCTTGGGAGGCATGGGTGCACTAGGTTACGACTTCCTAACCAACATCTACGTGGGTGTCTTTTTCTACAACAACATCCTCTTGGCTTTGATAATGGGAATACCGTTCTCCGTTGCTCATACCCTAGCCGACATGGCCTTCTTCGGCCTAGTCGCACCTCCCATAACTAGGCTGATCTCCCGACTAAGCATACATGGAGTGACGCCTCTGTGAGAGCCGTCACGATAGCTCTCTCCATAGCTCTTATAGTGGCAGCCTCTGCCAGTCTGCTCTTCTTCTATCAGTACACGCTTCTAGAGGCACGATACAGTACGTTGCTCCAGCAGGTAGGCTCCCTCACACACACAGTTAACATCCTACTAGACTACGGCGACGGAAGACGGGTCTGGTACAACGGCACACTCATACCTATAGGGTGGAGCCTATATAATGCTACGAGAAGGGTGGCGGAGGTCGCAGCCACATACTATCCTGAATACGACTCTTACTTCGTGGAGGGCATTAACGGCGTAGGGCTTAGCAAGCCTACCGAAAAGGCGAGTTGGTACTGGATAATATGGGTGTGGGACAATGGTGGTTGGAGGCTCTTAGAGGTGGGTGCGGACAAGTATGTGCCCAAGGCTGGCGATACCTTTGCCTGGGTCTTCGAAGATACATCCAACTGGCCGCCCAGACCACCCACCTAGCGTAGACCAGCTAGCTTGAGGGCCTCTTCCCTCGAAACCCCTATGAGCGTCTCAGTAGCCAAGTAATCTCCGAACTGCAGTATGAACTTCATGTAGGTCTTCTCATCTGGCGCCTCAGCTGTCAGCACGCCGTCATATCTTCCGAATGTCCATAAAAGCTGCCGAACCTTCACCTGTGTATTCTCCCTGATTATCCTATCGGTTCTATCCACATCCTCCCTTGTCAGCTTCCTCCGGAACCTAATCAGTGAGACGAATTCCATGCTTATACAGGCCATCTCGTCCTACTTATT
This sequence comes from Nitrososphaerota archaeon, assembly GCA_038891515.1. Taxonomy (GTDB): domain Archaea; phylum Thermoproteota; class Nitrososphaeria_A; order Caldarchaeales; family Caldarchaeaceae; genus HRBIN01. Next base: position 30,901 of record JAWAEB010000004.1, on the reverse strand, counting down.
CTTTTAAGCCAGCCCTCCACTCATCTGCCATGCCCTACATTACCCAAGAGGAGAGGAAGGAGCTGGACCGCGAGATAGAATCGTTGCTGTCAAAGCTTATGGGGGCCCCTCAGGAGAGGTTGGATGGTCGCCTAAACTACGTCATTTCCAGGCTAATAATCGGTTTGTACCAGCCTAGCTATTTCAACTACAACAGAGCAGTAGGCGTTTTGGCCTCGGTGATGCTAGAGTTTTACCGGAGGAGGGTAGCTCCCTACGAGGACAGGAAGATAGCGGAGCATGGTGATATCTAGGCTCTTTAAAAAGGCGCCTTATAATGGCGTATCACCTATTTAGAGATCAGCGGGAACGGTCTTATTGAAGCTGAGCCAAGATTGTCCGGGGATGTCTTTGCTCAGCTTGGATAATTTGATTAGTCTTCTCATCCTAGCAGTGCTGATTTACGAGACTTGGCTCACTCATAAGATGGTGAGAAGTCGGTCAGGTGATGGTGCAGACATCGCCGTCAAAGTCAATTCTCGTACAGGGCACGAGTATCCAGCCACGATCCACAGCGTTGCCGTCAGACGTGATCTGGTAGGCGACAAGCCCATAGCAATCCCTTCTAATGACTAGGTGTCTGGCCACTATCTCATCCTCCATAACAAACTTATTGTTCTCGAACCTGCCGTATCCCACTATCCAACCCGGTGGGGCGTCGCCGAAAGCCTTCATGTAGCTTATACGGGCCACCCTAGTTGTGCCTGATAGAGCATACTGTCCCTCTCTCGGGACATCAACTCCGCTATAGTGGTATACAGGCATGTCCTTCGATCCATACACCAGTTAAATATTAAGTGTAGGGGAGCTGTGGACGAGGCCATGAGGTTTGATGTTGCCGTAATAGGCGGTGGCTCAACAGGCTCGAGCATAGCCTACCATCTCACCAAGGATGGTGCTGGCAAGGTGGTTCTCCTAGAGCGGGAGCATGTTGGCTGGGGGCAGACGGGGAGATCGACCGCCGTGGTTAGGCTCCATTACAGCACGGTCGAGGTGGCTAGAATGGCTCTCTACAGTTGGGAGGAGCTGAGGCGGATGGAAGAGGTGGTCGGCGGCCCCTCTGGCTTCACAGCCTGTGGATTCGCAATAGCCGTGGATGAGCGTGACATGGAGGGGCTTAAGAGGAATGTGGAGATGCAGCAGCGAATAGGAATAAACACACGTATCATCACACCGGAAGAGCTGGCCGATTTGCAGCCTGGAATAGATGTTGGAGGATTGGCCGCTGCCGCGTACGAGCCATGGTCGGGCTATGCTGACCCTGTCCAGACAGCCCAGTCATACGCGGGGGCGGCCTCAGAAATGGGATGCGTGATTTTATCCAAGACTGAGGTGAGGGGGTTGAAGGTGGAAAGCAGCAGAGTCGTATCAATTCTGACTAATAAGGGACAGGTAGAGGCGGACACTGTCGTGAACGCCACAGGCGTATGGGCCAACAGCCTCTTAGCCGGAATAGGCGTTCGACTGCCCATACATGTGATGAAGGAGGAGATTGTGGTTTGGAAAAGACCTGAGACATTCAGCGGAACCCACACTGTCTTCGCAGACCTACCTAACAACTACTACATGAGGCCTTACGGGGCTAGCCAGACCTACATGGGCAGCATAAACCCCGATACAGCACATTGGGGCGATACGCCCAATGATTTTAACCTCGATGACCGTGTATCGTTGACCACTGTGTCGGAATACGGAGCGGCCGTTTCCAGCCGTTTCCCAGCCATGGCTGAGGCTAGATATGCGGGTGGTTGGATTGGGCTTTACGATGTTACACCTGACTGGCATCCAATCATAGGGTTCTCCGAAAAGTTCCACAACCTCTTCCACGTGGTAGGCCTCAGCGGCCACGGCTTCAAACTAGCTCCGGCCCTCGGAAAGATCACCAGCGAGACAATATTGCGGGGCAGGTCTACACTTGTGGACACCCATCACTTTAGCGAGGGAAGATTTAGGGAAGGACGTCTTATAGGGTCATCCTACAAATATGGTGTCATCTCATAGAATATAGTCTACCGAGCTTAATCGAGGTGGAGGAAACCCCAGCCCGGCGAATCATGTCCCAGAGGGTGGCCGAGTTGCTTGATATAACGGGAATGCCGAGAACCGATTCGAGTCCCGTAAGGGTACTGAAGGTTTTCAAGTTGGTACAGCTTATGAAAACCGCATCTGCCCCGGACAGATTCATGTCTGTCACCCACCTACTTATCTCAGATTCGGAGATCATCCCTATTACTGTGTTATCCAAGAGCCCAGCATAGCGGGTTGCCGTCACACTGAAGCCGCTGTCAATGAGAAGCCTCTCTTCAAGCTTGGTGACCTCTTCTGTGTATGGTGTGGCAAGCGCCACTCGGCTGCAGCCGAGGGCTTCTAGGCCGCGTATGACTGCTCCTGATGCAGTGATACATGGGATTCCTGAGGTTTTAGCCATAATCTCTTCGAGTTCAAGATATTGCTTACTACCTTTTACAAAGCTGCCGCTGGTACAGGCGAGTCCAATTACATCCACGCCTGCGTCTGCCAACTTATTAGTCTCTGAGATTACGTCATTGCTGAACCTCGACAGCTCCTCTACCTCCACCTGTCTGAGTCTAATCCTTGCTGAGTGGAGTGTGGCCAAACCGTTCAAAGCCCTGTTGAATTCTATCTCCACAGTCGTGTTGGATGACGGTATCACGACACCGAACCTTTTCACAGAGGTGTTGGTGTGTGCGGCGGAATTAAGAGTTTCCGCATGAAAAGATATTAGATGACCCTCCGTTCTGCCGTTTCATGATAAGGGTGGCCGTGGATGTTGGCGGCACGTTCACAGACTTGGTGGCTGTTGACGAGGAGAGCGGTAGGCTCTATACGGTTAAGGTTAGGAGCACACCCAAATCGCCGGAGATAGGTTTCCTAGACGCAGTAGGCACCTTTCTCCAGACCCACGGTGTATCACCGAGCAGTGTTAGGGGGGTTGTTCACGTTGGAACCATCGGGACAAACCTATTTCTTGGCCAGCTGGGCTTGCAGATGACCAAGGTGGCTCTTGTAACAACCAACGGCTTTAGAGATGTGATTGAGATCGGCAGGCAGAATAGGCCACGTCTTTATGATGTCTTCTTTCAAAGGCCGCCTCCCATAGTACCGAGACATATGAGGTTCGAGGTGGCGGAGAGGATTGAAGCCGATGGGACGGTCATACTCAGTCCCAGCGAGACGGAACTTAATGAGCTAGCTGAACATATTAAGCATCATTCACCAGACTCGGTGGCCGTCAGCCTCCTCAACAGCTACGTCAACCCCGCCAACGAAAAGGCTGTGAAGAAGTATGTAGAGGAGGTGGCTGGCGTTGCGGTGTATGCCTCGCACGAGGTTGACTCGGAGTATAGGGAGTTTGAGAGGACCAGCACAACAGTTGTGAACGCAGCCTTGGCGCCAGTTGTCTCACGGTATTTGGAGGGCGCGGGCGAGGGGCTCGCTCGAATGGGTGTCAAGTCTCCAATAAATTTGATGAGTTCAGCTGGCGGGCTTGTGGATATCTCCGAAGCATTGACTAGGCCCATAATTACTATAGAATCCGGTCCTGCTGCCGGCGTTGTTGGAGCGGCAACTTTAGCCCATGTACTATCCCTGAAACGTGTTATCAGTCTCGATATGGGAGGGACAACTGCAAAAGCTGGGACGGTTCTGGAAGGCCGTCCGCTTATCGCTCCTGAGATGGTTGTGGGCGGTGAGGTTCACATGGGCCGTGTGATGGGTGGCTCGGGATACCCCGTGAGAACACCCACTGTGGATCTTGCCGAGGTGAGTGCAGGAGGAGGGACAATCATCAGGGTTGACAGCGCAGGCACAATTAGGGTGGGGCCCATGAGCGCCGGAGCATATCCAGGTCCGGCATGCTACGGTCAGGGTGGAAATGAGGCCACAATCACCGATGCGAACCTCTTCCTAGGCAGGCTTGGCGAATCTCTAGCAGGTGGCGTCAAGCTGGACTTCGAACTGGCTAGATCCACCTTGAAGACTGTTGCCTCAGCAGCAGGTGTCGAGCCCCTAGATGCCGCGTGGACGGCCATAACCCTTGCCAATCTCAATATGGCGAAGGCCGTGAACATAGTCAGCCTTGAGAGAGGACTTGACCCCAGGGACTTCACGCTAATGGCTTTCGGAGGAGCGGGGCCCATGCATGCTGCGGAGCTGGCGGAAAACATCGGAGTGGAATCCATCATCATACCCCCCTACCCAGGCCTCTTCTCAGCGATAGGCTTGCTAACCTCAGACCTCATCTACACTTATGTCAGGGGGTACGTGGGACTGGTGGAGGAGGCGGCTCAGCATATAGAGCAACTCTTCTTGGAGATGGAGGAGCTAGCGGCTCACAGCCTCAGATCAAGGGGTCTGGTGCTGGATGATGCCAAGTTTGAGAGAAGGATGGACATGAGATATCTTGGTCAGGGATACGAGCTGGAGGTACCTGCGGGGAAGCCATTCAAAGCCGAGGATGCAGCAACAAGCTTTGCGGCAAAACACGAGGCAGTCTATGGCTACATCCACGCTGGCGAGAAGGTGGAAACCACAGCGCTAAGACTCTATGTGTCAATCCCAATTAGGAAGCTCGACCTGAGAACGCTCTCTCAATACAATGGTAAAGATGAGGTACTGGGCTACAGGGATGTTTGGTTCGGCGGCGACTGGGTCGAAACACCAGTGGCGGGCAGGGTATATGTGGGGGAAAGGGGGAGCGTGGACGGGCCGCTCATAATAGAGGAGATGGATTCCACGGTTGTCGTGCCACCCAGATGGACTGTGAAAAGGGTCGAAGCATCATGCCTGTTGATGAGGAGGAAACGGTAGGTGACTTCTGACAGAATCACATTAGAGACCATCAGGCATGGCCTTACATACATCTCTGAAGAAATGGGAGTTGCCTTACGACGGTCCGCCTACTCACCCAACATAAGGGAGAGGGCAGACCATAGCTGCGCAATAATGGACGAGTCTGGCCGTACGGTTGGGCAGGCCGAGCACATACCAGTCCATATAGGCTCCTTGCCCATCGGTGTAGCCAACACCCTTAGCTATCTGAGGAGAGAGGGGGTCGAGCTGGAGGCAGGGGATATGTATGTAGTGAATGACCCATACATAGCTGGCACCCACCTCAATGACATTATGCTGATCAGACCCGTCTTCCACCGGGGAAGGCTGTTCGCAATCCTAGCCAACAAGGCACACCATGTAGATGTGGGCGGCATCTCCCCTGCGAGCATCTCATTCACCGCATCGGAGCTGTATCAGGAGGGGCTGGTTATAATGCCTGTCAAGCTGATGGATAGAGACATTCTCAAAATGGGAGTGGCCCGCATGATTGCAGCCAACTCCCGGACACCAGAGACCGTCATGGGAGATCTGAGGGCTCAGATAGCGGCCAACCTATTGGGCGAGAAAAGACTCCGAGAACTACTGACAAGACATGACTTGGCAACATTCAGAGAGTCCATTGAATACATTCTCGAGACCACTCAAAGGATGGCGGTAGCGGAATATGGGAAAATGGTCCAAGGCTCTTGGAGGGCTGTGGACTACCTCGAGATGGATGAGGACTTTCTGAGGATTGAGGCCAGCGTATCGATTGGCAGAGAAGGGTTTTCAGTGGACTTTACGGGCACGAGCTCACAGGTGGATAGGCCTCTCAACGCTGTCCTAGGTGTGACCAACGCATCTGTAATGTTCACTGTGAAGACGATTCTAAGTCCGGAGATACCCCTCAACCACGGCTTCATGAAAACAGTCCAGATAGAAGCACCACCGGGTACACTGCTAAATCCATTAAGGCCCGCACCTGTGGCTGCAGGCAACCTAGAGACAAGTCAGCGTATAGTTGACGTTCTTTATTTGGCGTTGTCTAAGGGCATGCCTGATAGGGTTCCTGCAGCCTCCCATGGAAGTATGAACAATCTGATGATGGGCGGAGTGCACCCTATCACCGGTGGGAGATGGGCCTTTTATGAGACGATCGGCGGTGGTGGAGGGGGGAGATATGGCTTGGATGGTGTGAATGGTGTTCACACCAACATGACTAACACGATGAACACTCCCATTGAGGTTATTGAACGCTACTACCCCATACGTTTTGAGAGCTACAGACTCAGAGATGGAAGTGGCGGCAGGGGAAGGTGGAGTGGCGGGATGGGGATTGAAAGATCCTTCACAGCGAAGGCTAGGATAGAGGTGACCATCGTCGGTGACAGGGCTAAGATACCGCCTTGGGGCTTGAAGGGTGGAGAACCCGGGAAGCCATCCCAGTACCTCGTCCGGAGGAAGGGTGGAAGAATTGAGAGACTGCTGTCAAAAGATTCTACAGTCCTGAACCCAGGTGATACATTGATCATAAGAACTGCTGGAGGCGGCGGTTACGGCAGTCCAGATGAAAAGCACAATAAAGTCAACCTTATGAATCACACAATTGGTATCTCTGACGGGCCCTGGTAGCTCAGCCTGGTGGAGTGACCGCTTGGTAAGCGGTAGAGCCTAGATGGGCGCCGATGTCCGGGGTTCAAATCCCCGCCAGGGCTGGGCTGGGTTTATTAAAATGTGGAAATAAAAGGTAAAAATGAGGTGTGTGGTTGGTGTGTGGCCGTTATTATCAGTCTCTGTCTTCGGAGATAATCTAGTCTTTGTTGTTGCTTCATTGTGAATCCTATGAGTTGGTAAAATTCCGGGCTGCTTATCGCCCCTACATATATGCAGTATTCGTCCTTGTTAACTGTGCAGGTCTTCTCCATTCTTCGAAAGGAGAACAGGATACCCTTTTTGGCCCCGCTGTCTCTATTTCCAGTGAATCTAGAAGTCTCTAGACATATTTGGGAAGCTGGGTATCGGTGTGATGAGACTTCCCTCGCGCCTAACATGCTCTTCAGCTCTAGCCTACTAGGTAGTGTCCGGATATTGCCTTTAGATACCCTAATACTGGAGAATCCATATATACAGCTTGAGAGCCTAAGCTAGTCATGAAAAGGCATAGCACAAATAGGAGGATTAGTAGACGGGAGTTTCTGGCGGTGTCGTCAGCAGCTGCTGCTGGAGGGGTTGTGGGCGGACTGGCCATAGGCGGAATAGCCGGCTACTTCGCAGGCCAATCAACCGCAGGACCTGGAAGGACGCAGACTGTTACACAGACAACAACGGTGGGAGGAGCCACCGTAACCACAACGGCTACCCAAGTCCAGACGCAGACAGTCACACGCACGGTTGGAGGGCTTGAAGATGCCCCAAGAAAAATAAGGATAGGAGCTACGGTCAGCGAGACTGGTATACTTACAGCGTCTGTGGGGCTACTGGGCAAAGCCTACAAGGCCGCCGAGCAGTTGATTAACCAGACTGGCGGGATATACGTGGAGGAGTTCGGTAGGAGGCTTCCAGTAGAGATAATCTATTACGACGATAAGAGCGACCCTGCCACCACGGAGAGATTCTACACAAGATTGGCCACCGAGGACCAGGTGGATATACTCATCGGGCCGTTCACAGCTGTCAACGCGATACCAGCCTCCACAATTGCCGAGAGATTCGGAACACCTTATGTGGACGGAGCAGCTTCTGAAAGACCAATTTACAACAAGAAATGGGTTGTGGGTAGCTTAGACCTTGTGGAGAAGTGGCTAACTGCATACTTCGACATGGTTGACTGGTATAAAGCCAACAGGGGTTATAGGATAAATACGGTTGCATTCACCAACTCGGACGAGCCCTTCGGCAACGAGGTGACAGACTTCGGAATAAAACTAGCGGAGGAGAGGGATATCGAGGTTGTAGGACATGAGAAGTACGCCTTCGATACGCAGGACTTCACACCGATCATAACTAAGTTCAGGCCTGAAAACCCAGATGTGATAATAATGACCGACCCCATCGGCATCCTCCAAGCGGTCTTTTGGAAGCAAGCCTTTGAGCTGGGACTTAGGCCGAAGGACTTCCACCCAGCCTTCGGGCTGCTCAAAGCAGTTAGGGACGCCATGGGCCCCCAGCTCTCCGACGGCATCACCTCCGACGACTGGGTTCCGCCGGAGCTGCCCTACCAGTCTGACCTAGGTAAGAGGTTCTATGAGAGGGTTCAGGCAGCAGCCGGTTACAGACATGAGGAATATCCATGGCAGACAATACACTACGTCTGTCTAGAAATAGCCCTCAAGGCTATACAGGTAGCCGGCTCACTTGACAAGGAGAAGATAAGGCAGGCCCTCTACAACATGAGAATAACGACCATCGGCGGTCCATGGTTTGCAGAGAAGGACCAAGCGAAGTTTGCAGGCCATGGCACGATACTGCCAGTCCCCATACAGTTCATAGGTGGTGTCAAGCGGGTTCTGTGGCCGCCTGAGCTGGCGACGGGGGAGTGGGTCTACCCGGCTCCTTGGGCCCGGTAGAGTAATGACTTTAGAAACCCACATCATCATTATTTTTGGCGGCCTCCTTCTCGGCGGCCTATATGGCCTAATAGCCCTAGGGCTTACGATGATTTTCGGTGTCTCTAAGATACTCAATGTGGCTCACGGTGACTTCGTTGTAGTCGGAGGCATATTTGGACTCGTGACCTCCACCCTTTCAGGGCTGAGCCCATTCATCATACTCCCATTGGTTCCCCCTCTCTTTTTTGCCGCTGGAGTCATCTTCGAGAAGACAATGGTCCAACGGGTCATTCTCAAGAATACCCAGAACACACTAGCTGTCTCCATATTAGCCACACTCGCCTTCGCAATGGTTGTTGAGGATTTGTCATTCTTCGGCCTCGGACAGGCAGGACTCAACTATGTCTCGCTTCAGGTATTTCTCCAGCCCCTAAACATCTTAGGTTTCATCATTCCCACAACCCGCTTCATATCACTTGTTGCTCTAATCATCCTAGCAATCACCACGAGGTTCATAATACAGTCCACAGGTTATGGGCGGAGGCTGAGGGCTACGATACAGGATAGAGAGCTGGCGGAGATTGTCGGCGTGAACGTTTCCAGAATGTCTGCGCTCAGCTTCGGGTTTGGTGCCGCCCTAGCTGGCATGTCCGGGCTCTTCCTAGCTATGATAACTAGCCTCACACCGTTCCAAGGGCTTCAGTTCACCGTCATAGCCCTCACAGTCGTCATACTGGGAGGTCTGGGTAGCTTCATAGGTTCGCTGGTGGGAGGACTCACTATAGGAATTGCCGAGGCCTACACAGCCTTCTACATGGGAACCAACTGGGCGAGAATAGTGGCTATCATAATTATGATAGCTGTCCTAGTTATTAGACCTAGTGGAATATTCGGTGGCAGAAGATGAGGAAGACTGCCACGGTATTGGCTGCGTCGGCCCTACTCGCAGTTTTGGCTTCCGTCCCCTTCTACTCCACCCTATATGTTGTGAGCCTCCTCTTCTTCCTCTTTACCTTCGTAGGACTAGCTATAGCCTACGACATCTTCGGAGGATTTGCCGGCTACTACAACTTGGGCTTCGGCGCTTTTTTCGCCATAGGCGCCTACACTTTCCCAATACTTAGTCTGGGCAGGCTTGGCTTCCAGCTCCACCCCATACTGGCCTTCCTAGCCGCACCTGTTGTTTCTGGGGTTGCGGCATTCTTACTCAGCTACCCCTTCCTCAGACTCCGTGGGGCCTACTTCGCCGTAGCGACTTTCGGCCTCATACCCCTCATGTACAACTTGGCGAGAAACCTAAGTATGATAACTGGGGGAGCCAGCGGAATCCAGATAGTAGTTACGGAATTTTTCGGAATGCTCCCGGGCTTCTACATTGCTATGGGCATAACAGTTATGACGAGTGTTGTCCATTATCTAATCAAGAGGAGCAGGCTCTGGCTCGCCCTCAACAGCATAAGGGAGGATGAGGATGTTGCCTCGGAATATGGTGTCGACGCCTTCGCCGTTAAGAGGCAGGTCTTCGTGGTGAGTAGCATCTTTGCGGGATTCCTTGGGGCCAACTTCGGGTTCGGGCTTGGTGTGGTCAGTCCTGACGGTGTGCTAAACTTGGAGATAGCCCTTGCCCCCCTTATAATGACAATCTTCGGAGGACCAGCCTCGCTTCTGGGAGCTATCCTTGGCGGGTCGTTAATCACTTTGATCCAGGAGTTCCTGTGGCTAAACATACCCTTCTTCCACTTAGCTACTTACGGACTCATAATATTGCTGGTGGCTATATTTGCACCGCAGGGAGTGGTCAACCTAAGAGTGCGGCCGAGAATTCCTAAGACATCTCCTAGGATGGATTAAATACCCAGATATACCTCACGAACGTAGTCGTTCCTCTCGAGGCTGGCAGGCTCGCCCTCCATCACAACTCTGCCCGACTCTATTATGTAGCATCTCGAGCAGAGCTTAAGGGCCTCCTTCACCTTCTGCTCCACGAGACATACTGTTATACCCCGCTCCTCATTAAGCCTCTTAAGTATTTGGAATATCCTCTTCACGTATATGGGGGCCACTCCGAAAGAAGGCTCATCCAACATCAGGAGCTTGGGGTTTGACATCAGCCCCCTAGCTATCGTGAGCATTTGCATCTCGCCTCCGCTGAGTGTGCCGGCCTGCTGGTCCTGCCTCTCCCTAAGCCATGGAAAGTAGCTGTAAACATCTTCCAGCCTTCTCCTCATCTCAGTCCAATCAGACACGTTGGTAGCCCCCAACATCAAGTTCTCAACCACCCTCATCTGTGGGAAAACCCTCTTACCCTCGGGGACGTACGATATTCCCATGAGACTCCTATCCCTAACCGGGAGGCTGGATATCTCCCTACCGTCGTAGACGATCCTTCCCTTGAGATATTTATTGAGACCCATTATTGTTCGCAGTAGTGTAGTCTTGCCTGCTCCATTGGGTCCGAAGACACCCACAACCTCCTCCCTCCCAACCTCAAGACTAACATCCCAGAGGACCTGAATGCTCCCATACCAGACGCTGAGACCGGACACCTCAAGCATCAGCTACTCCCACCGCCGCTGTACTCCTCTCCCAAATATGCCTCCACAACCTTTGGAGCTACACTAACCTCTCTGGGTGTGCCTTCAAATATCTTCTCACCATCGTTGAGAACCGTGATCCTATCACTGGTCGTCATCACGGCTTTCAGCACGTGCTCCACCAATATTATCGTTACACCATTCTTCCTTACTTCCTCAACAATATTCAGAATCTTCCTAGTCTCATGCTGGCTCAATCCCGCCACCGGCTCATCCAGCAGCAGTAGCTTGGGCCTAGTGGCTAGGGCTCTCGCAATCTCAACAAGCTTCTGACTCAGGACATCCAGCGTCCCGACCTTCGTGTCTTCGTAGCCGTCGAGCCCGACAAGCTTGATGGATTTCCTAGCATCATCTAATGCGACATTACTATTCACTCTACCTGACACGCCGAAATAGGCACCAACCAGAACGTTTTCGAGCACAGACATGTTTTTGAAAGGTTTTATCAGCTGATGTGTTCTCGATACACCCAGCTTGCATATTTCATGGGGCTTGCGTCCGGTTATCTCCTTGCCGTCGAAGATTATCTTTCCCGTTGATGGTTTTACCACTCCTGTTACAGCGTTGAAGAACGTGGTCTTTCCCGCACCGTTGGGTCCTATGAGCCCCCTTATCTCACCCCTCTCCACTTCAAGGGATAGGTTTTTTAGCGCTGTTACGCCGCCGAACCTCACTGTCACGTCCGAGCACTGGAGGATTGGTGCCAAGAATCACCGCACCAACTCAGTTCTAGATGTTCACCTTCACTGGTTTGCCCATAGTCGTCTTGAAATATATACTGCCTACATTCCGCATCCGCTTCTCCATCTTCTCCACCACCCTATTGAGGATGGCTTCGGCGTTTGAGGCAAGCTTCTCATCACTCTCGTCAGCCAATCCCAGTAGACAGCTTACCTGCGATATCTTCCTCAATTGAACCACAACCGTATTTATATATCGTCTAACGAGCTTTTCCAAGTCCTGGCCTGGTGGGATGGGGACAGGTGTCTTACCTCTAGCACCTAGAGCCGCACCCAAAGCTCTTGCAGCAAGACCCATCATAGAGGGCTCCACTAAAAAGAAGTCATACTGGGATGCGAGCTTCTTGGCCTCCCTCCTTCGACCTATCAGTAGCTCGAGGTCCTCCTTCTGTAGGACCTTTTGAACACCCTCAATCCTCGAAGCTTGGACGGCTAGGTTGCCCGACGCTATGACGCATATTTTTCTCCTTTTAGGTCCGAGGTCGTTGGGCATTTCTATACTATCGGTGAACCTGTTTTCAGGTTTGGACAGATCCACACCCTTTATGTTTATGATCATCTCCATGGACTGTCTAAGTTTTCTCTCTCCAGCCTGCTCCTTCGCCTTCTTGATCGCTTCCAATAGCTTGGTTGTGGTTGCTTGCATCATGCTGTACTCACCAAAAGACGGTCATATTCACCTGATTCCACCTCCTTCACCACCTCCTTGGCCGGTTTCCCCTCCACTTTGACTCCCATGCTCACACATGAACCCAGAACCTCCTTCACAGCCGATTTTAGTGTCTTGGAGCGTAGGTCACCTATCTTGGCTTTCGCTATTTTCACAATAGCTTCCATCGAGAGGTTGCCCACATACTCCCTACCAGGCGTTCCCGAGCCCTTCTCAACTCCCAGCTCACTTGCTATGAGGGCTGAAGTGCTGGGTGTGCCAACACCGACTGTGAAAGTCTTGGTATCTGTGTCGACAACTATCTCAATAGGCACTCGCATTCCCCTGAAGTTCTTCGTCTCCTCATTTATCTTCTCCACCACCATCATAACATTGAGCCCTAGAGGCCCTAGTGCAGGTCCTATGGGCGGTCCTGCGGTGGCTTTCCCCCCCTCGACAAGGAACCTGAAGCTTTTCTGGGTCATGAGTCTTTCCCCTCACCACAGATCTCAGGCTTATTTAGTTGTTTACTTTCTGCTTGCCGAGGCCGACTCCAGTGGCCGGACTGCATCAATAGACACTGAGATGGGGAGCTGGAAGGCTGCCTCCCTAAGCTCTAGGGTTACTTCACGTCTCGGCTTCTCCACACGTATTACCCTACCCACGATCCCCCTCAGAGGCCCCGTCACTATCTCCACCATCTGCCCCACATCTATTGTGTCGATAAGCGGTGTCTCCACTAGGTGGGGCGTCAGGGTTTCTAAGCCAACCGTGATGAGTGGCCTGTTTTTGATATGGCGTACGTTCTGGACGGCCGTAGCCACTGCCTCTTTGGAGCCAGCCTCAACAAAGATATAGCCCTTCACCGAGGGCAGTATCAGAATGGATGCAACATCCACATCCTCAACCAACCTTATTAGAAACTTGAAATCCCTGGGGGACCATGTCACCCCATTATCCACCGATACACGAGCTTCACCCTCGAAGGTCTCATCACCATCCTTCACATAATACCATAGGTAACCATGCGTCTTGGAGGATAGTATGAGTACGTATGACTCGTTGCGCTTTAGTACTGTGGTCTGCCTTGGCTTGAGGCTATGCCATCCATAATCCTTCAGGAGGAGGGGGTCTAACAGTAAATCAGCTACCAAATCACTTGGCGAGCCATCCTCAGTAAGGCGGTGGATTGAGGCTGAGATTGGGGACGCTGCTCCTTCACCCTTTCCTACGAATACGGCGAGCTCCTTAAGGTGAATGGTTTTCCGTGATCTGAATGACTGCCAGCACCAAACATCACCACCAAAATCCACACTACCGTCGAATGTCTCGCCGCTCTTGAGAACTACTCCCTGAAACTTAGTCTCCAGCATCTTGGCTATGTTCCTCTCCTGACCAACAGTTGTCTTTACTGCGAAATACTTGGGTGATGGCATCGATTGAATATCGCAGTAGAAATTAAAAAGGATTCCCAGCGCTAGACACCTTGGAAGGCCAGCGCCACGAACCGTATTATGAAGGCCAGCAAACCCATTATACCGATACCGAGGAGGGTTATGCGGAGCGTTATGGAGTATTCCTTCTGGGATGGCTTTCGAGCCAGCTTAAGGAGGGTGAAGCTTGACTTGAAGAACCCGATTATGCCCAAGCTATCATCATGCCCCCACCCCTATATATATACCTCAAGATGGAAACGCTATATACACCGATTCCAGCTCCTACCGTTAATTGGTCAAAGTCCTCCAGCTAATCCTCGTAGCCCTCTCGATAACCTTAGCCGCATCCATTTACATGACCTTATACACTTCCGGTCTCACACGTTCCAGAGGGGAGGGGGCGGTGGATATGCTGCCGTTTTTCCGTTCTTTCACACCCGGTGAGACTGCTGAGGCTCTTCTCAGTTTTTTGGGCGATCAGCTCGATGGGGTAGCCACCTACGCACCAACACAGGGCTGCGAAACCTTCAGATATGGGACACGGCGGGGCGGTGTGCTGATCCTATATTACTGTGGCCGAGGACTGGAAATGGTTACATACTACCCCGGGAAGGAGGCTGAGATTCATGTAGAACCTGTTAAACTCTTCTCTGTCCTAGGGGGCGAGGACCATATAATAGAGCGGGAGGAGGGCGGCTTTTATGAGACTGTAAGGGTTTACCAGCGAGTAGGTGATGTGAAGGTCCTGCTCACGGGTGTTCAGCTGATGAATGAGTTAGAGTCTGGCAGGCTTAGAAAGCTGGTCCTCCGTCCACTTTATGACCTGAACACCTTCCTAGCCAGCGTCCGGCCCAACACCGAACAGTTATCGAGCATGCTGGAAAGCCTCGGATTGTTAAACGGGATCTACAGACTTGAGGGCGTACTGGTCTGTGGTAGACACCTTGGCTATTTCTACACAATATACCATGATAGCTGGGCATATCCTAGGTATGCAGAGGCCTCAGTAGACATCTACACGGGCTCAGTCCTGTTTCTCAACCTCATTCAAGAATATGGAGTTGACAGGATTTTCGGTTCAGACTGTGAGTAGCTTAAGTACAAGTCCCGCGAATGTGTGCATTCTATTCTCAGCTTGGTCGTATATGAGGGAGGATGGACCATATGCTACTTCGGATGTAACCTCCTCACCCAGATGCATAGGCATACAGTGCATGAACTTCGCCCCTTTGCCGGCCTTGGCTAGTAAGGCGCTGTTCACCTGATACTTGGGTAGGAAGATGCTCAGCCTCCTGTCTCTCTCTTCCTCGGAGCCCATCGAGACAAATACATCGGTGTAGACAAAATCTGCACCAGCCACAGCTTCTTGTGGCTCCTCCAAAATCTCCACACGCGTCCCATTCTTCTCGGCCCACTCAAAGGCTCTTCGGAGAAGCTCCGGTGCCGGCCTATACTCCCTAGGTATAGCTAGTGAGATGTTAACACCCATGAGCGCGCATACCTGTGTCAGGGATACGCAGACGTTATTCCCATCACCCACATAGGCCACTTTAACGCCTCTCAGGTTCCTACTGTTCTCCATGATGGTCATCATATCCGCGAGGGCTTGGAGAGGATGGTGCTTGTCGCTGAGTGCGTTAATCACCGGTACCTTACCATTCTTAGACAACTCTATAAGATCTTCATGTTTGAAGACCCGGGCAACCAGCGCATCCACATATCTACCTAGGACACGGCCAGTATCTAGGACGGTCTCTCCACGCCCCAGCTGCAACTCCGATACACCCAGATAGATGGACTCTCCTCCCAGCTTTGCCACAGCGGATTGGATGGAGACCCTCGTCCTAGTTGATGGCTTCTGAAAGATCAGTGCTATTATCTTTCTCCTGAGTGGTAAAGTGTTGGGATAGCCCCTCTTCTTTAGCTTGCGTGCCCTATCCAGCACTGCCCTAACCTCCCTCGGGGTATACTCGTCCAGTGAGAGAAAATGTCGTACCATACCGGCACGATAAAGCTAGGGTAGGTTTTATGTATTACTAGGCGTTACCTGAAATTATAACCCAATAAGCAACCGCTCAAACAATTGGATGGCATGGATTTCACCAGAGATGATGTGGAGGTCTTCGACTCACTAGCATCACCCGCAAGACTACAGATACTTGCTAGTCTTGCAAGACAACCCCTCAGCTACTCGGACCTCATGAGGGCTGTGGGAATGACAAAACAGAGTGCTGCGGGCAAATTCTCATACCATCTAAAGAGGCTGCTGTCAGCGGAGCTTGTAAAGGTTAATGAGAAGTCCAAGCTCTATGAACTCACAAGCAGGGGAAAGACTGCTCTCCAGCATGTGGAGAATTTGAAAGATGCTCTAAAGTCCTCGGATATGATGCTTGTCAGGAGGACGGAGTCAACCGTAGAAAACTTCGACAGGAACAAGATAGTGAATGTGCTTATCTCGGAGGCGGGGGTGCCGCCTAAGCTGGCTAGCCATGTGGCGTCAATAGCTGAGGAGAGGTTGGAGGGTCTTAAGGTGGAATATCTGACGGGGCCACTCATCAGAGAGCTGGTGAACGCCCTACTGATAGACATGGGACTTGAGAAGTATAGGCATAAGCTCACGAGACTGGGGATGCCCCTATACGACTTCGGCAGACTGGTGGATAAGAGTTCTGAAAATGGAGACTTTTGCAGCCTAGTTAAGACAGCCTCGGGATCTGTTATTAGGGAGTACATCCTTCTCTCCGTCCTGCCTAGGGATGTGGGCGACGCGCATCTCTCGGGTGCGATAGACCTACATGCTCCTGAGCTGTGGCTGCATGGAGTGGATGCCAAGTCCTACCCACTCGGAGCTGAGACCTTATCGGCTATATTGGATGAGAGTCTAGGAGTAGCCGACGAGATAACCTTGGAAGTGGACGAGGCTGGCAGGAAGGGATTGGACAACGCCGCCACAGTACTGGAGCGTCTGAGTTCAGCCAAGCTCATGGGTGGGAAGAGAATGTCTGTCAGCCTACCAACCACAGTTACACATGAAGTTTTCACCCGTCTCAAGTCGGTGGGAGCCAATAGCATAATATCTCCAGCACCAACCCAGAAGCATGATCTCGACCTACGATCTGCATCCATCTGCCTAGCACCAGGCCCGGTCTGCTCCATGGGATACACCTACTCAGCTTCAAGGGTGATTTATGGCTCCGCAGTATTGAACCTTCCCCGAGCATACCTAACCGCCGACGGTGTGGAGAATGGTTTCCTACATGAGCTGCAGAGGGCGCTTGAGGCAACTGCTACAGCCCTCCAGAAAAAGCTCAAACTTGTCTCAAGGTTCTGGAAATTTACAGGCCCGGCCCACTTCATCATAACACCATGCGGCCTGGAGGAGGTATCTCAGGCGTTGGCTCATGGCGAGGTATCCTTCAAGAGCGAGGTGATTGGAAGACTCGCTGAATGGTGTAGCCGGGTATCCCGTGATGACATGGGAATATTTTTGGCTGGGAATTGCAGTGAGTTAGCCGCTGAAAGACTATTCAGGCTTGACATCTCCAAGTTCGGACGCAAGAAGGTGGAGTGGCTTGTGGGAAGCGATGGCGTAAGCTACTCTACAGGTGTTCTCAGTGAGAAGAAGTTGAGGACGAGGCTTGAGCTGGCAGCAGAGCTATCCAAACATCTTACTGGTGGACTGCGGATAACCTTCCGTGGAGATGCCGGCTGGGAAGGTTTCTTGGATACAATCCAAACAACAATGGCCAAGAATATAGAGGTGCATCTTATTCAGCAGGCTCCTACCGTTTCATCTTGAGTAACAGAATGGCCCTAGCCAAGTCACCTCCAGTTTCAATGAGAGCCTTACGAGCCTCAGAGCTTTCCACACCAGCCTGGCTTGAAACAAGCATGATATCCTCTTCGCTGGGTTCGTAGGTGGAGGGCGTGGGGTGGGTGACAGTCTCCGCTATCTCCCCACCTACTATCTGGAATATCCTCTCCTTTTCCAGCTTCAGCGATATCACAGTCGGCCCTTTCAGAACTATTTCTCTCTCACCCAGCTTGATGGTGACCAAGTCTGCTACACCCATCTCCTCCATATCGAGGCCAAGATTCCCTATCATACGTGACTGGAGACGCCTAAGCTCCCTAGGACTCAGCCTCTTCAACTTCTACCAACCTCGTTGTTTATCTGCTTAAAAGAGCTATTTCGGCCGACTGAGCTCCTAACCTTTACAGCAACACCCCGTCCAACACGTCCCATATCATCACCGGAAAGAACCGCCTTACCCACAGCTATAAGCCTCCCACTAGGATCCTCAACGAGCACCTCCTGACCTGGAATGATACCCCCATCCCAGCGAATCAAATGCTTGCTGAATACTGATCTCCCCTTCGCCACAATATAGGCAGCCTCGTACGAGACGGCCACACGATACTTGGGTGGCGGCACTATTGAAGCTAGAATCCTCCCACCATCGAGGGTTAGTGTGATTAGTCCATCATCCAGTTTTACTGATGCTATGAGTTTACCATCGAGCCAAACGCTTCTGGGCCGCCCGCTAGATGGAGAGACTCCGACCCTACATCTGTCTGGAAATAGGAGTGCTCCAATGTGGCCGAACTGATAATCTGCAACCAGCCTCACCATAGACAGCCAGCTATTGGGGGACAACTTGGAACACCGCAGCCATCCTACGGATCTTCTCAGCAAGCCCCACAGGCAAATCAGCCTCAAGTTCTATCTGGTCCGAGCCGAAATCAAGCCTGAGCAGGCTACCTCCACGCCTCACACTTTTGATGAGCTCGTAGGACTTGGTGCCGTTAGCTATGATGGCCCGAACCCTAACATATCCTCCCATCATCCGACCTATCATATTCTCCAGCACGTCTATGTTCTCCCCTGTGCGGGCCGAGATCACGACGTATGGTTGCTCTATTCTCAGTGCAGCCACCTTCTCATATGCACTATCCTTACAGAGGTCCAGCTTGTAAAAGACAACTAGAATCGGGATATTTCTCACTCCCACCTCCTGAAGAACTGTTATGCATGTGTTGAGTTTCTCATCGATCTCCTCCAGCTTCTCGGACACATCCACAACAAGCAGTATGAGGTCTGCGTATATGAACTCGCTGAGAGTTGAGTTGAAGGCCTCGACCACAAGGGTAGGAAGATTACGTATGAAGCCCACCGTATCTGATATGTAGGCCTTCTTTCCCCCGAAGGTAACTAGCCGCGTGGTTGTGGATAGTGTGGTGAATAGCTGGGGGCTCACAGGATGCTCCTCCCCTGAGAATAGGCTGAAAAGCGTGGACTTGCCGGCGTTGGTGTAACCTGTGAGGGCCACGGTAGGAATTCCCTCCTCGGCCCGCCGGGTTCTCAGCAGCGTGTTCCTCCTCTTGATTACAGCCAGCTTCTCCAGTATGGAGTTCATCCGCCTGCTGACCTCGTTATAGTAGACATCGGCTTCGTATGCACCGAGCCCATGGAATCCCGGCTGCTCACCCTTCTTGGCAAGCCTGACCCTCTCACGTGCCCTAGAGAGCTCATACTGTAGCTCCGCCAGCTTTATCTGCAGCTTAGCCTCGGCAGAGGATGCCCGTCTCGTGAATATCTCCAGTATCAGCTGGGTCCTGGACATGACTGGAATCCCTAAGGACTTAGCGAGATTGTATTCTTGGACTGGTTTGATCTCGTTCTCAAAGACCACTTTGGTTATTCCCAAACTATTTACGGCCTTGCGGAGCAACTCTAGCTTGCCCGGGCCAATGTGGTATCTGGGATGGGGAGGCCTAAACTGTGTGAGGGAGAAGACTGGCTCATATCCGGCTGCCCTGCAGAGTTCCATCAGCTCATCTAGGTTATATTCCTCCCTATTGGACAGCCGCTGGACGACTGCAACCCTGGTCCCTTCTCTGCTCACCCCATCACTGCACACCCATCGGCCCTTTCTTCTGCTGACTCTTTAATAGGTCTTCCAAGGTGTAGCCCGACGGGGGTGGCTGCTTAGCCGGTGTTTTGGGAGCCTCCTCCACAGATTCCTGCAGAATTGATATCTTAAGCGCTCTCTCCAATCTCCTAGCTAGGTCTATAGGCGGATTGAACTCTCCCTGCTCAATCTTCTTGATTATGGTTCCTTTGGTTTTGACCTTTAGGGCCAGCTCAGACTGGGAGAGCCCCATCGCCTCCCTAGCTCTTCTTACCAAGGCTCCATAATCCTCCACATACTCCACATCAGACTCGGGCGCAGGTTTCGGGTTATTGATACCTGCCTTCTTTGGAGGCATACACTACAACATGGTTTCAGCCCCTATATCACCCTTTACATGACGCTCCAAAGCACAAAGTAGTCTGCTGGCAACAATCCATGACTCCAACGGGCGTGGGTATATTGAGACTATCTTATCCGCCAGCTCCAACGTCTCTCTCTTGAAGGAAAGATGTGGGAAACCTCCAATTATCACTGCGGGCCTAGCTGAAGCCGCTATATCCATGCCCAAGTCATCTATGGAGGCGTACTGACCCTTCTCGCTTAGAAGGAGAGTTATGTCCGGCGATATCTCCTTGATGAGGGTTTTTAGAGGCATGGACCTAACAGCCATGATCCTCTCCCCCTCACTTGTTGTCACCTCACCAGCGGCGTAGAGTTTCTCGACCAGCCCCTTAAACCGTTCATAGACTCTTGGCAGCCTGACATGAGCCACCAGCTCTATGACACGGTCGTCATATGTCGAAATCCATACTTTGAGCTTACCCGCCAGGTTCAGTGGAGAGCCAAGAATTTCTAAAAGGGTTAAGTGGATGATGTCCGGCCTACCCCTCTTCATCGAGTCTCTTAGCCTTCCCATGGCCCAGTGATGGTATGACCTGTCCAGCAGGATCTCTCTAGGCGCTTTACCAAGCCGGGATGCATGATGCCTCACCGCTGGGTGTGACTGGATCTCCTCCGGCACCAGTTCAAGGGCTGCTTCCGCTATGATTAGGTGCAGTATTTTCAAACCGTAGACATACGTAGATAAGCTGATATAAGTCTCAGT
Organism: Nitrososphaerota archaeon; assembly: GCA_038891515.1. Taxonomy (GTDB): domain Archaea; phylum Thermoproteota; class Nitrososphaeria_A; order Caldarchaeales; family Caldarchaeaceae; genus HRBIN01. The sequence continues at coordinate 10,042 of JAWAEB010000004.1, read as the reverse complement.
TCCACGTTCTGGGTTGCGAGGCGTGGGAAGGAGGGGCAAGGTCGAGGCTCTCTCATGTGTGGGCGGGCTACTGGACTTTGCACTAAACTATTATAGGCAGTACCCACAATTCGCCATCTCAGCTGTAAGGATGGCCCAGCGGATAGCTATGAAGCACAGGTTAAGACTCCCCCCACGCCTCAAACGCCGCTTTTGCAGAAAATGCGGCATGCCCTTCATAGGACCGTCCACTTTCTCGGTCAGGGTTAGGGCGGGCCGCCGCAGATATGTGGTTGTCAGGTGTCTAGGATGTGGGTATGTCAGGCGTTATCCCACACATCATGAAAGACTAAAATACCGTTCAAGACGAGGGGCGCCACAGGCTCTGACGTGATGGGAATTGGTAAACCTGGTCAAGCTCGTAGAGGCTGACAAGCTCATAGAGAAGGTCGCAGAGTATCTAAAGACGGTAAGGGCCCTAGAGCCTCCCACATGGGCAGCCTTCGCCAAAACATCCATGGATAGAAAACATCCACCCGTCAGTTCAGACTGGTGGTTCACGAGGGCCGCCTCGATCATGAGGAAGCTTTACATCCTAGGACCGATCGGTGTCTCAAGACTGAGGAAATATTACGGTGGCAGACACAGACCTGGCATGAGGCCGCCCAGACATGTAAAGGGTGGGGGTGCAATAATCAGGCACATATTACAACAGCTTGAGAAGAGCGGGCTCGTAACAGCCTCAGGACGGAGGGGAAGAGTTTTGACGCCGAAGGGGAGGCAGCTGCTGGAGCAAACCGTTAAAGCCTTCAAGTCCAAAAAACCGGCTTAACCCCTGCTTAGCCTAAAGAGAAGATACACGATCAGCAGAGCTATGATTACTATTGGTGAAGTCCCCACGAAGATTCCGTCAAGCCTCATCCCTATAAGTATTAGGGGGTGAATCCTCTCCAGCCCCTCCACTACCCTGCTGAGGAGGGGGATGAGAATAAGAAGGGCCCCCGCAATGATTAAAATGACTCCTAGCAAAAGTGTGGCTGGGAGGATTTCAGGCTGTCCCTGCACCGCCCGCACCCCCTATGTTTCTCATACTGGTTAGGAGCTGGACAACCTCCTCATCATCCAGCTGTTCAAACCTCTCATAGAACTGTCCTATGGCGTAAAAGTCACGTGGCGTGTATCTGCAGTAAACCGCGTCAGCCTCGGCCCGCACCTTTTCAATGGTCTCTCCCGCAGCAACCGGTACAGCCACTATAATCTCCCTTGGGCCCAGTTTCCTGAGATGCCTCACCGCAGCCAAGACCGTGGAGCCTGTGGCCAACCCATCATCCACTAATATGACAGTCTTACCAGCCACATCCAGCTTCTCCCTACCCCCTCTATAAACCCTCACTCTACGCCTCACCTCGGCCAGCTCGGCTTTGACAGTTTTATCCACATACTCTGAGCTGGCGCCTACAAGTCCTGCAAGAAATTCATCCAAGTACACGGAGCCATCTTCAGAAACTGCACCGATGGCCAGCTCGGGCTGGCCTGGCGCACCTATCTTCCTAGGCACTATGACATCTAGGGGGCAGTTAAGAGATTTAGCCACCTCATAGCCCACCACCACTCCTCCCCTAGGTATAGCCAGCACGATGCAGTCTCCGCCCCTTAGATGAGTGAGCATGGAGGCGACCTCCAAACCTGCATGATGTCTATCCCTAAACTGCACAATAGTATCGTGGGTGGAGAAGCTCTTAACGATTCCTCCCCATTAATAGTCTTATGAACCAGTAGATTAGTGAGATTGAAATGACAGTTGTGGCATATACATTGCTTCCAGCATATAGTAGGGTTGGCGGCCCTAGGTTATACCCCTCCAATTGGATTGAATATGGCCTGCCAGTTACTGGGTTAATGAGGGATTCAACAGGGGCGTAGTTATCGGTAAGGATGGGGTACTCCTCCAAATACGGTGTCGCATTCCACCTGCCTTCAATTAGCCCAGCCAGTCTCTCGTCCCCAGCCGCATCTATCACACATGCAGGATTCTTACAAGCCATAATAATCAAATTCTGCACCATCCCAGCCGACGCCCCAGCAGCGCGGAAAATGTAGGTCCTTGGGAAAACCTGTGCCATCGTCCGATAGACAGACCAGAATATCGCCGACGTGTCACCTGAGAGGGAGGCAATCAGGTTGCTCACGACTACGCCATCATCGGACATCTTATCGCTTAATAATTTAAAGAATTCTAGAGTCATAAGGTGGAAGGGGACGTAGGTCTTGGCGTAGGCGTCAAGCACCACCACATCATACACTGCATTGGTCGCGCTCAGATAACGTCGGCCATCGTCGTTGATAATGTGCAGCCTGAAGTCATCCTTCACTTGGAAGAACTGCTTCGCCGTGTAGATTACCTCCGGGTCGAGCTCCACCACATCAACTTTCAGATAGAGATATTTCTCAAGGAAATACTTGGGACCTGAGAAGCCCCCGCCTCCAACGAAGAGCACCGACTCGGCTCTCTCCGTTGCCAGCAAACCCAGTTCAAAGAATCGTGTATACCTGTAGATCAGCTGGGTTGGGTTGGAGACGTTCATGGCGCTGTGGGGGAGCCCATTGAGGTATAGCGTGCGCACACCTTCCCGCTCCGCTACCACGAGGCTATTGTACAGGGTCTCACGGGAGTATATCACTTCACCCGCGCCAGATGTAGTGAGTTGGGCATAGTAGCCCAATGGGGACAGTGTGAAGAGCATAACGAGAACCAGCAGGAGTTTGGGCCCCTTACTCAGGAGGGGGGATGAGACAGCCATCAAAACCAATCCCCCGCCAAGAATTATCGTCCTCACATCAGCTAGAGGGATGAAGATGAAAACCGTGGTGAAGGTCCCGACGATGCTGCCCAACGTCGAAAGTGAGTATACATTTCCCGCTGAGCTGCCGACTGTCCTAGTGCTTGATGTTATGAGCCTGACGGCGAAGGGTGAGACCATCCCCATCAGGAGGCTGGGTAGGAGCAAGATAGAAGATGTAGCAGCGAGAGGGCCGAACCGGTCGTCCAGCTGATACGAGTGTATAGCATCCAGTATGGTGGGGGAGAAGTATGGAATTGCAGCCGTCACAAGTCCTGCTGTGAATACTATTGTGGCGAAGGTTCGAGGCGCTGGGATCCGGTCGGCCAGCCTTCCTCCTAAGGAGTATCCCACCGACAGCGCTGTGAGGACAACACCTATAAGGCTTCCCCAGACGTAGATGCTGTTACCGAATATGGGTGCTAGGAGCCTACTGCCAGTCAATTCCACACACATGACCACAGCCCCCGATGCGAAGACGTTTAGGTTCACGAGGAGCGGTATCCTGCGGCTGGCCTGCATATCCCAACCCATCATGGGGGCTGCGTATTTAGGCGTATCGCCACATCTTTATCTTATGGTCTAGAGTAAGAAACACGCTGGGACATGGGTGTCGATAAGCAGGCCGAGCATCGAATACTCTACCAATGCGTGAGATGCGGGCAGATCTTTGAGAGGGAGAAGATGTCTAAGATCGGCGAGACTAGATGTCCATCATGCGGCTTTAACGTCATAAGGAAGGGCAAGTCCCTCTCAGCCAAGCTGATAAAAACTTCAGAGATTGGGAGAGACCCACACCTAGATTTCTTCAGAGGCTGACGGAAAGTATCCTGATAATCCCTGAAGACATACATCTTGGTAGAGCACCGCATGCAGGTTAAAAGGAGGTCCCTGAAAAGTTCATTTATGCCTCTCCCCACAACCATGCTACAAGAAGTAACCAGCCTCGCCATCATCCTGTTAGTTTATATCCTCACCCTGACTGTCACCAGGGGCCTGATAGGACCGCTACTCGATGTTGTGTCCTGCAGGGTTGGTGGGCTCTTCCGTCTGGTTGTGACCGCTGCATCCCTCGCCTCATTTCCCGTCGTGGCTGCAGATCTACCACAGGATAGTAGTAGTCTATACATCGTCACCGCCACATACTTGGTGGTTCTGGCGATTATGTATAGGCCTTTGATGGAGATGTTCACGGGGGATATTCTAAGGCTGAGCGGTTCCATCCGAGTCGGTGACTATATACGGCTAGATGGTTTGATGGCTAAGGTAGTCAATCTAAGGACATTCAACGCACTCCTCACAACACCTCAACTACAGAAGATACTTATCCCCCACTCAACTCTTCTCACTTCAAGAATTGTTAACCTCTCTCAATCCGGGGCGGGAATTGTAAGTCTGAGAATTAGGGTTGATGGGCGGAAGATTTCGATACCTGATGCGAAGATCGTGATGCTCAAAACCGGCACAGATATAGCCAAGAGCGAACTGGCTCCCGGTAGGGCTGCGGAGGTCCACGTCACTGATGTGGATGGCGATAATGTGGAGCTCCAGCTGACCCTCTACCTATCCAACCCATCCAAGGCCGAGTCGCTAGCCCCAGTTATAATGGAGAGGATATACGCCAAGCTCGCCGACGTCACTCAGCAGGCCTATATCTAGGATATGAGCGGATAAACGTTCTCCAGTATATATTCGGTGAACCGTGACTCGTCAATCTTGGAGAATGCCACCACAACGCAGTTCCTACTCACACCAAGGACAGCATTGGAGCCCTTCACCGAGAAGACAAGATACCATATCTTTCCATGGCTCAGATACTCCTCATACTTGCTTGTGGTGCTGAGGGATTCGCCATAAAGGGCCACCTTATCCACACCGGGAAAGTCTAGACTATCAAAATAGATGACCTTAGTGGCCTCAGGATTTCTCTCATGAAAACGTTGCAGGCTCTCATGGCTTATCTTCGCCTCCACTATGCTCCGATAGTTTAGGAATAGCTGGTGGGATAGAAACGACGCCACGAAGTTTGCAAAGTGCTTTTTCTGGAGGACCAATAGAAAAATCCTATCCCCACCCCTCCAAAACACTATTGGAGCCATCACAGTTTTAAGAATGGGGATGAGGTCACCCCTCTGATTGACCAAAATCACTTTATCCCTTGAGAGAATCCCAGTCAGCCTATCTTTGAACATGCTCAGCTCCCCTATAGTCGTGAGAATTTCGAATTCTTTGTCGCCGTATCTCTCGTTCTCGACGAGCTTCACCGAGCCGAGCTTGAGGGCTATCTCCTCAAGAGTGGTGGGCTGCTTTACCTCGAAGATCTTGGCGGTTAAAACCATTTAGGAATCCCCTCCCGCAAGCCTTGATGAGATCCATCCCTCGATGGATACCCCCGCCTCAAAGCCCAATACTTTTTTGGCGTGTCCTACATCGGCTACGCTGTATCTTATGTCGCCTGGCCTAGCGTCGAGAAAAGTTATGTGGCTCGGCGGATTTTGGGAGAGTCGGGAGAATTTTAGGGCCAGCTCCAGTATCTTGGTCGGCCGACCGGTACCCACGTTAAACCTTTCGAAGGCGGGTGGCCCACTGTAGCTGAGAGCTTTTACGAAAGCGTTAACCACGTCGTCTATGTGGATAAAGTCCCTAACCTGTGAACCGTCTCCATAGATCTTGATTGGCTGCCCAGACAGGATTGACTTCAGGTAGTCATTCACCACCCCAGACCCTCCATCACCACCATATACGTTGAAGATTCTCAAAGCCAAGCATTTTATTCCGTAAGCTCTGCTGTACGACTCGAGCAGCCTCTCAGCCAAGAGCTTCGTCATCCCATACACACCGATAGGGTTCGGCTGGTCTGACTCTAATGCTGGCTTTGACAGGTTGCCGTAAACCGCTGCCGATGAAGCGTAAACCACCTTGCCCACACCGTGCTCGGCTGATATTTTCAACACATTCTCGGTGCCCTTGACGTTCACCTCAAAGGCGGTCTTAAAGTCCTCCTCAGCCTCAGGAACCCTGCTTATCGCAGCCAAGTGGAGCACTGCCTCACACCCCCCCAGGTCATCTCTCAGAGCCGTGACATCCCTTATGTCATGCCTATTTAGTGTGATGACCCTATTCTTGATGAGAGGCTCCAGTGGTTTTAAAGAACCTCTTGATAGGTTGTCTATCACTATCACATCATGTCCATCCTCCACCAGTCTATTGACAAGTCTCGAGCCAATGTAGCCTGCGCCGCCTGTTACAGCCAGCCTCATCTCCCGTCCACCATATCGAAGCCATAGACTTTAAGGTACTGACGGTAGACATGGTCCCAGCTATACTCTTTACACACTCTCCGATATGCCACATCGGCCAAGGACCTAGCGAACTTAGCATCATAGACCAGCCTAGTCACGGCTTGGGCTAGGTCCTCAGGATTCCCCGGCTCTACGAGAAGTCCGGAGACGCCTCCGTCAATCAGCTCTGTGTTTCCGCCGACCGCAGTAGCCACCACCGGCACCCGGAGAGCCATGGCCTCCAGAATAACCGTGCTGAGCCCCTCCGCATATGACGGCAAAACCACGGCATCTGAGCCGGCTATATACCTGAGGGCGTCGTCATGACTGACTTGTCCCACCAGCCTGACGTTGTGTAGGTTGGCGGACATACTCTTCAGGTCCTCCTCATATGGCCCGGACCCCACTATTAGGAAGTTGAGATCCCTTGCAATGGCTGCTGCCTTGAGAAGCGTGTCAAGCCCCTTCTCCTTTGACAGACGGCCCACGTAGGAGACTTGTGGGGAGACCACTTTCAGCCCATCCTTGGGCAGGCTCTCCAAATCTACGGCGTTGGGTATGAAGTTTACGTCAAAACCCATGCGCCTGTAGGCCTCGGCCGACGCCCTCGACACCACCGTCACCACATCGGCCCACCTTAATGCCTTTTTCTCAAACCACGAGACTAGGCGTCCTAGTAGTCCTCCGTGGAGGAGGCTTACCTGTTCCGAGTAGTATCCATGTATGGTGAGGACCCTATGCCGTGCCCTCACGGTTTTCATGGCTGTTGTGGATGGTATGCTGTGGGCGTGAACAACCCTGCATCTAGTCCCAAGTGCCTTGATAGGTGCTGATAAGGCGAAGGAGGGGTTCATCAACCCCCTAACCCTCAGTATTGGTGTATTGGACGAGGAGATGATACCTACCCTATAGCCTCCAGAACAGAGCCTATCAGCCAGAGCCCTGACGTGCTGGCCAATACCACCCATGCCACCACTGGTGGGCGAGACTATAATTACGTCCTTCAACCGGCCCAAAGCATGGAACACCACAAAATAGCTTTAACCCAAGGCGGCCCCCCAAATTAGGTATATATGGCCATCATGTAGTGAAATTTATTCGATGACTCGAGGGTCCTAGACCGGGGCCCATAGCTCATCTAGGTAGAGCCGCCGGCTAAACGATGTTTATTATGTCGTATCCCTGTTTTTCTTCTTGGTTTTCTCCTTAATGTCGCCCCCCAAGTAGAACATTTTTTTCTCTATATGTTGACCTGCATTTACAACAAAATCCATCTCCATTACTGTATCTTGGTGATTTTGCAGACGGTATATACCAAGACTCTACGTAGCTATGTGGTTCCAGTGATGTTTCTCCTAGCTGGGTTTCCGCCGCCGGGCCGATGCTGCACGCCCAAAGACCCTAGGTAAGTCCCCGACGCGACAGGGGAGGGAAGCAAGAGGCGGCTAAAAACCCGGAAGACAAAGACAGCAACACCGTCCCCATATCCCACCTTAAGCGGTGACCACCACAACCAAATTATTATGGGGCGGTGGGGGGTTTGGCTGGTACAGGCCTTGGGACGGCTACTGGGCTGACGGATGTGTGGAGGGAGACGGTGATGTGTGATGTTTTCAGACGATGTTTGATGGTTTTAAACGATGTCGTTCAACGGTCAACCAGTTGATGTTTCCCTAGCCGTATTTGTGTAGGCATGGTGTCTCTACCACTCTCTAGGCAAATAACTGCTTAAGGGAATAACGGTGGATGTCTCGCGAAGGACTCAAACTCTCCCACCAAAGTCTATACGTGGCGACGGCTCTCGCAGACATATTGTCTGAGTATTGATTTCAACAGAGGTCTTCGTAAAATTATATGCTACACCGGACTATACAAGCCCAACAACGGACGCTACAATCATGAAATGACAAGGGAGGTGCAAAGCCTTGTTATAAGTTTCTACCAAAAACATCAAGTTAAAGCTAAGGAGACGCGCAAGATGCTGAAGACATGAAGACAATCAGGGACTCACTGGCTGGTGGCCCGGCCTGATGGCGGGGAGAAGAACCGTATGAAGGCCGAGTAATAGAGCGGCCAACGCTGTCAACGAGCGATTTAAGAGCCAATGCCACGGCTTCATATGGTTCTCCCAGATGCTCTCTGGTCGGGTAGCCGCCAGCCAAACCTCTCCTCTTTTCTCCTTTTTTAATCATCCCTTAATCTATATATAGAATGGTGCGTGAGCGGCTTTTGGGCCCATAGCTCAGCCAGGGAGAGAGAGTTTATACAAATGATAAACTCCTTAATCGGCCGGCTCTTAACCGGCAGGTCGGGGGTTCAACTCCCCCTGGGCCCGCATTTAAAGGTTTTATAGGATTCCATACGGGCTGGATACATGTCCGCTGCAGTAGCCTCACTATGTAAGGGAAGTAGATATTGTCCAATAGTGGATGTCCTGCCTGAAGAGAAGGGCGTTAGGAAGGAAATAATCTACCGGGTCTCAGGCGACGGCTATCTAATGGCTGAGTATGGAAGGGAGCAGGTCTTCGACCTAATGGACGCCTTCAGACTCTTCACAATCATGGAGAAGCTGGAGACGAGGAAGATTGATGGTGTAATCGAGTATGGGCAGGGATTCAGAACCCTAACCGTTATCTATGACCCAACCAAGACATCTTACCGAGACGTGATAAAGGAGCTCAAGTCAGTCGAGGAGGAGGTAGGGGCACCGGCGGAGCTCACCTTCAAGTCTAGGCTCCTCCAAATCCCGCTCACCTTTGAAGACAGTGTAACACGGAAGGCCATCGAATACTATGCCCAGATAATTCGTAGAGATGCGCCCAACATAATAGATGGGCACAACATCAAATACGTTGCCCTCTACAACGGTCTCTCAGTAGATGAGCTGAAAGAGAAGATACTAGGAACCGAGTGGCTCATCGTACACCAGCTATTCTACCCCGGTGGTGACTACCAGCTTCCCATCGACCCAAGATGCGCGCTCGAGGCCCCCAAATACAACCCCACAAGGACATACACACCCGAAGGCGCTCTCGGAACAGGCGGACAGTGCTACTACATCTACACTACAGAGTCACCCGGGGGGTACCAACTGGTGGGCAGGGCTGCGCCAGTCTACCAGCTTGCCCAAGCGCATCCAGATTATCGGGACTCGCCCTATCTCCTCAAATATTCTGACAGGATAAAATATCAGGAGGTGCCTGAGGAGAAGCTTCTCGACATTTACAGGGCTGTCCATGAAGAGCATTCACCGCGCTTCAGGTATTACATTAAGGAGGAACGTTTCAGGGTTAGGGACTGGATAAACTTTGTGAATAGAGAGGACGTGCAGGAGGAGGTGAGAGAGTTTGAAAAACGTAAGAGGGAGGCCCAAAAAACAGTCCCAGTACCATAGAGGGTGGTGATGATGCCGGCAAAGGAATATGGGAGTCTCACTATCCATGCACCGGGTATACAGACGATTGTGGAGGACTGGCCCGGCAGGATTGGATACTACAAATATGGGTTATGCATCTCAGGGGCTGCTGACCACATATCTCACAGACTCGCCAATCTTCTCGTGGGCAACCCACCCACCGAGGCCACCCTCGAGATTGCAGGCGGACTCTTCGAGTGTGAGTTTGGAGTCGACACAATGATAGCCATATGCGGTGCCAATCTCGAGCCAACCCTTAACGGCTCTCCCGCCCCTATGTGGGAGTCGATACTTATCAGACGTGGCGACAGAGTTAGATTTTCCTATTCAAAAGATGTGGGGTTCAGAGCCTATCTGGCCATAGCAGGAGGAATTGATGTTCCCCTATTCTTCGGTAGCAAGTCCACATGCCTCTGGGGAAAGTATGGAGGCTATAATGGGAGGGCCCTTCAGAAAGGCGACATCCTGAGGGTTGGCGCGACTGTGGATAGAAGCATGGTGGGAAGGAGGGTGAGCTCTTCCTATAT
>JAWAEB010000003.1:16341-55522 GCA_038891515.1 Nitrososphaerota archaeon | reverse complement strand
TACGCTTCTAGAGGTAGGTCTATGCTTAATGCATTGACTTTCCTTAGGATGGTCCTAAGGGCATGCGAAGGTAAGCCGGTGGTAGTGGTGGATAGGGGTCCATGGTATCCATGGGCATTGAAGAGGCTGGGCATAGAGTACTTCCACGAGACCTTTGGGAATAGGAACAGGATAGAGAGGTGGTTCAGGGAGCTGAAGGACAGGACCAGAAGATTCCACAACAACATAAACTCCAAGACAGTAAAGAGTATAGAGGAGATAGCAGCAGGAATAGCCCTAATACATAACCTACTCCTCAGAACCCAAACAAGAGAAGGAGGCGTAATACCTAGTTGACAGTACCCCCCTCGAGAAGGCAAAAGTATATATATTGCGGAGTCAGCGAAATCTCTTCATATTTTTTGTGGAAAAATAAATTAATATACATGTAATAGTAGTTTTGGTCAATTAAGACGTGTCGGAGATGAATAGATGTTAGATGTACTACTCGTCGGATCAAATTATAGGACCTGCCCGTTGGGAATCTTAGAGGACTTGTCAGTCAGTCTGACTATGAATCGGATTGTCCAAGTATTAAGAACAGTTAGCTGCGATTTCGGGCTCGGTTTGCTCTCTACGTGTAATAGGGTTGAAACATACTTAGTGACCGATGAGCTGGACATTCTTCGTACAAAGGTTGAAGAGTTGTTCATAGAGGTTGGGGCTTCTGAGACCCAAATCTATTGCATGAATGGTAGAGAGGCTATAAAGCATCTGATAAAAGTTGCATGCGGTCTCGACTCGCTTGCGATTGGTGAGCCACAGATACTCCAGCAGGTCAGAGACGTGAAGCGTTATGGAAACGGCAAGTATATCCAAATTGTGGATAGGTTATTCAATTATTCGTATAATGCTGCTATACGTGTGAGAAAGGCCGCTGGAATAGACTTTTCGACAAATGTTGGTATGCTGGTGTCCCATCTCTTGAAGTTGAAGATTAAGGAAGATGATTCAATCTTGGTCGTCGGTACTGGATCCATCGGGAAAGTTGTGATAGACGAGCTGATCAGAGCAGGTTTCGATGAAATACATGCTGTAACGAGGAACCCCTCTCCAATATCCGAACACATTAGGACTCAGGTGAAGACACTAGGTGGATTTGACTTACTTCCAAAGCTCCTCAATGAAGTCAGCGCAGTTATAGTAGCTACATCATCCCTCGACTACGTGGTAAATAGGGAATCTTTGGATGGTTTACCTAACAATCGGAAACTGCTTATGATAGACTTGTCTGTCCCGAGAAACATTGACCCACGAGTTTCTGAGAGCCTCTCGATTGAACTTTATAACATTATAGACCTAGAAGCCTTTGCTCCAAAACTCAATACATCTAATGAGGCATTATTAGCAGATAGAGTGATAAGTGAGGAGGCCGAAAGATTCATTTCTTGGCTTGCTGGTATTGGGTTGAACGATGTTATTGGACTTTTAAGGGAAAAGGCTGAGAGGTTAAGAAAAAAGGAACTCTCTAAAGCCCTCAAACACCTGTGTGGGAACCCGGATAGAGACGCACTCGTCTTAGATATGCTTTCCAAGAGCATAATCAACAAACTATTGCACGATCCCACGGTACGGCTGAAGATGTTAGCTGCAAACAAGCGGGAACCGCTTTATGTGAACATGGTGAAGGAGCTGTTCGGTCTCAATGAGCCGAGTAATTAGGGTGGGAAGTAGAAAAAGCATGCTTGCAATGAGCCAGACCAATATAGTATTGGAGGAACTGAGGAGGGTGTGGCCTAATGTGGAGTTCAAAGTCGTACCCATAATTACCGAAGGGGACGAGGACTTACGTGGAGGCCAACATAGAAGGGGTAAGGATGCCTTTGTAAGGGCTATAGAAGAGAAGCTTCTAGCTAGAGACATAGACTTCGCCGTTCACAGCATGAAGGATTTGCCAGCAAGGCTCCCGAAGGGCTTAACCATTGCCGCCGTTCCCCGCAGAGAGGACCCGCGTGACGCTCTGATATCGAGAGAGGGGAAGAAATTTTCAGAACTGCCTGAAAAAGCGGGGGTGGGGACCAGTAGTATTAGAAGAAGAATTCAGCTCCTTTCCATGCGTCCGGACCTAGAGGTGGTTGAATTGAGGGGGAACGTCAACACCAGAATAAGGAAACTCAGAGAGCGGAATCTGGACGCTATCGTGGTAGCGTTTGCTGGGCTTAAGAGGATTGGACTCGCCGATAAGGTAACAGAAGTTTTCCCTATTGAGGCTATGCTCCCAGCTCCTGGGCAGGGTGCCCTTGCAGTAGAAGCTAGGGAGGAGGATGATAAGATTTTGGAGATTCTGAAGACAGTAGATCGCGTTGATAGCAGGGCTTGTGTCGAGGCGGAGAGAGCCTTCATGGAGAGAGTCGGCGGCGGCTGCGACGTTCCGATGGCAGCATATGCATACATCATAGATGAGGGGAAGCTGCTTCTGGAAGGGATGGCTACCTCACCGGATTCGATAAAAATCATCAGAGCTAGTGGAACTGGTGAAATTTCTGAAGCTGTGGAGATTGGTTGCAGACTCGCTGAAGATGTTATGGTTCGCTTGGCCCAGGTCAGCGTAGAGAGCGATGAGAATTGATAAAACCTCTTCTGAATATGAGAGTTTTATTCCTGAGATCAAACGAAGATGTGGAGGAGCTAAGTAAGACAATAAGCGAGTTGGGTGGCCAACCCGTTCACGTCGAACTCATACGAAAGGAGCCGCCAACTGATTGGTCTGCTCTGGACCATGCCCTCATGAAGGTAGATAGCTATGACTGGATCGTCTTTACCAGCAGAACTGGAGTCAGGGCATTAGTACAGCGGGCTAGGGATGTCCGTGTCGATCTAGGTCGAATGAGGGGGAGAATCGCAGCAGTCGGCCCATCAACGGCCGAAGCGGTTGAAAAGTATGGTCTGAAGGTGGCATTTATTCCATCTAGGTACCTTACAAACATCTTAGCCGAGCAGCTACCTGACGTTTCAGGCAAGGAAATTCTATTAGTCCGCAGCGAGGGCGTGGATGACTCTATGACGAGAATTCTTAAGAGTAGAGGAGCATCGGTTGAGCAGGTACCCGCCTACAGGGTTATCTTAGTAGATTATCAGCCACATCTCCCACAGTTCGATGCAGTTATATTAACAAGCCCCTCTACTGCCTTGGCACTAGTAAAGGCTTTAGAAACACATAGTGGACATCTCGGAGACGATGTAATAGTTTGTTGCATCGGACCTGTGACAGCTAAGGCCGCCGAGGCTCTTGGGATTAGGGTCAACCTCGTTGCTGAGAGACATACTGTCGGGGGAGCAATAGAATCATTGGTGAGGAGGCTGAGCCCATGCTAAGAACCGCGGCTGAGCTGCGGAGTTTCCCCCGTCCTAGGAGACTGAGGAAGACTGAACAGATAAGGAGGCTGGTAAGAGAGACAAAGGTATCAGTGAGTGATCTAGTCTACCCGGTCTTCGTTAAAGAAGTACTGGTGGGAAGGGAAGATATACCCTCTATGCCAGGTGTCTACCGCATATCGTTAGAAGAACTTATCCACGAAGCTTCGGAGATCAGGGAAATGGGTATACCGGCAATCCTCATCTTCGGCATTCCAGCATCAAAGGATGAGTTGGGCTCTTCTGCGTATAAGCGGGACGGAATAGTTCAGAAAGCCGTCAGGACAGTTAAGGAGAACGTAGGAGATCTAGTAATAATAACTGATGTCTGTTTATGTCAGTACACAACTCATGGACACTGCGGAATATTAAGAGAGGGACGCGTTCTTAATGATGAGAGTATAGAGATACTGGCGGCAACAGCTGTCTCCCATGCGGAGGCCGGTGCTGATATAGTGGCACCAAGCGCTATGATGGATCATCAGGTCATAGCTATTAGGGAGGCTCTAGATAAAGTAGGATTCGATGATGTAGCTATAATGAGTTACAGCGCCAAGTACTCTTCAACTTTCTACGGCCCCTTCAGAGAGGCGGCCTACTCCATCCCTATCTTCGGCGGCAGGAGCAACTACCAAATGGATCCGTCAAACATCAGGGAGGCTCTACGGGAAATAGAACTAGACTTGAAGGAGGGCGCAGACATTGTAATGATTAAGCCGGCACTGGCCTATTTGGACGTGATAGCTAGAGCCCGCTCTAGGTTCAAGACGCCGATAGCCGTATATAATGTGAGTGGGGAGTACTCGATGATAGAGGCCGCAGTAGAAAAAGGCTGGATAGATAAGAAGCGAGCAGTCATGGAAGTCATGACATCGATAAAAAGAGCGGGTGCAGACATTATAATTACTTACTTTGCTAAACAAGTTGCGAGGTGGCTTGAAGGTTGACCGTCCGGGTGCCTAACCTTCAATTGGAGAAGTCTCGCAAGCTATATGAGAAAGCAGTCAGAAACATGGTGGGAGGGGTCAGCAGCCCCGTCAGATCCTTCATATCAGTTCTAGGCGAGCCACTTATCGTAAGAAGAGGAAAGGGGCCTTACATCTATGACGCCGACGAGAACCAATACGTGGACTTCATCAGTGGATGGGGATCCCTAATACTAGGCCATGCGAGGAGAGAGATCGTAGAGGCTGTAAGTGCAACATTAGAGCGTGGAACAATCCTTGGGTTGACAAACGAGCTAGAGATAGAACTGGCCGGATTGATAGTTCAGGCCTTCCCATCGATCGAGATGGTTAGGTTTGTTAATTCGGGTACGGAGGCAGCCATGACAGCAATCCGCTTAGCTAGGGCTTATACTGGGAGGAGAAAAATTCTGAAGTTTGAAGGCTGTTACCACGGTCATGTTGATTATCTTCTCACAAGGGCTGGCTCAGGATTGGCAACCTTCTCGCTACCGACTTCGGATGGAGTTCCGGAAGAATTAACGAAAAATACGATCACGGCCCATTTCAACAGTATTAGCTATGTGGAGAGGATCTTTGAACAGGTCGGCACTGATATAGCTTGTGTAATAGTTGAGCCTATAGCCGCTAACATGGGGGTCGTGCCTCCTGAACGGGTTTTCCTTGAAGCGCTGAGAGAGATAACGAATAGCTACGGTTCTCTACTAATATTTGATGAGGTCGTAACTGGATTCAGGGTTGCTAAGGGTGGCGCCCAAGAGCTATATGGCATTCAACCAGACCTCACCTGCTTAGGGAAGATTATAGGCGGCGGTTTCCCAATTGGGGCTGTCGGCGGCAAGGAGGAGACAATGAAGCAATTGGCTCCTTTGGGGCGGGTGTATCAGGCTGGGACGTTCTCTGGAAACCCAATTTCTATGTCAGCGGGCATAGCAACTATCAACCTACTTACACCACAGATATATGACGAGCTAGAGCAGTTATCATCTAAACTGGGTCAGGGGATAGAAGCAGCTGCGAGGGACGCGGGTTTAGATTTAGTGATTAATAGAGTTGGCTCAATGATAAGTTTATTCTTCACAAACAAGCAAAGGGTTAAGAACTATCAGGATGTGTTAAGTTGTGACAGAGCAAGTTTCACACGACTCTTCTTGAAGCTTATCAAAAAAGGCATCCTACTTCCACCATCACCGTTTGAAACGATCTTTGTATCGGCTTCCCATGAAGAACACATAATTGAGCTAGCTGTCGAGACTTTCGGAGAGGCCCTAAAAACGCTTGGTGAAGCAAATGAATGACAGGCTTCTGAAAGCATGTAAAATGGAAGAGACAGATAAGAGACCTATATGGCTAATGAGGCAAGCAGGAAGGTATCTTCCAGAATATAGGAAGTTGAGAAGGGACCGAGACCTGCTCTCCATATGTAAGGACTCTGAGACTGCAGCAGAGTTAACTGTTTTACCAGTTTTGAAGTTTGGCGTGGATGCAGCTATAGTCTTCGCTGATATAGTGCTGGTTTTGGAGGGGCTGAATATACCATTTAGAATTGTTGATGGCAAAGGTCCAGTAGTCGGGGAATCGATTAAGGGAGAATGGGATATTAAAAATCTGCGGGAGTTCGACAGTTCTAAGCTCTCATACGTCTACGAGACGATACGGCGTGCTAGATCGCTCCTTAATGATAGAATTCCGATAATAGGTTTCGCTGGAGGCCCGTTCACTATCATGTGTTATATGGTGGAGAATGGGATATCCAAGGATTTCTACTCTGTTAAATCCCTCATGTATAAGAAACCGAAACTTTGGGAGGGGCTCATGAACGTTATCTGCTATGCGGTGGTGGAGTATCTTAAAGGGCAGGTGGCTGCAGGTGCGCGCGTTATCCAACTCTTCGACAGCTGGGCTGGGAGTCTATCACCATCCGACTATGCAGAGAACGTTTTTCCATATGTGAAAACCGTGGTTGAAAGCGTAAAGAACCAAGGCATCCCAACAATATACTTCACTACCTGCACAGCCGGGATGCTTGAGCTTCTGAGGAAGACTGGCGCTAACACAATAAGCGTTGACTGGCGTGTAGAGATAAACGAAGCTTGGAAAACCATAGGATACGATGTAGGGATACAGGGCAACTTAGACCCCACCATCCTCTTAGCTGGTAGGGGCATCATAGAATCAAAAGCAGGTAGAATACTCGAAATGACACGTGATAAGCCTGGGCACATCTTCAACTTGGGTCATGGGGTTCTTCCAGAGACGCCGCCTGAGAACGTAGCTACCCTTGTCGAGTTCGTTCATAATTACGATGGAGGTAACGGCACGTGTTGAGTCTCTTAACACTTTTATCCCTGTTGAAATTGATACACATAATCAGTGCATCGCTATGGATTGGAGGAATACTCTTCACTGTTTTAGTCAACAGGCGTCTAAGAGAGGCTTTCCCTCCAGTAGAGGCCATAAAGCTACTAGGAACCGTTGGAAGGGCTATTCAGAGACCTATGAGATATTCTCTTTATTTGGCGGTGATAACTGGACTGCTTATTCTTTCAGCAAGAGGTGTAGGTATCCAGTCAATTTTAAACCCTTCTTTCTACGCTACATACTTCGGCACAATTTTAATGATTAAGACTGTTATCGTCATGGCTATACTTATTATACTTCCCTTACACTCGAGGTTAGGGACGGAACTTTCTAAAATGGAGAATGGTCCGGGCTATGCTAGGAAAAGGTTGAAGACCATAGTGGTTGGCTGGGCTAGTCTGTCCCTGACCATCGCTGTAATGATGCTCGGGACGTTACTAAGGTTCTCGTGAGGTGAGTATGTGGTCCTATGAAAGTGGAAGATTGGATAAATAGGTTCCATGAAGCCCCTCTCTTAGTTTTCTGGGAATCGACTAAAGCCTGTCCCCTAGCTTGTAAGCACTGCCGAGCAGATGCGATACTTAAACCACTGCCTGGAGAGCTGACCACCGGTGAAGGAAGGCTCCTCATAGAGCAGGTCGCTAGTTTTGGAGATCCTAAGCCATTGCTTGTAATTACGGGAGGAGATGCACTAATGCGCAGTGACCTATTCGAATTAATTGACTATACACGTTCCTGTGGCGTACCGGTAGCAGTGTCACCTTCTGTGTCATCAAACTTGTCAGATGATATTCTGCGTAGATTCAAGGAGGCATCCGTCAAGAGCCTATCAATCAGTCTAGACGGTGCAACTGCTGCTACTCATGAAGATATGAGACAGGTTCCTGGCAACTTTAACGCTACCTTGGATGCTATAGCGAGAGCTGTCAAAATTGGACTTGCTCTGCAGGTTAACACGGTGGTATGGAAGAAGAACATTAGGGAGCTCCCCGTCATCGCGAAGCTGATCATGGATTTAGGGGTTAGGATTTGGGAGGTCTTCTTCCTCATTGTGACGGGCCGTGCGGTGAGAGAGCTTGACATCACGTCACAACAATATGAAGATGTAGTACAGTTCTTATTTGATGTTTCCCGATATGGCTTGCAGGTGCGCACGGTCGAGGCCCCCTTCTACCGGAGGGCTAAGATGGAGAGAGTCAATGGGATCAAGTATGACGGCGTGCTCTATAATGAGTTAGTGGATAGGCTAAGGACTCTTATGGGTGAGCCTAAACGTGAGCCCGATCGGACAATAATTCCGACAAGAGACGGCTTTGGCATAATATTTGTTGCCTACGACGGAACCATTTTTCCATCCGGTTTTCTACCATATCCTCTTAGCAATATCCGGTTGAAGAGCCTTGTAGAGGTATATAAGACGCATCCTATACTGGTTAAGATGCGTCATGGATTGTTCAGGGGTCGTTGTGGTATTTGCGAGTATAAGTCGATATGTGGAGGCTCGAGAGCTAGGGCCTACGCTGAATACGGAGACCCTTTAGCCACAGATCCGGCCTGCATATATGAGCCGAAATATCCTGTCGGACAGAGAGTGGAGGGTTAGACGTCAGCAATGAACTCATCAATTAACTGAATATGGCGGTTAAGGTCTTTTTAAACAATCCCTGAACACATGAACATAAATTAGAAAGCCGCTGTCTTGTAGAAAAGACATCTCCCCAAAGTTTCTTCAAGGCTTTGTAAAGATGCGAAGTTTTCAGGTTTAACCAGAAAAACCTTGCGAAACAATATGAATATGTAGTGGCTTTCCAAGTGGAAAAATCTTACAGAATTAATGCCCCAGAATAATGACCTCGAAATAGCGACGTAAGGCTACTTAATCGGACAAGGCTTTCTCCAACCATGGAACGTTTAGTGATTCGGAAGGGATTCGCAAGGTTTTTGCCCGCTTATTTATCGCTTTTGGTCATACCTATTATTTGGTGGTTACCGTTTACTTAAATACGCGTTACAGAATGGGTGTTTATGGCTTCATTTAAAGAACATCTCAACCATTTGAAGAACCACGTGAAGTATCCGGCCAGCAGGAGCGAAGTGATAGCTGCGTGCAGTAATATGTCGGACCTACCTGAAGATAGGGACTGGCTTACCAGAAACCTACCGGAAGGCCGCTACAATAGTCCGACCGATGTGTTGAAGGTGTTGCTTGACAGGGTCTAGTGGTTTTTGGGTAAAACTTATCCGTAGCCTATCATGTCCAGTGCTATGTCTAGGAAAAGACTGGAAGAGTTTGTCAGGATGCTCTTTGGCTTGAGTGATGATATACGGTATGTGGAGGTCTTCAACCGGAGGGGTGTGGGTGTGGCCGGTGGCATGAGGCCTGGTATCAGGTCTTTGGATCCGCCGAAGACAGCGGCCAAGATAGATGTGGAGACCGCCAATTATGCGCTTCTTCTGATGGGCCAGCGCAGATACTATGGTGATATGAAATACATGTATGTGGAGATGGAGAGGGTCAACGTTCTAGTACTACCTCTAAACGGAATGGTGGCGGTCCTCACAACCAACCCACCAACAGGACTAGAACTGCTTCCAGCTCTCCAGCAGACTATAGCACAGTTCACATCAAGGGGCAAGACTGGCTAGCAGTCTTGGAAGTGGGGCATAACCTCCTCTGCGAAGAGCCGCACCGCCTCCTCTTTATCATGACCCAGAGGTGACCCAACCTTAACCCTCCTATACCCCATAGCATGTAGCATTTCAACTGTTTTGATGCAGCCTTCGACACCTACTGCCCCGAGTCTGAATATCTTCTCAGGCAGCGTCTCCCAACCCCCCTCGCTGTAGGTCCGCCTCACCTCAGCTATCTCGTGTGGAGTCAGGGAGTGAGTGGCCAGCTGATGTGGGGATAAGTATTCTAGGATATGCATGATGAATGATGCGAATCCACTCCTCGCCTCATCCTCGTCTCTGTTTATGGAGCATAGTATCGACGCCACCACCTCACTCTGTATGTCGTGCAGGCCAGACTTCTCTGCTCCCCGCTGTATTAGTTTAAGCGCCTCGACGCCATATGAGGGCGGTGTGAGGAGGACCAGCGCACCCACACGCCAGAGACCTACACGTTCTAGGAGCTTGGGCGACTGGCATCCAAAGAAGATAGGTATTGATGTGCTATTTTTTTGTTTCATTTTGGATGTTGATGGTGTGAGGGCCTCCCTCAGATACCTTATGGAATGATCCATAGTGGCCAGTAGGTTGATGTGTGAGAGCCCGCTCTCCTCCAGCATCTTCTTAGAGCCGGGGCCGAATCCTAGGACAGCCCTACCTCCCGTAAGATTGTTGAGTGTGACAGCACCCATAGCTATCTCCACAAGTGATGAGCTGTAGGGATTGACTATGGCTGGGCCAACCAATATACGGCTGGTGGCCAGACCCACAGCACCACATACTACCCATGAATTATCCCATAGAGGGTCATGGGTAATCCACGCAGATTTGTATCCCAGCCTTTCAGCCAACCGGGCCAATTCCGCTATTCTCTTTGGATCACCGGTGACGGGGCCGAAAGTTATGTCAAACTCCATGCTGCACCCTCACGTACTGCTTTTGAGTCCAAGATATATGCTGGCAAGCTCTTCATCGCTTGCAATATCATCAGGCTTTCCTTCGAAGACTTTTCTCCCCGATGCAAGCACGTACACCTTATCAGCCACCTGTAAAGCTCTTCTCACATTCTGCTCTATAATGATGACCGATACGCCGTCATTTCTCAGTTGCTGGATGTACCGCATCATGGCCGTAGCCGCCTTGGGTGAGAGTCCAGCTGTTGGCTCATCGAGTATCAGCATTTGGGGCTCGCTCATCATTGTTTATGGGTGTTAGTGCTGGATGTAATGCGCTGGCCACATGTATGAGTATGGGTAGCCCGGTTTTCCCTGCCTCAATGTATATGTGTCTGAGGACAAAGTCTTGGTATGCTAGGTGATGGGGGTGGCTGTCCCTAATTGGATATCTAGGGATGGGTCTCGGGAAAGACTCTACGTACTCTTCAGTTTTGTTCTTAGCCAGCCACTTATAAGCTGAGTCAGCCCGTTCCTCATCCACCATAGATATGCCTAAGCCCCTGTAGTAGGCCATCGAGTTCTTGAGGCCGCGGCAGCCCATTTTCTTTAAATGATGCAACTGATTGGATATAGCACCAAGAAGTTCACCAACATCCTTCACACTCCTAGACACCGCCCACTGAGGGTGAAGCATGTCCACAATGTTGAACGTCCACGAGAACCTGCCAGGGGCTAGTCCATCTAAGGCTTGGGATACTTGTTCAGGCTCCGCAACCTCTATGGACAAATCCATTATCGCATGGACTATCCCCTCCCTATCCATGACAGCCTCCACATATCTTTCAAACCCGCCAGTCATAACATCCCATATTTTTGCGTCAACAGCAGCTATCTCAGGCTCAAGACCGTACACGTCTGCTAGATATGTGAGAATACTCTGTATGCGGGGAGCCCCCATCATTTGCAGTCTGAACGCTTCTTCCATAGATTCCAGCCCATACCTGTTGGCAAAACGTTTCGCCCATGTGCTGTAGGTGGCTACTAGTCCAGCTTTTCTAGGCTTGTGGATGTGCGAGTCAACAATCGGCTGCAACATTGCCTGTGGTGTCCTCTCTATTATTTCTGTCTTACAGAGAGGTGTGGCTGATGGAAAGGATTTTATAACGGCTTCTGAGTAGTTGTATGTGCCAAAGTATATCTTCGTGACAGGCGGCGTAGTCAGCAGTGTGGGCAAGGGCACGGTGGCCGCCTCCATAGGTAAGATACTCTCGGTTAGGGGGTTGAGAGTTAACTTTGTAAAGATAGACCCATATGTGAACGTGGATGCAGGTACGTTGAATCCCTTTTCCCATGGAGAAGTCTTCGTAACGGATGATGGTGGGGAAACAGATCTTGACCTAGGCTGGTATGAGCGCTTCCTAGACATAACCGCCTCCAAGGAGAGCAACATAACCACGGGGCAGATATACTCGGAGGTCATAGCTAAGGAGAGGCGAGGCGACTACCTCGGCCAATGTGTACAGATTGTCCCACATGTAACCGATGAGATAAAGAGACGGATTAGGCAGGTGGGTCTCAAGGATGTGGATGCTGTGGTTGTTGAGGTGGGTGGGACTGTGGGAGATATTGAGGGACAGCCCTTCCTAGAGGCTGTCCGGCAGATGAGGCTTGAGGAGGGTTTTGAGAACACTCTGTTTGTTCATGTAGCACTCGTGCTGACGCTCAAGGCAACCGGCGAGTTCAAGACCAAAGCCCTCCAGCACAGCGTAAACACCATGAGGAGCATTGGAATCCAGCCCGACATAATAGTGGCCCGCAGCGACAAGCCAATAGACGAGGCCACGAGACGGAAGGTAGCCCTCTTTGGAACACTGCCAGAGAAAGCCGTCTTCTCATCCTATGATGTGGACTATGTCTATGCTGTTCCCCTTATCCTTGAGGAGCAGGGGATGGGAGAGTACATAGTAAGGAGGCTGGGCTTTGGTGTAGATAGGCCCGATTGGGCAGGCTGGCGTGAAGTGGTAAGGATGTACAAGGAAGCGAGATACTCAGTGAGGATAGCGGTCTGCGGAAAGTACACGCAGCTGGTGGATTCGTATGTAAGCGTGAAGGAGGCTCTTCAACATGCAGGAATACATGTGGGCGCTCGAGTTGAGATTGACTGGCTGGGAACCGAGATGTTTGAGAAAGAGCCAGGCGCTGTTGAGATGCTGGCGGGGTATGACGGGGTTCTTGTACCAGGTGGGTTTGGTAAACGTGGGACAGAGGGTATGATAGAATGCATAAGATATAGTAGGGTGAACGACATACCTTTCCTAGGCATCTGCTTTGGGCTTCAGTTATCGGTGGTGGAGTTTGCCAGAAATGTCTGTGGGCTGGACGGAGCCGCATCCACCGAACTCAACCCGAGCACACCACACCCAGTCATAGACCTGCTTCCTGAGCAGCGACGTATGGAGAGGTTGGGGGGGACTATGAGGCTGGGCTCACTACCCATTCACATAAGGGAGGGGACGCTGGCCCATAGGCTGTATGGATGTGGGGAGATACGTCAGAGGCATCGGCATAGGTATGAGGTGAACCCATCCTACTGGGAGTTGCTGCAGAAGCATGGGCTGGTCTTCTCGGGGATGTCGCCCGACGGTGGGAGGGTTGAAATCATAGAGAACCCCCGCAACTTCTACTTCATAGCCACCCAGTACCACCCAGAATATCTCTCAAGACCCAACAGGCCAGAGCCAGCCTACCTAGGGTTTGTCAAAGCGTCCCTAGACAGGAAGCTCAGACAATTACAATCACCTCCTCCTCAGATCGCAGAGCTGAAGTAGAGCTTATTACCTGAAAAATGGCTGGTTGATTGGGATGGTGGTCTCCCATCTAGCCAAGACTTTCAGAGAAGTTCTGAACAAATTCCTAGCATCACCCTCAGCCGACCGACAGGCTGTTGAGGAGCTGGTTAGGGGTATCCAGCGTGCACTTCTGATAAGCGACGTTAATGTGGAGTTGGTGAATAGGTTATCCGAGAGAATTAGGGAGCGTAGCCTAACTGAGAAGGTTCCGCCTGGCATAAGCAGGAAGGATGCTGTTCTAAAGATAGTGTATGAGGAGCTCACATCACTCATAGGTAGCAAGCCTCCCAAATTCTCTACAGGCGGCAAGAAGCCGTATATGATGATGCTCCTCGGCATACAGGGCACTGGAAAGACCACCACAGCAGCCAAGCTAGCCAACTATTTGAAGAAGAACGGCTTTAGAGTGGGCGTCATATGCGCAGACACATACAGGCCCGGCGCCTACCAGCAGCTACACCAGCTTCTAACGCCGCGTGAGATACCGGTTTACGGTGAGCTCAACTCATCCAACCCGATTGAGATTGCCAAGAATGGTGTGAAGGAGCTGACTGGACGCGATGTGGATGTCATAATTATTGATACGGCGGGTAGGCATAAGGAGCAGGACTCGCTGATGGATGAGATGAAGCAGCTTGAGAAGGCCCTCCACCCCGATGAAAACATACTCGTGATAGATGGGACTATTGGGCAGCAGGCAGGCACCCACGCTAAGGCCTTTCACGAAAACACACCAGTAGGCTCTATTATTGTGACAAAGCTGGACACCTCGGCCAAGGGTGGTGGTGCTCTCTCAGCTGTCTCGGCTACTGGCGCACAGATAAAATTCGTCGGTGTTGGTGAAGCGGTGGATGATTTTGAAGTGTTCAGCCCCAACAGCTACATAGCAGGTCTGCTGGGAATACCTGATATTGAGAATCTTGTGGAGAGGGTTAAGCTGGCTGAGCTGGAGTTGAGTGATGAGAAGGCCAAGGCGCTCCTCTCAGGCCGGTTTACGTTAGAGGATATGGTTAACCAGCTTAAGGATATGAGGAAGCTGGGCCCACTGAGGAAGATACTGTCCAAGCTGCCCCTACCCGGTATGGCGGATGTGCCTGAGGAGGAGCTGGAGAAGGCTGAGGAGAGGATCAAGAAGTGGTCGGCCATTATCCAGTCTATGACCTCTGAGGAGAAGCGGAATCCCCAGCTTGTGGACGATTCTAGGGCTAGGCGTATAGCCCGTGGTGCTGGCGTTGCTGAGAGGGATGTGAAGGAGCTGCTGAGGAACTATCAGCTATCCCGTAAGATGATGAAGGATAGACGTTTCAGGCAGGTGCTGCGTCAGACGAAGGGAATATGACTGGCGTAGACGAGACAGCCATATCCATCCTATCCAAGCACCCACTCTGCGATTACTGTCTAGGCCGGCAATTCGCAAGAATCTCCACCGGACTCTCCAACAGGGAGAGGGGACGAGCTATTAAGCTCGTTCTGCTGATGGATGCCTGGAAGGCTGGTGATAGGGAGAAGCTTACGATTCTGGCAGTGAATGCTGGTGTAGAGGCTGCCGCCGATGAGGTTGCGAGGCTCTCGGGTGAGAGGCCCCAGCAAAATCCATGTAGCATCTGTGGGGGTAGGCTCAGTGAGGAGACTTTTAGGACAATGGCTGAGAAGATTGTGGCCAATCTAGCGGAGTATGAATATCGATCTTTCTTGGTTGGTGCGTCGGTCCCAGCTTTGGTTAGGGAGCTAGATGACAACATAAGGTCCGCATATGGCTTGGATACAGGTGAGGATTTCAAGAACGATGTCACACGTGAGGTTGGCAAGCTCATCAACATGTACACCGGCGCAGTCACAGACCATCTCACACCAGACATCACCGTAATAGTCAACATATTCACCGAAGCCCACCAGATAATCCCAAGCCCACTCTTCATCAGGGGGAACTACCTCAAACACCAACGCAACATCCCACAATCAGTCTGGCACTGCCGTCGCTGCTGGGGGAGGGGGTGCAGTAATTGTGGATATACTGGACGTGAGTATCCTACCAGCGTGAGTGAGATCATCGGTCTTCCAGCTGTAGAGCTCTTCAAGGCTGAGGGTTTCAAGTTTCATGCAGCGGGTAGAGAAGATGTGGACGCTTTGGTGGAGGGTGAGGGCCGTCCATTCGTCCTTGAGCTCAAAAGACCCAGAAAACGCTTACTGAATCTTGATGATGTGGAACGGATCCTGAATGAGAGGGCCTCGGGACTTGTCTCGGTCAGAAACCTGAGGTATGCTTCACGGAGGGAGATGAGGGAGCTGAAAATCACTTCCCACATAACCGTTAAGACATACTCGGTGGGCACCGAGTTTGAAAGAGAAGTGGACCAGAGCAAGCTTCTAGAGGTGGAGAACAGTCTGAGGGGGGCTATGGTGGAGCAGTGGACACCAAGTAGGGTGCTGAAGAGGAGGGGGGAAAAGCTTCGGAGGAAGCTGGTGCATGAGGTTAAGGCCACACAGATCGGCCCAAATAAAGTCAACTTCACCATAAGATGCCAGGGCGGACTCTATGTGAAGGAGCTCATTACAGGCGACGGTGGCAGGACGAAACCAAGTGTGGCGGAGATGCTGGACAATAATCCGGTGAAGATAGAGCTTACGGTGGTGGGAGTCGAGGTTCTGGGATGACGCTTGCCAGTGGTGAGGCTGGCTTCAGCCGCATCGCTGCTTTAAATAGGATTTTAGAGGAATCATTATAAGACCCTATTCCCATGCTCTAACGGTTTTGAGGCTTATCGGTAGGGTTGGGGACGGAGCAACGGAGACCTATGCCAGAGTCATACTGCTGAAGGATGTGGAGAGGGTGGTGAGGTCTGAGGAGCTGGTGCTGGTGAGGAATGGCGGTGACGAAAACCCCGTAAATGAGATTATAGGTGTTCTGAGGGAGGGGCTGGGTAAGAATGAGTTTCTAAACCCCAGCGCCTATAGACCTGACGTAGCATATCTCAAATATGGCGGAGAGCCGTCGGGCGCCCGAGAGGTTTACTCATTCAGGATAATGCCGATAGGTGTGAGGGGTGAGAACGGTATCGAACCCAACAAGACAATTATAGCCCCGAGGTCAACGGTTTACCTGCTGGATGACTCGGACAACCCCCTAGACCTATTGGTGTCAGGGGCTAGGGAGCCCCAATATCTAAACGCCTACATAGAGGGTCATGATAGATGGCGTATACCGGTTCTCAGGGAGTTCATCACCTATCATGTGGGTGTATTCGGTAGCACCGGCAGCGGTAAGTCATGGCTCGCTAGGTATGTCCTCACCAAGCTATACCTAGAATGCGGGTTTAACGTGCTCATACTGGACTGGAGTGGAACCGATTATGTGCCCCACTTCTACGGCAAAACAGTGTCCATCACTGATATCCAGCTGGACGAGAGTTCAATATTCTCGTATCTGAATAGCATTAGCTATAGGTTCGGCGACAACAATAATCTCAGGGATGCCTTCGACGAGTTTGTTGAAGGCTGGCATGATAAAGTGGCAGGTGTGAAGAGAGACCATCACCAGTTTTATGAGCTTATCAAGAATAAGGTCTGGAATAACATAGAGAACATCTCTAGGAATGATTGGAAAGATTCTGCTAGGCGGGCTTACAGGAGGGTTTTTAGAAAGCTTACGCCCGAATACATCAAACCCCTGATGGGAGAAATTCCTATGGAGATGTTGCTGGAGAAGCTGAGGGCTGACAGGACTCTTGTGGTGGATATGAGTGGTGTGGGCTCTGAGAGCAAGCTGGGCTTCTTCCTATCTCTCGGCTCCGAGATATACAGGCTGATGGACATGGGTGAGAATGTGAACATAGCTATGATAGTGGATGAGGCGCCTCAGTACGCGCCGTGGGAGCCTAGGGGCATCCAGGTGGAGACGTCGGAGATGATTAAGAACCTAGCAGCCCTAGGTAGGAAGAGGGGGTTGAACTTGACGCTCATATCGCAGGGCATTAAGGGTGAGATTGGAGTAAACGCCGCCGTGAGACGCAACCTCAACACATACTTCATAGGACGTATACATCCCCTCGACGCCTCAGGTGAGGGGGGAGCAGCCGAATGGCTTGAACCTTATGGCATAAAATCCGAGCAGCTCCTCCTCCTCAAGCCGGGCCGGTTCTACTTCTCAGGCATAATGAATCCATCCCCAATACCCCTACTCCTCACCTTCACAGCCGGGTGATTTGATGGCTGAGTACTATGAGTGGCATCTGCTACCGCACGACCTTCAGGTGGCTTTCTTCAATGAGGCTGAGAAAGAGTCCAAGTTAATGGTGGAGCGTATTGGGGAGGTCTCCAAGCTGCTTGAGGAGGCGGCCAACTTCATCCACCCTCACCTCTGCGGACTGAAGCCCAGCACAAATGTGTATAGGGTTGCGGCTGTGGATGGCTCTAGGTCACCGACACTTAGTGAGAGGCTTGGGGTGAGGTATGGCGTGTTCACTGTGGGAGCTGTCTCAGTACGGGGGCTTGAAAGGCTGGACGAGGTTCTCAGAGCAGGCGTCTTCAAGAGAAGGCAGGCTCTCTCAAGGGATGTGAGCAAGCATCTCTTCGACACCATAACAGCCCTAGCGGAGAGGAAAGTGGCCCTCGAGATACTGGAGAAAAATGACTTGGTAGTTATTGATGGGAGCTTTCTAGGATTTCTATACCACAGTCTAAGGATACGGCAGGACGATTTGAGCGAGCATGTGAAGAAAGTTGTGAACGACACATTTGATTTGACTAGGAGGCTTATAGAGAGTGGGAGGGCTATCGCTGTGATAAAAAGAAGCCCCTCCAGAGCTATCGGAGGCTACATGGTGTTGAGGGGTGGGCGGGAAAGCACCTACGCACTCATGCTTGATAAGTTCCTCCTCTCATTCATCATGACTCCAGGAACCATGTTCTACTATGATGACTTCCTCGGAGAGACCCACCCCATCTCCTACTACAACGCAGTCGCCTCACTGGCCCAGAAATATACCTCTATCAAGGAGATTGAGAGTAGAGCGGCTAGGGACATCTACGCACCCTTCGACAAGTTTGGAGTTGAGAAGGAGACTGTGAGGAAACTCTCCCGCGTCCAAGTGAGATATTCCATGGGAGCCCCCGCCTGTGAGATAGAGTTCCCCAAGAGTATGCCACGGAGCATGCTGGAGGAGTGGCTTGGACAGCCCAACTTCTTCAACACTGGAACTGGCCTGCCGGTGGCGTTGGACTTGGTGGACTCGCTTGTTAACATACCTTCTAGGTTCACGGATGAGTTTGTGGCTGAGGTGGAGGCTAGGACTCTTGTCCGGCTTAACGGCCGTGATGCTGAGACGTTGAAGCTTTTCTTCTCATACCTCAATCCCCAGAAGCCGCTTTAAAACTTGTGGGTGTTCTCTCTGAAGCTGACGATTTACGGAGGGGCTGGCGAGATAGGTGGGAACAAGATTTTAGTAGAGTCAGACGCTACTAGGGTCTTCCTAGACTATGGGGTAAGCTATACAATCAAGAGTATGTACTTCAGTACATTCCTCCAGCCAAGGCGGTTCAACCTGCTGGGCGACTATCTCATCACTGGAGTTCTCCCATCAATTCAGGGGATATACAGGCCTGAGATGCTGGGTGGGGAGCTGACCCACCTTAACAGCGACTCCCCATCAGTAGAAGCGTGCATCATAAGCCACGCCCACCTAGATCACTGCGGACATGCATCATTCCTCAGACAGGATATACCGCTCTACATGGGTGAGGGTACGAAGGTACTCATCTCGGCTAGGGAGGAGGCCAAGCAGCCATCCCCCGAGCACATATTCAACAGGGGTAGATATGGCGGTGGGAGGGGATGCACAACCTTTAGGACTGGCGAGAGGTTTGCGGTGGGAGACATCATGATAGAGCCTGTACATGTGGACCACTCCATCCCAGCCGCCTATGGGCTTATCCTAGAGTCTCCCGATAACGTGCTGGCCTACACCGGAGACTTTAGAATGCATGGGCCGATGTCACATATGAGCTGGGACTTCATCAACAGGTGTAGGGAGAAGGGAGTGGAGACCATTGTAGTGGAAGGCACTAGGATCGGAGATAACCTGGCTCACTCCGAGGAGACTGTGAGGAATACCCTCACTAACCTCATAGCAGATGCGGGTAGCTGCATGGTGGCGGCTGTGGTGGGTCCGCTGGACTTCGACCGTCTGAAATCCCTGCTCCAAGCCTGCCTAGCCAACGACCGGGCTCTAGTCATATCGCTGCACCACGCCCACATACTGAAGAGCCTCTCCAGAGCAGGCCTGAGTATGGAGATACCGAAGATGGAGTTCGACGTCCTAGTCACCTACCAGAAGAGAAAAGGGAGCGGCAGGTACGTGGATAAAGACTACAGGTACTGGGAGGCTGAGATATTGAATGACCAGTCCATACCACTGCTGAAGGATGCCGAAATCTCAGCAAATCCGGACAGGTATGTCCTAGCCATGAGCAGAGCTGAGGATATCGTGGGCTTGGCCAGCCTGAAGCCGCCTCCATCCTCCCTGTTCATACTCTCCACCAGCGAGCCCCACAGTGAGGAGCAGGTGCTGGAGATGGACAAGATTGAGAACTGGGCTAGGCTTCTAGGTATGCGCTTCCACCACGTCCACGCATCGGGTCATGCATCGGGTTCCGATATAGTAAAGGTCATAGAGGCGATAGAGCCCCAGAAAATCGTCCCAATACACACCCAGCATCCGGAGATGTTTGAGCTACTCATCCAAGAGCGGGGGATGGAGTGCAGTGTCATTATACCACGCTATGGTGTGGATATCATGGTCTAGATAGTACAAGGCTAATATGTCGACGGTCAGCGGTTGGTGGATATGGCGAAGCCTACAGCAGCGTTCATCCTATCCCTAATCGCTGGAATACTGATACTCACCTCAGCCCTCGTGACAGCTTTCACCACAGCCTTACAAAGCGGCCCTCTAGGTTTTATCGTCGTAGTTGTGATCCTACTAATCATGGTAATCGGGGTAGTGGGTGTAATTTCCGGAGTTATCGTGCTTGTTGGCGCTATCATGATAAACTCCGGTAAACCTTCAAAGGTGAGGACAGGCTCTATACTTGTGCTGGTCTTCTCCACACTAAGCATAGTGTCGGGCGGTGGGTTCATTGTAGGACTTGTACTCGGCATAGTGGGCGGCGTTTTAGGACTTGTCTGGAAGCCCGAGCAACATCAGGCTAGCTAACGTGAACGGGAGCGGACATAGGGTTCCAATAGGCTCCAGAGCCACTCGGTGAACTCGGCCGGGTTCTTCGTCTGTATGAAAACATCTCCAGGCCCCCTAATACTCACCACCAAGCCCTCACCACCAAGGATTGTGGACTTC
The DNA here is from genome assembly GCA_038891515.1 of Nitrososphaerota archaeon. Lineage (GTDB taxonomy): Archaea > Thermoproteota > Nitrososphaeria_A > Caldarchaeales > Caldarchaeaceae > HRBIN01. The sequence continues at coordinate 35,036 of JAWAEB010000003.1, read as the reverse complement.
AACCCGCCGAACTTCCTAACCTCATAGGTGCAGGTGTCTGTAAAGGCCACCAGATGGAAGTTATCTACTATGAGCTCTTCACCGGGTGCTAGAGTCTTCCTCTCTATGGCGCCGAAGGTGTTGATAAAAAGGTCACCCTCACCGGTCACCTTTATCATGAAGAGGCCTTGGCCGAAGATGCCGCGGGTAAATCCCTGCCACTTTATGTCTAGGTTAACATTATTCGTGGAGGCCACATACGATGACTTCTGGATTATGTAGCCCCTATATGGTGTTATGGGTAGGTGCGTCATATCGCCCAAGGGTGCAGCGACAAGTCCCACCATGCCTGGCCTATTTCTGGCCGTATATTCGTTGACAAAGAATGACTGTCCACCAAGTATCTTGAGACCCAGAGTCTCCAGAAAACTGGCCTCCCTCATGGTTGTCCTAACCTCTATGTTGGATGTCATGTAGGTCATGGAGCCGGCCTCAGCCTTGATACTCTCCTCAGGCATGAGCTCAACCTCCAGAAGAGAGTAGGAAGGCCTGTGCTTAATCTCATATCTCATAGACACCCGCAGGTTAGACTGCCTAATATGACTTCTGCCACCAGTACATGCCAACCTAGGCAAAGGAATAAATCCAGCACAGCATCCCACCCATAGACTATGCTGAGCACTCTCATGCACTGGCTGCATCTAATGGGTGTGGTCTTCTGGATAGGGGGGATAGGCTACATACTTCTTGTCCTCATGCCAGGCATGTCCGCCGTGGCCCTGCGTGACAGGGCCCGCATGGTCCCCATCTTACTGAGGAAATTTCTGACGGTGGTGTGGGTTAGCATAGGTCTGATAGTGGTGAGCGGGCTCTTCCGAGTGTTTTTCGTCCTCCAGATAACATCATTCGAGCCTCTCATACTCTCCTCATACGGCAACCTTCTGCTGGTCAAGATACTGCTGGTGGTTGGTTTGATCGGTGTGGCCTCAGCGGTAACCTTCAGACGATATCCTAGCACACTGAAGCATGTCACAACACATCTTAACGACCCTCCGGACGCATACCGCTGCCAGCTGTGCGGCTCTGTGATGGGTTCTCTGAGGAACTATCTAGACACCGGTCTGGCCCTAGCCCTAGTCATCATATTCATAGCCGCCCTTCTCAGAGGTGCATAGTCACATCTCACTGACCAGCGGGATACCTATGAGTCCAGCTGTGTTGGAGAGAGCTGTTCTGAAAGCCTCCACGATGGCTAGCCTGAACCTCATCGTCTCTACCTCAGCTGCTAGGACGGGGCATTTTTCATAGAAGTCGTTGAAGGTCGAGGCGAGCTCGTGGGCGTGGACAGCCACCTTCTTGACCAGTAGAATTCTGGCAGCCTCCTCCACTATGAGTGGCGTGTATGCTATCTTGAGCATGAGCTGCTTCTCCTCATCTACGAGGGGTTTGGACGGCTTTGTGGATGGCTCCACGGCCGCTTTCTCAACTATACGTGAGGCTCGGGCGTAGGCATACTGTATATATGGGCCTGTATCACCTTCAAGATCCATAGCCTCCTCCGTGTCGAAAACTATCATCTTATCCGCATCACTCTTCACGAGGTTATATCTCAGGGCTGCCACAGCGATCTTCTCAGCCACCTCATCAACCTTCCAAGAGGGCCAGTCAGGATGCCTCGACACCGTCTCCTGAGCCGCCTTACCCCTGATATGATTTAGGAGCTGCTCAACATTTATGTAGATTCCCCCCCTCCCGCTCATGTGGGCGAATCTATGCTCAGCAGCCCTGACCCCCAGCCTCTCAGCATCTCTCACACTCAGGGAGACAACCTCATATGAGTAATGGCGGTAACGTGTAGGCTCCACACCCAGCAGGCATAGGGCGTATCTAACTATCTCCTGAGGCCTCCTCTGCCTAGCATCAATCACATTTACAGTATGTTCTACGGTGCCGAGGCTGAATCGTCTGTTACCAGCGGTATCTGTAACCAGCACCTCGCCGCCATCGGGGTTGAGACCCCAAGTACGGTAGCTGAAATCTTTTGAGAGCAAGCCCAGCTTCCAAGCTGCATAGGCTATGTCTCTGGCCACGTATGTCGTGGCTCCGTCGCTCTTCACCAGCACCTCATCACCCTCCCTGGAAAGTGTTGGGTGGTTGGAGAGATTTATGAGCCAGCAGCCTTTCTTCAGACCGTCCTGAGCTACGTATATGGTATTAGAGCTCCTGAGCTTTGCGAAAACCTCATTCCATAGGTCGAAGGCTATTATGTCACTCTCACGGTTGAGTATGTCGTAATGGGCTCCAAGCCTCCAGCATGTGCTTATCTGGTCACGTAGTACCATCTCCGAAACCATCCTGTTAAGTCTGAACATTTCCGAGTCTGGTCTCTCAATCTCGAGGGTTATGCGTCTCTTGTCCTGAACCAGCTGCGGCTCGGACTCGATCCTCCTATTCACCTCCACATATATCCTTCCACAGTATTCATCGAACCTCTCACCCTTAGGCGGCTCCATGGAATAGCCAAGCTTGGTGAAGGCTAGTAGGATGTCAGCCATCTGACTTCCACTGTCATCTATGTAGTTGGCCACGACAACCCTGTAACCCTGCATGCGGTATATGCGGGCTAGGCTATCGCCTAGGCATGTGTTACGTGCATGGCCTATGTGGAGGGCTTTGTTGGGGTTGACGCTAGTGTGCTCGATAAGCACCGTCCTACCGCCACCTACAATGGACCCTCCATAGCCCGCCCCCTCCCGTAAGACCTGTGATAGCACATCCTCCGAGAAACTACTCCACTTGACCCAAAAGTTGATGTAACCCGGCCTGACAGCCTCAACTCTTTCCACAAGCTGTGAACCCGCCAGATCCATGCGGGAGACAATCTCACGGGCCACATCATAGGGAGTCCTACCTGATGACCTAGCCAGCTCAAAAGCAGAAGTGCTTGTCAGCTCACCGAAGCCCCGCTGCCTAGGAATCTCCAGACTAGGACTATCTACCCCAGCCCTCCTGAGAAGCTCTCCAACCTCCTCCAACAACTTCCTCAATACCGTCTAACCCAACAGCCAAGGTGCATAGCCATCTTTAAATTCTCACCATGCGGAAGACCCGCCGAGTTGCCGGTTAGCAAGCTCTCCCTAATCACCACAGCCGCTGTAACCCTGCTAGCTTATGCTGTGCTTGGGTATCTTCTGACAGGCAGGACCGAGGCGCCCGGCGGTGGTGCCCTAACGGCTATCCTACCCCACGCCATAGCGGCCGTGAATCTCCTCGCCCTATTCTCCCTCCAGCTAGGTTATAGGGCTGTTAGGATGGGTGAGATAGGTCGTCACAGAATCTATATGCTGGCCTCCTTCATCCTCATCGTCGCCTTCCTAGTCATGTATGTATCACGCCTCTATATGGGAGGGGTTAGACAGTATGAGGGGCCGGAATTCCTCCGGCTATATGTCTACCTTCCATCCCTCACAATACATCTAGCCCTCTCAATAGTCTCAATACCACTCGTCCTATACAATATCACGGTTGGACTCACCACAGCCATTAGAGATGTGCGACAGACAGGCCATCCCACAGTGGGCCGGTGGGCTGTTCGGCTATGGTCGGCCAGTCTAGCCCTAGGCATCTTTGTCTACATCATGCTGAACTGGGCCTAGCGGGTTGGAAAATGTCTTTATCATAGTGGAGGGGATAATGGGCCGATGCCCACCAACCTCACGGCCGAGGCTCAGGCTAAGCTGGCGAGATACCAGCAGGCCCGCACCCTAGAGGAGAAGATAAAGGCCCTAGAGGAAGCTCTACCACTCATCCCCGACCATAAGGGTACTGAGAGGATGCGGGCCCAGCTCAAGGCGACGCTGGCTAAGCTAAGGAGGGAGGCTGAGAGGCGGAAAATCGTCAAGGTGGGACGGCATGATGATTTCATGGTGAGGAGGGAGGGGGCGGCCCAGGTGGTGTTGCTGGGCACTGCCAACTCGGGAAAGTCCACACTCTTGTCCACGCTGACCAACGCAAGACCAGCCATAGGAGCATACAGCCTCACCACTGTAAAGCCAGCCCCTGGCATGATGCGATATGAGGATGTGGAGATACAGCTGGTGGAGCTTCCAGCTATACTAACTGGAGATCTTAAGGAGACACCATTCACAGCTAGAAGTATTGCTGTGGCCCGTAACGCAGACCTAATCATGCTTATGCTGGACTGTGGCGGAGACCCGGTAGCCCAGCTGGAGCATGTCATGTCCCTGCTGGATGAAAGTGGGATTGTTCTTAAGGAGAAGCGCTCAACCATTAGTGTGGAGAAGAAGGACAGCGGTGATGTGAGGTTGGTGATCTTTGGAAACTTTAGGGGTACACTGAGCGGTGTGAAGGAACTGCTGAGGAGCATAGGAATAAGACATGCTGTTGTTAAGGTTTACGGAGACGCATCCATAGCGGACTTGGAAGAGCAGGTGCTCAGGGAGACGGTCTATAAGAAGGCTGTATTAGTGGCGGGCAGAGCTGACTTGGCTGGCCCGGGCATGCTCGATAAACTAGCTGAGAGGGTGGCGGAGCTGGGAGTACCATTAATAGCAGTCAGTGACAAAAATATAGGTAGCATACGGGAAACCATATACAGGTCCCTCGGAGTCATACGAATATACACACAGAAAGATGGTGTTGTAGCACGCAACCCCATCGTCATACATCGTGATGCTACCATCCAAGACCTTGCCAAGGTCATCCACAAGGACTTCGCCCGGAACCTGAGATATGCCAAAGTTTGGGGTCGCTCGGTGAGGATTCAGGGCCAGCAGGTGGGACCAGGCCACAGATTGGATGACGGTGACGTGGTGGAGCTCTTCCTCTAGTAAAGCTAAATTGAAGCAGTAGCAGCCACCTCTCCGAGGATATTTGAAGGTGGTGGCGCTGGGAGGCTCCTCATTCGTCGCCGGGTTTAGGCTGGCGGGAGCCGCCGGCATAACAGTCTCAACTCCACATCAGGCACTTCAGAAAATTAGAGAGCTCCAGCAGCAGTCGGACATTGGTCTGATAATAGTCTCGGAAGACCTAACCCAAGAGTTCAGAAGCGAGCTCAACGAGATGCGAGCCAAGAAGCCAGTCCCACTAATATATGAGCTACCTCCCCTAGCGGGCAAGCCTAAGAAAATAGACTACCGAGCCATACTCCGTGAGGTTCTGGGTGTCTAGACTTTTTTAGTAGGCTCTAGCAGCTTCCCATGAATAGATTTGTCATCGGCTGCTCTTGATAAGGTGGTGAGGGAGGTTGTGGACGAAACCCTCGAAAAGGTGAGGGCCGAGCTTGACGAGGCGGTGAAGGAGGCTTTGAGGGCTGTGGAGAGGGTGGAGGAGGAGACCTTTAGGGAGCTCTCGGCAATATCCAGCTCAGGCGCTGCAGCAAGAGAGAGCGTCCGCCAGCGGATAGTGAGCCTAGCCGAGATATCGGCCAAGAACAGGGCAATCTCAGTTGTGGAGAATAGTGTGAACACTGTCTTTGATAAGGCGTTGAAGGAGATTGGGGAGAGGGCTACACGGCCCGACTTCGCCCCTGTTCTGAAGAGGCTGTTGACAGAAGCTGTGGAGACATTGGGAGACGCTGATGTGGTGGCTGAGTCCAACGAGGCTGGTCTCCGAATGCTACGGGATTTAGTGAGGGATGTGGGGCATGCCAGGGGTGTGAAGATACAGCTATCAGACAAGCCTATAGAAACGATCGCCGGCGTTAGGGTTAGAACGGCTGACGGGTTTAAAATATATGACAATACCGTAGAGGCTAGGCTTGAGAGGCTTAGACCGTATCTGAGGAAGGAGATAGCATCTCTTCTCATGGGGCGGTAGGGACAGCCTGACTTTGCCCAAGATACTACTCACCAACGATGATGGTGTGAGGAGGCCTGGACTCTGGTCCCTCTACTACGCGCTCCAGCATCTGGGAGATGTAACTATTGTCGCCCCAGAGTCCATGAGAAGCGCAACCGGTATGAGCCTCACGCTGCATAAGCCTCTAAGACTACGTCAGGTCATCCACAATGGTGAGCGGGCCTACTCAGTTTCAGGAACACCCTCTGACTGCATAATCTTGGGTATAAGAAGAATACTGAGGGGCCGGAAGCCCGATATAGTGGTCTCTGGGATAAATGAGGGTGAGAACGCGTCCTCCCAGGCAATATATGGTAGTGGGACCGTGGCAGCAGCTATAAGGGCGGCCATATTAGGCATCCCAGCCATAGCGTTCTCCCAGGCCCTGCCCGAAAAGGGTGGCATAAGCGGTCGGCAGCTCAAGGCTATGATGGGTGAGGCTGCCAAGGTTGCGGCCGAGATTGTGGGCTGGGTTATGGAGAACGGGTTGCCCGAGGGTGTTGACTATCTCAATGTCAACTTCCCAGAGAAGCTTTCATCCACGACACCCATTAGAATAACCCGTGTCCTAAAGGCGAGGTATGTTGAAATGGTTCTGGAGAGGAGGGACCCCAAGAACAAGCCATACTACTGGATATACGGTGAGCTCTTTCCAAGGGAGAAATTCACCGTAGACTCGGACGTCCACAGCCTCTTCGTGGAGGGAACAATATCAATATCCCCCATGAAGGTGGACTCTTCGGCCGGCGTAGAGCCCGCCAAGCTGGCTGGGCTGGTGGAGCGTATCAATAGGGGGAGGACAGCCTGGCCATAATGTGTTGGGAGGAGCATCGGGCTTAACAGATTTTAGATGACTAGTTGGTTGGTTATGGCATACGGGGTGGCTGGGAGGGTTGGCTAGGCTCATAGGTGGCTGATGGTATGATGGTTTCTCTGCGGGAGAGGATTGAGATGATGAGGCAGGGGGTCATCCACCGATACGTAATACCCATGCTGGAGATGAGGGGATTCATGGTCTCCGACTGGAAGAGACCCATCTCCCTAGAGGACCAAATACTAAGGGATGATGGGTGGAAGCCCATATACACCGCCTACACCACTTGGGAAACCTACACTAGGGATGCGCCCATCTATCTCTACTTCAACACGTTCTACGGTGACGTACATGAGAAGGCCTATAAACACTGCTTCGTGGAGTACCTTCTCAGGATGCATAATAGGAGCCTTCCACCCAGTGTGCTGGGGATATTCACCCGCCTCAACGTATCAGACGGCTATTACTGGAAGCACAGGATGCCGGTCTCCCTAGAGATACCCGAGTCGGTCGTACGGGACATCGACAGCAAGTATGATGAGCTCCTCCTACTCTTGAGTAGGGAGAAAGTCATCAGGGCTAAGCCTAATGCTGACTAGGCCTGATCTGGCGTAGGATTATTGACGTGCTGGTATCCCTCACACCCGGTACATGTCGGATTTCCTCTATGCCCTTGTTGAGTTCAGCCATATCAGACACCGCCAGTAGAGCCACCACATCATACTGTCCAGTGATCTCATAGACCTCCTCAACACCCCTAACCCTTCTCAAGGACTCCGCCACCTGCGGGGTTGGGGTCGCCGGGTTGACTGAGACAAATGTGAAGGCCTTCACCTGATAGCCCCTCTCCACCTCGATTGTGAAAGCCTTGATAACTCCCCTATCCACGAGGTTCTTCACTCTCCGCCTAACAGCCCCCTCGGAAAGCTTCAACTCCTTACCAATTGATGTGAAGTTCCTCCTCGAATCCCTAGATAATATTCTGATTATAGCCCTGTCTATCTCATCCACCTTGTATGCCATGATATTAGATGGGCAGATGTTGTTTATCTATATTGTTGCGTCAGCTTTAGTTGAATGTATTGATTAATATATACCGCTGGCTGTAGCTCACAACTAGATGATGATAAAAAAGGTCTGTTTTTAAGTGTGAAAAGTAAGGAAAAAATAAGGGGAGAGCTTGGCTGGAAGCAAGCCAGCAGAACAACATCAAAGAACCCATGGGAAAGGCCAACTTTATAGATAAGGGCCGAATCTTAATAAGACACGGCTGTATTTACGGGGGCCAGCCTTTCCTAGAGGGTTTTTCCCTGCTATTCAGGCCGGCGCCTCCAGCCTTTCCCGAGGTTTTCCTTTAGCTGTCGTCCATATCTTTTTCAGGATTCTTTCTTCGTCTTCTGCTCTGTGGTCTGTGTTGGTCAAGACCGCTGTTGTCAGCCTTGACAGCGCCTGCCTCACCGTTTTACTGTAGAACTTGTTGATTCCTCTCCTTCCTTTGAAGAGGCCAAAGAAATTTCTCGCCTCTCGCCAGCTTCTGATTCTGCTTACATGCATTATGGCTTCAGCTAAAGCTTCTTGTGGAGGTATGTGGTTGTCGCCTGTTATTCCAAGCTCTTCGACGACCCTTTTGAAGCATGGATATCTCTGTTCGGCCTCAGCTACTACCAGCTGGGCCATTTCAATCATGGCCTCATCCGCAGCTTTGGCAAGCTTCATCTGAACCCCCCTCTCAGCATCCTGCAGGGCTTTAGCCCTATTCAGGGTGCTTACATGAGTCCTCTGGTTACTTCTGAAAGAAGCCGAAAGTCGGCGGATGGTCAGATAGTTCTCGTCAGGGCTTACCAGGACTTTTTCTGGAGAATGGCAATTGACCCGACTAAGACAAGACCATCGGCTGAGGCATTGCTGAGACGTGTTTTGCAGGGGCGCGAATTCCCGAGAGTAAACACTCTAGTCGATGTCTACAACGTTGTCTCAATGAAAAATATCGTTCCGATAGCTGCTTTCGACGCCGACAGGCTCGTAGGGGACTTGGTCATGCGTTTCGCCCGCAAGGGGGAGAAGTTCTAGGGTATAGGATGGACAAGCCTTTAACGCTGTCTGGTAAGGAGGTGGTTGTGGAGGATGGCCGGAAACTGATAGTGGTTTATCCATACCGCAACGCCGACAGCTCCAAAGTTACTGCCCAGAGTAGGAACGTGTTGCTGATGGTCTGCGGCGTCCCCGGCGTTGAGATGGAATACCTTAAAAATTGTTCAAACGAGCTAGTCGAAGCAGTCTTAAGATATTGCGGAGGAAGGCTCAGCTGGGAAAGCCAAGCCACCGCATAAAACCCAGCTCTAAAAACAATCGACTATTCCAAGCCGTGTAGTGTTAGAGAGCGTAGCTAGCCGTAGGCCTGTCTTAAGCGCCGCGCTAGAGAGTGTTTAAAACCTTTTCGGGCGGCATCTTGATTATCCAGCTGCTGGCCAAACGCGGCGTCTGTCGATGCTACCGGCTGCTCCACATAACTCGAACCCTAGCTTTTTAAACGCCTACAGCCTTTGGCAAGCTTAGCATGCACTGCAACCGCATTGTTAAGCAAGCCTGCTACTGTAGCCGCTGAAGAGAAATTGATAAACAGTTATTCAGACGTGGTTGTGCCTTTTACCCCGCTAGTAGAAGAATTCATCGGAGATTATCTCGATGCCTGTGGATATCGTGAACTTTCGCCATCCTGGTGGGGTGGGTGTGGCCAGCATTCTGCTCACTGTCAGCAGCCTGTCATCGTCTTCTTTCTTGAGCTTAATTGTACCATCACATACGGATTCGACGAACGACATGGTCTTAGGCTCATGAACACCTTCTTCAACCAAAACCAAGGATGTTACACCCTTCGCCTGAAGCTTTGACTTCACTATTCTGAGGAAGGAGTTTAACACAGCTTCGTCTTTCTGCAGCGTTATTATATCGCTCATCGAGTCTATTACCAACCGCATGTTGTTTTCGCTTATCACCTCCTCCAACATCCTGCCTAACGCTAGGTTGATGTCAGTTAAAGAATAGATGTCGGCTGTATGTTCGTAATGGCTGCTCGTGTTTGAGTATTTTGAGAAAAGGTCTAGTATCTCAATCTTTTCTATGAACGTTGGGTTCCAGCCAAACCCTTCGGCGATGACTTTTAAAGTCGCGGGTGCGAAGGTGAGGACATAGGCTGAGTCTCTGCTCAAGAGAATTCCTGTCAAAAGGAACTGCATGCCTAAGGTAGTCTTTCCGGCGCCGGGCGGACCTATCACAGCGGTGACGGAGCCCTTCGGCAACCCGCCTTTAAGAATCGTGTCGAGTCCTCTAACCCCGGTTACTATCCGCTCCATTACAGCCGTCTCATCAACAAGGAAGATGAAGACCCTACACCTAGCAGACAGGATTCTCCTGAACCCTGGAAGCCTCTCAACCCATCTCCAGACAGATACGTGGCTCCTATCGACAAAAGGCCTCAAAACCTTAGAGACACCCCTAAAGCTAAGACCCAAGTAGGTACAGCCCGTACAGGATGATGGGGATTCCCGTCCTCTCCCTCAAAAGCATAGGAGGTAAAGGAGAGGGCTAGGCCAAAGCCGTATCACCTAAGTTAACAGAGCCTAGGAGGCGTAAAGATAAGAGGCATAAGCGCCTATGGCCTGTAGAGAGGACCCAAAGCTGGCTAAACCAGTACAGGAGGCTTAAGGTAAGGTACGATAGGCTCCAAGCCATACACCAAGCATTCATAAACATAGCATGCACACATATGCTACAAGATGGCTAGGAAGAGTGGGTTTTGAAACACGCTCTAAGGAAAAACCGCGAAAAAAGAACAAACACATGGATATTAATATCCAATAATATTTAGGGGATGGAGTGCGTGGTTGTGGGATGGCTAGGATTGGTGTGGTGGGCGCCTCAGGCTACACTGGAGGCGAGCTCCTGAGAATTCTAGCGGTGCATCCAGCGGTTGAGGTGACCTACGCCACCTCTAGGGAGTATGCTGGAAAGCCCCTCACAGCCATACATCCCCATTTCCGCGGGTTCTATGAGGGGCTTAAGTTCTCCCAACTCTCGCTGGACGGTCTGGCGAACAAGTGTGATTTGGTGTTTGTCAACACGCCCCACGGTGTGTCTGCTGGGCTAGTGCCCAAAATCCTTGAGATGGGGATTCAGGTGGTTGACCTCAGTGCGGACTTTAGGCTGAAGGACTCAGGCGAATACCGTATATGGTATGGGGTTGAACATCCAGCTCCAGACCTTCTGGCGAAATCTGTATATGGCCTGCCTGAGCTGCATAGAGAGGAGCTGAGACACGCACAGCTGGTAGCTTGCCCGGGATGCAACTCGACAGCGGCACTTATCTCCCTAATACCGGCTGTCGAGTCCCGAATCATCTTGGATGAGAGGCTTTTTGTGGATGTGAAGGTGGGTAGTAGTGAGGCTGGGATTAAAGCCTCGCTGGGGACCCATCATCCGGAGAGGGCTAATGTTATAAGACCCTATGACGTGACTGGGCATAGACACGTGGCTGAGGTGGAGCAGGAGCTTTCAAGGCTGGCTGGCAGGCGTGTTGCGGTGGGTTTAGTGCCTCATGCTGTGGGTAGTGTGCGCGGGGCGCTGGCCACGTCACATGCATGGCTCTCGAGGGATGGCATAGACGAGCAGGAGGTTTGGAGGGTTTATGCGAGGCGTTATGGCCGTGAACCGTTCATACGCATAGTTAGGGGCGCCCCATTCAAGTATCCTGACCCCAAATATGTTGTGGGGAGCAACTTCTCCGATGTGGGGTTTGGCGTGGAGTCTAGGATTGGGAGGGTGGCCCTGATTGCCGCCATAGACAATCTGATGAAGGGTGCTGCTGGTCAGGCTGTCCAGTGTATGAACCTTGTGCTGGGCTTTGATGAGAGGACAGGTCTACACTTTCCACCGCTACGGCCGGCTTAAGGAGAGGTGAGTGAATGGTGATTGTTGTCAAAGCTGGCGGCCGGATTCTAGAGGTCAACATGGAGAGGATACTGGACTCCATAGCTAGGAGGAGGGAGTTGGGTGTAGTCTTCGTCCACGGCGGAGGCGACATTGTATCCCGCTATGAGAAGGCCCTGGGCATAGAGCCTAAGATAGTCACATCGCCCTCTGGAATAAGGAGCAGGCTCACCGATGAGAGAGAGTTGGAGATATACAACATGGTGATGGCTGGGAAGCTGGGGAAGGAGATGTCCGCATACCTCAACCACCGTGGTGTGCCTGCTGTAAGCCTGAGCGGGGTGGATGGGAAGCTTCTCCAAGCCTCTCGGAAGAGGCGGATAGTGGTGGTTGATGAGAGGGGTAGGAAGAGGATGATAGACGGTGGCTACACAGGCACAATAACATCCGTGAACACCCAGCTCATAATAACGATCATAAAAAACGGATACGTAGTGATAGTCTCGCCCGTGGCCATGGGTGAGGAGGGCGAGATGCTCAACGTGGACGGTGACTCGGCCGCATCAGCCATCGCAGCCGAACTAAAGGCTGAGACCCTAATACTCCTAACCGATGTGGATGGTGTTATGCTTGACGGCCAGCTGGTGAAAACCATGACGGCGAGCCAATCCCAGCAGCTCCTTGAGAGAATCGGTCCGGGTATGAATCGGAAGGTGATGGTGGCGGCCAAAGCCGTCGAGGCGGGTGTGGGCAGGGCTTGCATATGCAGCGGTGGGGGCGAAGACCCGCTGGCAAGCGTTGAGAGGGGAGCTGGGACCATCATATCAGGTTTGTGATATCCGGCACCAGCCCTACGTCTTTCGTACTCGGGTCAAATCTATTTATACGACCAGTTGATTTGGTTGCCGAAACAAAATGCCAGATCTGGAATGTCCGGTCTGCGGTGGGAAGCTCAGCATCCCGGAGGACTCACTGCCGGGGGAGCTTTTCGAGCATCAGGATTGTGGAGCCAATTTGGAGTATGTGCAGGACGAGAAAGGTAGGCCATCTCTTAAGGTGGCCGAGGAAGTGGCGGAGGACTGGGGACAGTAAGGGTTGAGGATTGGCCTAGCCTATGATATGGCGAGGTTTGAGGAGAAGGCCCTGATACAGGCGGCCCGTGGGCTAGGCCATGATGTCTCACCCATATATGTGAAGAATGCTGAGTTCACGATAACCAACCCACCACGGCCTGACATGGATTTCGTGGTCCAGAGGTGTGTCAGCTACTACAGGGCCTACGGCTCCACAATAGCCCTCGAGAGGATGGGTCTCAGGGTTGTCAACAACCTACAGGTGTTGAGGGACTGCGCCGACAAGCTCATAACCACCAGCAAGCTTTCGTCTGCAGGCGTCCCAGTTCCGGAGACGGCTATGGCCTTCAACAGGGAGACAGCCCTCAGGCTGGCTAGGAGAATGGGTTTTCCCGTGGTGGTTAAACCTATTCAGGGTAGCTGGGGGCGTATGGTGGCTAGGGCTGTTGATGAGCAGACATTCCAGGACATTATAGAACTGCGTGAGAACATGCCCAACCCCCAGCTCAAGATACACTATATCCAAGAGCATGTGGAGAAGCCTGGACGGGACATTAGGGTCTTCTATGTCTGGGGCGAGGTCCCCGTGGCTATCTACAGGGTTAGTAGGCAGTGGAAGACCAATACGGCGTTGGGTGGAAGGGCTGAGCCATGCCCAATAACCGATGAGCTGAGGGAGATAACCGTGAGGGCAGGCCTTGCAGTGGGAGACGGAGTTCTGGGAATAGACATTCTAGAATCCAATGATAGGGGACTTCTGGTGAATGAGGTGAACGCAGTAATCGAATTCAAAAACACTGTCCTCTCCACGGGATACGACCTGCCCACAAAGATAATAGAGGAGACTGTGAGGGTCTTCAAGCGATGACCGTCTCACTCCTACCCCTCTCACCTCAGAGGGGCTTAAGAGTCTCCAGGGCTGAGGGCCAGTATGTATGGGATGAGAGCGGCCGGAGATACCTCGACTTCTACATGGGTTATGGAGCTGCATTCCTAGGTCACCGGCATCCCAAGATTGTTGCAGCCCTCAAGGAGCAGCTGGAGAGGTACATGACCATTACACCGGCTTTCGACACGGATGCGAGGGAGAGGTGTCTGGAGGGGCTGGGCCGGATACTTCCCAGCCATCTTGAGAGGGTATATTTCCTCAACAGCGGCTCCGAGGCCAACGAGCTAGCCCTCAAGATAGCCCGGAAGGTAACAGGGCGGAAGAAGATGCTGGCATTCATCAATTCATTCCATGGCAGGACTCTTGCCTCGCTGGGCGTCACGTGGAACCCCAAGTACCGGGATGGCTATGAACCATTCCCGTATGAGGTCACATTCACACCATTCAACAGCGCCGAGGCTGTTGAGAAGACGCTCAGCGATGAGTATGCTGCGGCTATCGTGGAGCCTGTTCAGGGAGAGGGTGGGATAATACCGTCTAAGCCTGAGTTTCTCAAAGTCCTTGAGGAGAGATGTAGGGAGACCGGCGCTCTACTCATAGTGGATGAGGTGCAGTGTGGCTTCGGAAGGACTGGCCGTGTGTGGGCTCATCAGAAAGCTGGAATAGAACCAGACATGCTGGTGGCCGCCAAAGCAATAGGAGGGGGTTTTCCGGTCAGCCTCATAGCAGTCACCAGCCAGCTGGGAGATGCTCTCAAGGAAGGTGACCACGGCTCCACATATGGCGGCAATCCCCTAGCCCTAGCCGCCGTCGCAGCAGCCGTCGATGTGCTGACCTCTGAGCATGTGCCTGACCAAGCTGCTGAGAAGGGTGCGGCGTTGGGTGAGGCTCTCCGTGGGTTTGTGGAGGAGAATAGTGGGTTGTTCAGAGGCTTGCGTATTGAGGGACTTATGATTGGGCTGGAGATGCGTCAACCGCCGGGAGCTTTCATCAGGCTGCTGCAGGCTAAGGGTTTGCTAGCCTTCAAGGCTGGGCTTACTGTGTTGAGGTTTCTACCCCCCTACCTAATAAACGGAGGCGATATGAGGGATGCTGTCAGGATGCTGGGCGAGGCTGCTGCCGAGGCTAAGCCAATATCCTAGCCCCGTATCAGGTTGGCTTTCCTAAGGGCGTCCCTCACAACAGTCTGGCCAAAGTCGTCAAGCTCGTATCTAACCCTGTAGACTGGCTTGCCCGCCTTGATTAATCTGGTGAGGTCTGTGGGTGTGCCCGAGACTATTGCCTCACACTCAGCCCCTGAGATGGTCTCTGCCAAATCCCTAACTTGCTCCCCACCATACCCCAGTGCCGGAACAACCTTACCTAGGTGTGGATACATCCTGTAGACCTCGGCTATCGAGCCGACAGCGTACGGCCGTGGATCAACAACCACAGCACCCGCCCTCTCAGCAGCCGTGTAGGCCACACCATGGCTCATTTCACCATGCGTAACTGACGGCCCATCCTCCACAACCAAGACCCTTCTCCCACGTAGGGTGTCCAACCCCTCAGCTTGGATCTTCGAGCCAGCTGTCATGACGGCTGCATGTGTGTTGTATTGGATAAGGTTGTAACGGATTGCCTCTATGTTGGCTTGTGGCGCCGAGTCCGATTTGTTGATGATGAATATGTCGGCCTTCATGATGTTAACTAGGCTGGGATAGTAGGAGAGCTCGTGGCCTGGCCGGTGGGCGTCCAAAACGGTTATCCAGAGTGTAGGCTTTATAAAGGGATAGTCGTTGTTCCCCCCATCCCATACGATCACGTCTGCCTCACGCTCAGCCTCGGCCAGAACCCTATGGTAGTCCACACCGGCATACACTACGTTACCTGCCTCAAGATGGGGCTCATACTCCTCCCTCTCCTCAATCGTGCATTCAAAGCTGTCCAAATCCTCAACCCTCTCAAACCTCTGCACAGCCTGCCTCTCCAACACACCGTAGGGCATGGGATGTCTAACAACGACAGCTCTGACACCCGCCTCCCTCAGCAGCCCCATCACATAGCGGGTGACCGTGCTCTTCCCAGCACCAGTCCTCGAGGCCGTGACGGCCACCACGGGTTTCCGACTCTCCAGCATCGTGGACCCCACGCCCAGGAGCATAAAGTCCGCACCCAAGGCCAGAGCCCTACAAGCCCTCTCCATCACATCCATGTATGAAACATCGCTGTATGAGAAGACCGCCAGCTCCACATCCTTGCCTCTTATGATTCCTTCAAGCATCTCCTCATGGTATATTGGGATGCCCTCTGGGTATAGGCTGCCTGAGAGCTGTGGCGGATATATCCTGCCAGCTATGTTAGGTATCTGGGCTGCCGTGAAAGCCACGACCTCGTATTCTGGGTTATCCCTGAAGAAGACGTTGAAGTTGTGGAAATCGTGGGGCATAACATTATGCCCTATCACGTCCAGCTGCTCCTAGGATGACTACCCTTCTCCTACCCATGGCCTGAGGTGCAGAAGCCTAGCATGTAACCTTTTATGATAACTAAAATCCTGAGTGGGGGGATGTCTGCGCAGGATCTAGACAGGGAGACAGCTGTAACCACTCTGGTCCAGCTTCTGGAGGTTTACACACCGCCAGGTGAGGAGAGGAGGTTGGAAAGGACTTGGAACCGTGTATGCTCTGGACTAGGCTTTGAGAAGGTCTGGAGAGATGAGGAGGGGAACTACTTCGCCTCTACTGGAAACGGTATGAGGAGAATATTCTTGGTAAGTCATGTGGATACAGTGCCAGGGGAGCTGCGTGTAAAAGTTTCGGAGGGCAGGGTATATGGGCGGGGTGCTGTGGACGCCAAGAGCTCCGTGGCAGCCATGCTCCTAGCCGGTAATCTAATGCATGGCCAGCTGAGAAACTCAACCCTGACTATAGCGGGGTTGGTGGATGAGGAGGGGCGTGGTAGGGGTGCGAAGAAGCTAGTGGAGTCCGGGCTTAGGGCTGATCATATCGTAATCGGCGAGCCCACCAACCTAGTGGGTGTTGCCACATCCTATAGAGGAAGCATAAGCGTTAGGGTAAGGGCTTCTGCGAAGGGCGGACATAGCTCAGCGCCCTACATAGCCGATTCAGCACTGGATAAGCTGCTGGAGATGTGGAGCTTGGTCAAGAGCGAGTTCAGTGGATCCCGCTATGAGGAGATCACTTCAGCTCTCACAACCATACATGCGGGAGATTGGGTGAGCCGTCTTCCGGACACAGCTGAGGGTACCATAAACATCAGATTTCCCACACCCTACGTATCCCATGGGATACTGGAGAAGGTGAGAGAGTACGCGGTCAGATGTGGCTGTGAGGTTGAGCTGCTGGACACCACCGAGCCCGTATCCGTGAGCATCATGAACCCCGTTGTGAGGGCGTTAAGCCGGTCTATGATTAGGGTGGGTCTTAGGCCGCGTATGGTTAAGAAGACCGGGACAAGCGATATGAACACTCTCTACAGTGTCACCGAGAGCATAGCTGCGTGCGGCCCTGGAAACTCCGTCCTAGCACATACAGACGCTGAGTTCGTCTCTGTGGAAGATCTTTTGAATGCGGCCAAGATATATGCGGGTGCTGTCCTAGAGTTGGAGAGACTGCCTATTTGACCAATCTTGCAAGTGTGTCCCCATGCTTCGCAGCCGTCCTCTCCACCCACTCCCTCTCAATCGCTATCTCGCCGAGAGCCAGATGAGCCAGCCTCCTAACCTCAGATGGGTTTGACGAGCCAATCTCCAGATATGACTCCACAGCCCTCCTCTGATTCATCAACTCCATCACATCCCCCACAGAGAGGGACAAATATATCCCAGACTCGCGGAGGGCTTCCGCCAACGTGTCTGCATTAAGCTTCCCTAGGCCTATGAGCCTGCTAACCCGGCCGGCGAAAGCGTGGGCACTCCTAAAAGGTATCCCATGGCTCAGAGTCAGGTGGTTGGCCAACATGACTGCAGCCACAGGCGGCTCACATGAACTGTAGGCTCTTCCCACATCAACCACAACCCGTTCAACCAGCTTAGAGAGAATTCCAAGACTAGCCATCACCTCATCCACAGCCTTCCAGACCTTCGGTGTAACCTGCTGAAGATCTAGGTTATAGCCGCTCGGCTGTCTAGAAAGCATGGAAGCTACTGAGGCGAGAGCGCCGAGAACCTCGCCAACCTTTGTCCGCATAACCTCCGGAACTACTGGATTGCGCTTCTGAGGCATGATACTGCTCGTAGCAGAAAGCTCATCAGGCATTACCAGCAGCCCAAATTCCTCCGAGCTTTGAATGACCATCTCCTCAGCTAGTGATGAAATGGCTGTAGCGATGCCGAGGAGAGTTGAGAGGACATGCAGTATGAAGTCTCTAGACGATGTAGCCTCTAGGGCGTTTAGGCTTATCCTCCGAAACCCCAGCATACCCGCTATACGCCTCCTGTCTAGTGGTACGTTGGTCCCCGCACCTGCTGCAGACCCTAGGGGTGACTCGTCGCACAGGTCTATAGCATATCTGAGCTGGGCTGTTTGCTTGAGTAGCTTGAGGGCATGGCTGTGGAGTATGAATCCATATGTGGCGGGCATTGCCCTCTGTAGATGCGTGTATATTGGGAATATTGTCCCGGCCTCCTCGATGCTTTTTCTAAGCATAGTCTCAGCTGTGATGAGAAGCTGGCCGTAGAGTCGTAGAAGCTTCTCCCTCAGCTTCAGCTTGATGCATGCAACAACCGCGTCATTCCTACTCTTGCCCAGCGAGAGCATGGCAGCTGCGTCGGGGAAATGCTGGGATAGACGCCTCTCAATAACCACATGTACATCTTCATCCTCACCCCCCATCTCAGGCGGGCTGCTCAGTAACTCACCAAGATACCTGACAGCCCCATCCGCATCCTCTTTCTCCAGTAACCCAAGCTCCTGCAGCTCCCTGATATGAGCTATGTTGACGTATATGGCTACGTCCAGTATCTCTCTATCAAATTCTAGGGATGATGTGTAGCGTAGTGCCTCCCTATCCATCTCACTGGTCATAATACCTCTGCGGTGAGGTGTGCCACGGCTGGTTTCAGGCATGTTCTTCCCGGGTCAGCCGCCCCTTCTATGCCTCAGGCTGCTCAGAAGGGTCTCTAGACTCCAGAGCTTGGAGAAGCCCTCGCCGG
>JAWAEB010000003.1:0-16331 GCA_038891515.1 Nitrososphaerota archaeon | reverse complement strand
CCTTCTGGTCGAAGACACTCTCCCTAGAGTAGGTGATAACTTCCTTAGAATACATGGGGTTCACACCCTTCCGCCCAACAATTCTCATGGCCCCCTTATACAACCTAACCTTCACCTCACCCGTCACTCCCTTCTGGGACTCGTCTATGAAGCTGTCTAGGGCCTTTCGCAGGGGATCTGCCCAGAGGCCAGAGTATATGAGGTCGGCCCACATCGAGTCCACCAGCTGCTTGAAGGCGAGGAATCGTCTGCCGAGGAAGAGCTTCTCAAGGTCTTGATGCGTCTTGATGAGTGTGAGGGCTGCTGGAAGCTCATAGACCTCGCGGGACTTCACACCTATCACCCTATCTTCTATGTGGTCCACAAGCCCATATCCGTGTCTCCCGGCGATGCTGTTCAGCTCCTTAATCATCTCCACCAACCCCATCTTGGAGCCGTTGAGTGATGAGGGCACACCATCTACGAATTCTATCACAACATCTTCAGGCTTGTCAGGCGTCCTAGCGAGCGGCGTAACCAGCTTGTAAGCATCCTCCGGAACCTCTATCCAAGGGTCCTCCAGCTCTGCAGCCTCCACAGAACGGCCCCATAGATTCTCATCGACGCTGAATCTGCTCTTCCGGGGATTTATCGGCAGGTTATGCTCTAGCGCATACTCTATCTCCTCATCCCTATTCATATTCCACTCCCTAACCGGTGCAAGTATCTTCAGATTGGGCGCAAGCGCCGCGAATGTAGCGTCGAACCTGAGCTGGTCATTCCCCTTGCCCGTGCAGCCATGGGCAACAGCGTCACACCCCTCCCTCAAAGCCACCTTAACAACCTCCTCCGCAATCAGAGGCCTGCTCAGGGCTGAGGAGAGAGGATACTCTCTCTCATATAGGGAGTTGGCCTTTATAGCCCTGCTGACAAATTCTTCTGCAAACCTTCTCTTGGCATCTATGCTTGTGTGGGTTGTTGCACCACTCTTATAGGCCTTCTCCTCAATCTCATGGAAATCCTCCTCCTGACCAACGTCAACCGTCACTGTGTGGACCTCGGCCTTGTACCTGTCCTTCATCCACTTTATCATAACAGTCGTGTCAAGCCCGCCGCTGTAGGCAAGAGCTATCTTCATGAAGCTCGCACCACCAAGCCTGTTCTTAAGCCTTAAGCGTCTCCACCGCCCCCCTCAGCTGTTTCTGAGGGCTTGGACCTGACCTCGTTGAGGATTTTCCGCATGAAGTCCCGGCCTATGATGCCGGCTTCAAGGAGGTTGACCACAGAGTTGGGTGAGGCCTCACCGGTCAACCTACCAAGCGCGCCCCTTGTCTGACGCCATCTAAGGTCAGTGTTGCCGCTCTTGGACCTGTAGATCACGCCTAGAACATCGGCCACCTTCACGAACTTCACATCTCTCATCTGGCGTAGCTCAATCTTTGAGGCAGCCTCAACGTAGATTGTCCCATCCTTGGCATCTCTCTCCGGGAAGATTGTCTCATCATGCAGGTATCCCGAAGGTATGTAGGATGCACATGTGTTCAGTATGATGAAGTGTCTAAACTTATCAAGATGAGTCTTAATATCTATCTGGACCACTCCCTCACAACACCTCTATAAAGACCATCAGAAACCAGTAGACCTCCTCTCTATCCTGGTCTCCTTCTTCCGTGGCAGAATCCTGTCCAGAATCGCCTTCAGGGTGGAATCGTCCACCGGCGGGTTGAACTGGCCACTTTGCGCCGCCTGAATGAGGTAGCTCTCAACCCTCTCCGCCACCTCCGGTCTCACCAGCTTGAGGTTGTTAAGCCGCTGTCTTGCCTCAGGTGTGAGAATAACCCTCAGGACCGCAGCCCTCTCCAACTCCCTCTGACGCCTAGCCTGCTCCTCGGCAGCCCTGGCCTGCATCTCGGCCATTTTCTGCTGCCTAATCCTCTCCAGCTCCTCATCCTCGCCCGACATCTGCTGCCAATCTGCACCTCATCTATGATATATTTAAGGTGTGGGCCTGACGCTGTTGGTATTACGGCTTAGAATGTCTCCAGCTCCTGCAGGCTCTGCATATAAACCCTTGAGAGCTCGTCCACAGTGGGCACAGTAATGTCAAGTTCGAGAATCCTCCCCGTGGCCTCGATAGCCCGTCTCGCAGCATAGAAGTCTGGAGTCATCTCACCCGCCTCCACCAACATGGAGAAGTTCCTCATACCCACCTCAGCAGCCAGCACGGCCAGAAGCCCGGCGGCGCCCACTATCTGGCCCGTGTAATAAATCCCATTCACTTTCCTCAGCCATTCTTCAAGGAGTTTCGGGTCGGTGGATGAGCAGTATATCTCACGTCTCTCGGAGACATTATCCTTCCCATATCCTCCGATGGTTATGATGGTGTTACATCCTATTCCCTTCGAGAAGTTTAACACCTTCTCACAGAAGTCGTACTGTCCATAGCTGGTTGATGGTTGCGAGTTGCCATATAGGAAGAGTATGGGCGGGCTCCCCTCTGATAGGTAAATGTCTGCGAAGCTGAAGACCAGCCGCCCCTCGGTTACGTAGCCGAGGCTTGGGAAGTGGGGGGAGAAGAGCCGGCATATCCTCCTCACCCTCATCTGCTTCACCATATAGGCCACGGCTACCTTGGCCACCAGCCCTATCCCCGGCAGCCCCTCCACCAACACCCCATCCTCAGCCCTAACGGAGCCCATGCCATCCTCGAGCCAGAGCTCGGTTTCAAGCATGGGGAGAAATACGGCCTCTCCTGTTATTAGGGCTTTCTAGGGTTGGGGCACACCTATTACCACCCTCCCAACAGCGGAAAGAGGGAGATGATATCATCGTTCGAGATACGGTATAAGGACCTGCTGGGACGGATAGCCAAGCTCACGCTGCGGGGGAAGACCGTGGAGACACCGGCCTTCGTACCCGTCATCAACCCAGTCAATCAGATCATACAACCGGAGACGATGAAGCGGGATTTCGGATGCAACATCGTGATCACCAACTCTCTCATACTGTATAAGCGGCTGAGGGGGGAGGCCCTGAGACGTGGGGTGCATGACGTGATTGGTTTTGATGGTGTTGTCGCCACCGACTCGGGCGGCTATCAGGTCCTCGAATACGGAGATGTGGATGTGGGTCCGCTGGAGATAGCGAGGTTCCAAGAGGATATTGGGACCGACATAGCCATACCGCTGGACAGGCCCACCGGTCTATCAAGGAGAGGGGAGGCGGAGAGGACTGTGGAAGACACTATAGCCAACGTGAGGTCCACGATGGATTACTTGGGTGGGGAGAGAAAGTCAGCATGGGCTGTCCCCATACAGGGCGGGCTCTTCAGAGACCTAATAGAAAGATGTATAGAGGAATATTCAGGGTACGACTTCGACCTCTATATGCTCGGCAGCCCGACACCGCTGATGTCATCCTACCTCTACAGCAAGCTAGTGTCCATGATATCATATGCGAGGCAGGTGATAGACCCTGGGAAGCCCCTCCACCTCTTCGGCGCAGGCCATCCTATGCTCTTCGCACTAGCCACAGCGATGGGATGCGACACCTTCGACTCTGCGGCTTACATACTCTTTGCCAAGGAAGGCCGTTACATGGTGGCTGAGGGTACTTTTAGGCTGGAGCAGCTGACCTACCTCCCATGCGAGTGCCGTGTATGCAGCGGAGTCTCGGCAAATGAACTGAGAGATATGGATGACCGTGAGAGGATGGCATCGCTGGCTTATCACAACCTAAATGTCTGCTTTAGAGAGGTGGATATAGTCAAGCAGGCAATATGGGAGGGCAGACTATTCGAACTCCTTGAACGGCGATGCAGGTCCCACCCCGCCCTTTACGAAGCGTTCCGCCTCCTGCTATCCGACGAGCCTTTATTGGATTTAATGGAGAGGAATACGCCCATATCCAAGAGACGTGGGTTGTTTCTCTTCGACGTGAACAGTCTGGGCAGGCCGGAGATTAGGAGAGCCGTTAGGATTCTGGACGCACTTGATGTGAACAGGAATGGGTTCGAGTCGGCTGTCCTGATACCGAGAAGGGTGGTCACGACCAAGCGACTGGACTCCATCACGGAGAAGGTCAAAGGTGTTGTTGGCACTGAGAGATGCGAGGTTTTCACATATGGTTCACCCCTAGGACTAGTCCCATTATATCTCTCCTACACCTATCCCTTCTCCCATCTGGTCTTCCCCGAGACACTTCTGGAGGAGTGTGAGGAGCAAGCGTTCAGAAGGGCCTCGGACATTCTGAGAAGAGGCGGATTCACGAGGGTGCATATACTTGGATGGGGGTCTGAACCCGTTAGAGGGTACTTGAGGAGACTATATACCTATCTTGAGACTAGTCTGCTAGGTGTTGATCTTGAGCTGAGACGGGTGTAAACACTAAAAAAGCAGTCCAGAGAGGGTTCTATGACACAGTTACGTGCTTACCATGGAGTATTACGCAAGAGGCGTGTGAGAATTGGAGATAAGATTTCTCGGAGGAACAAGAGAGGTGGGTAGGTCGGCGGTGGAGGTGTCCTACAAGAACACCAAGCTCCTCCTCGATTATGGCGTTATGCTCAACGACCATCCCCATTTCCCACAGAACGTGGAACCTAGGAAGCTGAATGGCATACTCCTCACCCACTCCCATCTAGACCACTCGGGAGCCGCACCCATGCTATATATAAGCCAAAGCCCAAAACTATATGCCACATCCATGACAAGGCAGACAACCACCATGCTGGTACAGGACTTCATCAAACTCTCTGGATACTACCTGCCCTTCGAGAAGGCGGAGGTGGAGGCCATGCTAAAGAGTTGCAGGGAGGTCCACTACAGGGAGCCATTCATGATAAGAGATATAGAGGTGGAGTTCATAGACGCAGGCCACATACCGGGAAGTGCACAGATACTTTTGAAGGGCGACAAAACACTCGTATACACAGGCGATTTTACAACGGTGAAGACGAGGATGCTGGAGGGAGCCGACACCAACATAGGTGACGTTGACGGCGTGATCATCGAATCAACATATGCACTGGAAGACCATAAACCTAGGCCTGAGCTTGAGAAGCAGTTCGTCAACGCTTGCCGTGAAGTTGTGGAGAACGGCGGCCGTGTTCTTGTCCCAGCGTTCTCGGTGGGTAGGGCTCAGGAGATTCTATGTGTCTTGGCCGCTCACGGCTTTAGACAGCCAATCTGGCTTGACGGAATGGCTAGAAAGGCGCTGGAACACTATCTTGCAGACCGGCGTTATGTGGATGGCTATGAAATACTTGAAAGAGCCAGTAGGAAGGCTCGCATCGTCAACGGTCGTAGGGGAAGGGAGGCAGCGCTCTCAGAACCAGGTGTTATAGTAACTCCGGCTGGCATGCTGAAAGGTGGTCCAGCCCTCCACTACGCACCTTATATAGTCTCTGATGAGAAGTCGGCAGTCTTTCTCGTCAGCTTCCAGATACCAAATACACCCGGTGAGATTCTTCTCAACCAAGGGGTCTTCATGATGGATGGGTTGAAGAGGAAGGCGGTCTGCAGGGTTGAACAGTTCAGGTTTTCAGGTCATGCGGGGATGTCCGAGCTCCACAATTACCTAAAACAGGTGGAGACGGATGCAACGGTATTCACGATACATGGCGAGGTGAGGGCCTGTGAGGAGCTGTCTCACTGGGCCTCCACCAAGCTGGAGATGAAGGCTCTGGCACCCAGAGCGGGCGAGAAATACAGCCTCACCTGACCTCCCCACATCTTCAAGAACCCACAGCAGTGGCTCCAAACAAAGCTCCGCAGGCCGCTATACTATTGAAACGCTGCTAGGAACGGGGGGCTGGTGGCATAGTCAGGGATTGGAGCGTATGTGAAAATTTCCCGATGATATGCCGTTTCACACGTCTCCCCATCCGACTTGGAAAACTATTTACATCAAGACAAGCCCTTGCTTAACCATGGTCTCAAAGATGGAGATTGTGGGAAGTATACTGGCTGCGACATCAATCGCCGTGATTCTGGCTGAATATTTCGTAGTGCTGGATTTTGAACAGCTGGCCGTTTTAATGGCGGCGGATGGGGTTATTGTCTCAGTTCTACTGGCCGACCTACTATACAGGGCCAAGGTCTCGGGTAACGCATCCGGATACATTAGGAGATGCTGGTATGAGGTCGTCGCCCTGCTACCCATGGCACTCTTCTACTACCTAGAGACCCAGACTGTTATCGGCGCTATGCTCCGGGGATTTAGGCTATTCAGAATATTCAGACTTGTCGTGACCATAGCACGTACTGGCAAAACCACAATGCACCTATCTGAAATAATTAGACGAAGCGGTATACTATACCTACTCACCATATCAGCCAGCGTTGTCTTCATAGGGACTATATCCGCCTACCTGCTGGAGGCGGGGCTTCCCGAATCAAGGATTAAAGACTTGGGGGATGCATTTTGGTGGGCGCTGGCAACCGTGACAACTGTGGGATACGGTGACGTAGTACCCGTCACGGTGAGCGGAAGGGTTATAGGCTCAATCCTGATGGTAACAGGTATATCCATCCTAGGAGTCTTCATATCCAGCCTAGGCTCCACCCTCACCGTAACAGGCAGAAGCACACCATCAACATCCTCTGAAATCAAGAACATAGTCAAGAAGAAGCTGGACATCTTGGAAACCCTTTCCGAGAAGGAGTTGGACGAGATCATCGAAGTGATCAGGATGCTGCATAAGTTAGGGACAACTCTAGATCAAGCCGGTGAAGAGGTTGGTCGAAGGAGTGTGCATCCTCCCTGACATCGACAGGTTACCGGGCCATACTCATCATAGGCTTGGTCAGCCTACTAGGGGACTTCGTCTACGAGGGAGGCAGGTCAATCCTGCCCGACTATATGAGGCAGCTTGGTATGGATGCTTTTTTGATAGGCGCCTCCCTCGGAGTAGCGGAGTTCGCCGGATGGGCCGCTAGGCCATTGGGTGGGATAATAGCTGACAAGACAGGGAAACATAGCTTGGTTGTCAGACTTGGGTATGGAGGGCTCTTGATCATCCCCATAATGGCATTCGCACTCGACTGGTGGACAGTTGTAGCACTGGCATTTATGGAACGGGTCTTCAGAGGTCTCCGAATCCCCTCCCGCGACACCCTGCTTGCACGGCTGAAAGGACAGGTCGGCCTTGGAACAGCCTTCGGAATCCATGAGCTGATGGACCAGGTGGGCGCCACGGCAGGACCCCTTCTTGCAATAGTCGTTTTGACGATCTACGGCTCCACAGCCACAGTCTTCATATCCATGGCGATACCATATCTGGCTCTGCTGTTAACCCTCATGATGATCCCGGAACTCAGAGAGCCACCCCGAGCCTTTAAACAGATAAAACCCTCAAAAAGAATCCTCCTATACTCCGCCGCAGCTGGGCTGAACTCCGCAGGACTTCTGCCCATCCCCCTCGTCCTATACATGGTCTCCATTGCTGCAGGACATGGCTCGTGGCTTGTCCCGGCGGCCTACGCCATAGCTATGATTGTCGATGCTTTCACGGCATTGGTATGGGGAAGAGCTTTCGACAGGTGGGGCGGAGCGGTTGTTGCTCTCCCGCTAGTTGTCTCAGTTTTCCCAGCCCTGCTGGTCAACGCACCGCTCCCCTTGTTGATGTTCTGCTCCCTACTAATCGGGGTGATTGTCGGCGCTCAGGAGTCAATCTTAAGAGCCATGGTTGCGCATCTCGCTGGAAAAGAGGGTCTAGGCAGTTCATATGCCCTATACGGTTTGGCTGTTGGAATTGGATGGGCTACTAGCGGCTTCGCATACGGCTACATGATCGAGGCAAACATAGGTCAGGCCGTCGTCATATCCTATGCAGTAGTTTTCCAAGCCGCCGCATTAATCCTCCTATCACGTATACTAAAGCAACAGTCACCTACTGTGTAGCATTAACCCAAGCACCTAAACCCTCATCCGCCTATACAGGTTAAAGTCTTCCAGCAAATCCTCCACCTTTAACCCGAGCGGATTCTGGTGTGGGCCCTGAACATACCCATTATCCATGATGTAGATCATGTCACCAACCACAGCGGCCTCTATGGGGTCGTGGGTAACATAAACCATCGGTGTGGAGAGGTCTTTCAAGATTCTCCAGTAGTTAACCTTATTGAGGAAATCGAGGTTGGCCGTAGGCTCGTCAAGCAGTAGCAGCCGCGGGCCTCTCATTAAGACTATGGCCAAGTTAATTATCTGACTTTCTCCCGTTGAAAGGGAACTCTTGTGCAGAAGTCCGCCCATCCCTAATCTCTCCACAATTTCGGAGCCGTCCACGCCAAACTTCTCCTCAAAATACTTGATAGCATCAGCGGGTTTGAGTGGCAGTCTAACCGGCTCCTGGGGTATGTATCCTATGCTTCTCAAGCTGGGGTGGAGGTTGGTGATGTCTCTTCCGTCCAGCAGTATAGTGCCTTTCGAAGGTTTGATGAAGCCGGCCAAGCACCTAAGTAGTGTTGACTTGCCCGACCCGTTTCGGCCGAGTAGAACCCCCCTCTCCCCAACCTTCAGGTGATCCACCCGCAGCCTCAGACCTCCTCTACGCACCATGAGTCCATGCACTTCGAGCAACCTCAGCTCACCCCAGCTCTTCTTGAGACGAAGTAGAGTAATGTGCTGAAGGCCAGTCCTATCGCCGCAACAAGCACGGCGTAGAGAATAGATGCAGCAGCTCCTCCCCTATTGAACAACTCGAAAAGATATACCCCGACGGTGACGGGCCTGTTTGCTACTATCAGCAATGCGCCGAGCTCGGAGAAACTCCTCAACCACATCAATATGACGGAAGTTACCACGCCTAAGACAGCAGCCTTCATGTGGAGCCAGAGGATAACAAGTTCATTGAGGCCGAGCGGCTGTAGAAATTCGTCAAGCGATTTCTGGGAGACGGCGAAAACGGATGCGAGGGAGCCGACGCCTATGGGAAGCGATACAACCATCATTGAGATTATCACCGCCGGAGCTGTATCAACCATTCCGAGCCTAGTGAAGAGAGGGAGTAGCAGGAGGCCGATGGATGTGTGGGGAATGGCTGTTGAAAAAGTGATAAAGGGTATCATCCCCCCAAGTCCACGTTTCGTTGTGTAGAATGCTAGGATAAGCGCTATCGGAAACGCAAACAGTGTAGCCGCCGATGCTGTTAAGACCGTGTTGATAAGCGATGTATAAGGGTCTGGGGGTAGGACCAAACCTTGATAGAGAAAACCAGAGCCAAGCAGAAAAGATACATAGAACATAGTCACAGCTATCGCTAAAAACCTCAAGACCTTCGCTGTCATTTAGACCTCAACCCGCCTTAATACCAAATTTTTCAACATCGATTTCATCGATCATCTGTAGAAGTCTATCACCCCCCTCAGTAAACGATAAAGCAACCGCTTCAAATCTAGAAATTTTTACTTGAGTCATCCTAAGCACTGCAACGATTTCAATGGGCGGGTCCTCCTCAAATCGTGCATAATCAGGCATCTCAATGATATTGTAGCGGTTGTAGAGTTTTCGGATTATTACGAATGGGACGTGGGCGAAAATGCAGTCCACCACTCCTGCCTCAAGTAACGAACCGACAAAGTCAAGGTTCGACCTCATGTAAAATCTTCCAGATGCTGAGATGTTCTGAAGAAGCATCTTGACAGGCCCACCCCCGTCTAAGTAACGGATGTTGAGACTTCTCTCCACCTCTTCAACTAATCCATATCCTTCATTTAGGGATATGAGGTAGATGGCTGCCAACGCTCTGTAGCCGATGGGAGCCTGATTTGGGTCAGCTATTCCTATTTTTGCGTCCTTCAATGCTTCTAGGCTGTCATAGTTTCCTGCACAGACGAGCAACAACCTATATACTCCGATGAGTTTTTCACCCCTATAGTTTAACCCCGATTTCAGCTCACTGTCAACTGATAGGAATAGGTCCGGCGTCTTGCCTGATTTTATTAAGTTAGCTGCGAAGACGCTCCCATGTATTTGGACATCTATGGATGTGTTTGCAATGCGGGCGAGCTCATCCGATATCCCCGCTAACGTGGGTGCCGAGTAGATAACCAGCGGTCTTTGTGGATGGGCGGAAAAGAAAGCTATCAGCACCAGCGTTGCTGTGGCTGCTGAGGTGGTTACAATGGTCATGGTGCTATTTTTACGCATCCAGATCCCCTTTTCATACACCTACTTAAATAGCTGAGATTAGCTCTTCACATCGGTGAATATCGACCTGATAAAGGTAAGAATGAATGACAGGGAGGTGGAGCTTCACCCCAGCAGATTGGAGCTACTGGACACGGTGGGGAGGGTGGGAAGCATATTGCAAGCGTGTCGCCACCTAGGCATAAGCTATCGGACAGGGTTGAACTGGCTGAGGGAGGTTGAGGAAAAAACGCAAGCTAGGCCGGTTCAATCCATTAGAGGGGGGAAGAGCGGCGGAAAAACTGAGCTGACAGAGGAAGGTAGAAAACTCCTAGAGCAGTATTATACCATCCAGTCAGCCCATAGGCCGGGGTTCGTCCAATCCTTCATAGAAATGAGGCTCAGCGCAAGAAATATCCTCACGGGATATGTAAAGGAAGTGACGGAGGGAGACGTGATCAGTATGGTGGGTGTCGATGTCGACTCACGTCAAGAGATCAAGTCAGTCATAACAACTGACAGCCTCAAACGCCTCGACATAAAAATAGGCGACCGAATCCTAATCATAATCAAGGCCACGGAAGCCCTTTTGATGAAGCCGTGAAGAACGGCTATGAGTGTGCTCTGAGTCAAATCCCCTTGAGTAAAATTTGCTTCACATGATACAGTGAATCACGTTCTGCAGAGTCTACATGTGTGCAGGAGTGGAATTTACGCATTGATTTACCTATGTGCGGCCTTTTCAGACAATTTGTCTGTTGGCTGGCTCCTAGGCTTATAACCCCAATTTCATATGTACTCTTGTAAACATTTGTATACATTTGTAGACTCTTAGTTAAATACGTCTGAAAAAGTAGACCTTAAGACATCATATGTCTAGTGTTAGCAGAAGAGATTTCATTAAGGTGGCGGCGGCCACCGCCACAGCCAGTGCTGTAGGATCGCTCGTCTCAATCCCACGCGATACGCTTCTCAGTGTACAGACAAACGTGCTGCAGAGTAGGTCCAGTTATCAGTTTGTTGAAGACAGCTGGATTGCGAGTACATGTTTACAGTGTCCAGCGGGATGTGGTATAGCTGTACGGGTTGTTGAGGGAAGAGCTGTCAAGATAGAAGGCAACCCGCTCCACCCAATTAACAGAGGCTCCATCTGCCCCAAAGCCCACTACGGCCTTCAGATACTCTACGACCCGGATAGAATAACAGGCCCTCTCGTCAGGGTTGGTGAACGGGGTGTTCCAAGGTTTAGACAAGCCAGCTGGAGCGAAGTGCTTGACATAGTTGCGTCAAGGCTCTCTGCGTTGCGTAGGGCGGGCATGCCTGAGAGGTTTTTGTGGCTTGACGGCAGGGTCCGAGGAAACATGGGCGACTTCATCTCAAGGTTCACAACATCTTTCGGCACGCCAAACCGCATCGGACACAGCAGCATCTGCTCAGACGGTGCGGTCATAGCACACTACCTCACGCAGGGCGTCAAAAATTACTTAGGTTACGACTGGCAAAACACCAACTACATCCTTCTCTTCGGAGCCTCATTCCTCGAGGCGTGGAGGCCGACTACAAGGCTTTTGAGGAGCTACGGTCACATCAGGCGTGAAAGGCCTGTAAGAGCTAAGATTGTTGTCGCAGAGGTCAGATATTCAACAACCGCTGTCAAGGCTGATGAATGCCTGAGGATAAACCCAGGCACCGACAGCGCCCTAGCCCTGGGCATAGCTCATGTGATAATCAGGGATAAGATATACGATCGTGAGTTCATCGAGAACTATACTTATGGTTTTGAGGATTTCGCCGAGCTCGTCCTGTCCAAGTATGGTGTTGACTGGGCTGAGAGGGTTACGGGCGTTCCAGCTGAAACAATCGAGAGAGTTGCCCATGAATTCGCCTCCACAAAACCCGCCGTCGCCGCAGGCCAAAGGGGAGCCATGATGCAACCCAACGGCGTCTACGCCTACATGGCTATACATGCTTTGAACGCGTTGGTTGGGAGCATAGGCAGAAAGGGGGGAGTGATTGTACAAAACTCGCCGCCGTTCAAGCCATGGCCGCCCCTCAGCCTCGATGAAATTGCCAAAACAGGTTTGGCGAAAACACGCGTAGACTATGCTGGAACTGAGAAATATCCGTTTGCGAAAAACGTCTACCAACAGGCAGCCGAATCCATTGTAGATGGCAAACCCTACCCTGTCGAAGTCTTGATGACATACTACACGAACCCGGTTTTCTCATCCCCTAACGTCAGAGCGTGGGAGAAGGCTCTTGAGAAGATTCCGTTCATAGTTAGCATGTCTCCGTTCATGGATGAGACCACTTCCTACTACGCCGACGTCGTGCTGCCCGACCACACCTACCTCGAACGTTACATGGACGACGTAATATACCCCAGCCTCGGCTACCCTGTCGCCTCAATCCGCCAGCCAGTGGTCAAGCCTCTCTACAACACAGCCAACACAGGGGACGTGATAATACAGCTGGCGAGGAGGATTGGGGGTGTCGTCTCAGAAGCTTTTGCATGGCAATCGTTTGAAGAGGCCATCAAATACAGGTGGACCGGTATCTGGGAGAGTCGCAGGGGAAAGGTTGGACCATTACCACTTTCTCGGCTGAACAGCTTCGAGGAGTTCTGGGCAAACGTGCTTAAGTATGGTTTCTGGGCCGACCCACCTTATGTCTTCGAAGACTACAAACACGAGCTGCAGACAAAGACTGGTAAGTTTGAGTTTCACTCAAAGACCTTGGAGGAGAAGCTCAAGACCTTAGCCGAGAAAAAAGCGAAGGAGAATGGGATTGAGCTCGACCGGGCCTATGAAGAGCTTCTGAACAGCCTCAACATCAAGGCACGGGGTCATGAGGTGTTTCTACCCCACTATGAAGAGCCTGAGTTCGTCGGAGATCCGTCACAGTACCCGTTCATCCTCGCAACCTACAAGTCGATAATGCATGCAGAGGGCAGGGCAACGAACTCGCCGTGGGCATTAGCGAGCTTCGGACCTCTCGTCAGAATGGGGTGGCGTAACTGGGTTGAGATACATCCAGAGGTTGCTGAGAAGCTTGGGGTGAGGGATGGGGAATGGGTTGCTGTGGAATCGCCTGCAGGGCGTCTAGTAACAATCGCTAAGATACGTCCCACGTCTAAACCCAACGTGGTGCTCATGCCTTTCGGCGTTGGAAGGACGGCATACGGCAGGTATGCGTCTAAGACTGGGACAAACGTGAACACCATACTCGTTGAGAGACGTGAGAGGCTTTCAGGCTCGGCTGGGTTCACGTCAACACGTGTGAGAATAACGAGGATGGGTGGTGTATGATGGTCAGGTGGAGCATGGTTATAGATTTAGACAAATGCACGGCTTGCCAAGCATGTGTTGTAGCCTGCAAGGCCGAGAACAACGTTCCCATAGGCAGCGAGCTGGAGCAGCAGGTAGGCCGTCAGATAGCTTGGATGGACCTTGTTGTCAAAAACCATGACGGAAGGACAGAGATTTTACCGCGGCCATGCATGCATTGCGACAACCCGCCGTGCGTCCAGGTCTGCCCGGTCGGAGCCACGTTCCAACGCGAAGACGGCATAGTTGACCAAGACTATAACAGATGCATCGGCTGCAGGCTCTGCATGGTCGCATGCCCCTACGGCGTCAGATACTTCAACTGGCGTGAGCCGTCCTGGCCTGACACTTATCTGGATTATCTTAACCCAACAGTCCCAGTAAGGCCTGCGGGCGTTGTGGAGAAATGCACGTTCTGCGTTCACAGGATTATTCGTTTAAGACGAGACATTGAAGCGGGAAACATCCCACCCGCCGTAGCCAACGCGGTTAAAGAAGGTTTGACCACAGATGAGAAATTGAGCAAAGCAGTCGACACATTGATGCGCAGGCTTATCATGAAGGATGACGAAGTAACCGGGTCTGAGCCCGGGGATAAGTGGAGCGACTTTGACTTCAGAGAACTTAACTACCTGCCCTCATGCGTGAGGAGCTGCACGGGCAGGGCGTTAATATTCGGCGACTTGGACAATCCTGAGAGCCTTGTATCACAGCTGTCTGAGAGCAAGAGAGCGTTCAGGCTGTTTGAAGAGCTTGGAACAAGCCCCAAGGTGATATATCTGCAGGAGGGGGTTTAGATGGCGGCTGAAGCTGAGAAATACTACAGCCTTGGAGCTTTCAGCAAGCCAGCTTACGCAGTTCTCGGAGCTCTGCTGATTATCATAGGTTTAGCTCTTTACGCATGGTTCCATCAGCTGTCTCAAGGGCTTGGCGTCACAGGCCTCAACAGACCTGTGGCCTGGGGAATCTACATGGCTAACTTCATCTTCTTCATAAGCATAAGCATGTCAGGAACATTCATATCATCCATCATGAGGCTGCTAAACCTAGAATGGGGTAAGCCGATAACGAGAATCGCCGAGGTCATAACTGTTGGAAGCCTCATTATAGCGGCCTTCAACATACTGTTCGACGTTGGACAACTCTTCCGCGCCCTGACCTACATACCCCTGTTTGGGAGAATACAGTCTCCAGTCGGATGGGATGTTATCGTCCTGCTCTTCTACCTTCTCACAGGACTCGGATACCTCCACGTAGCCCTGATACCGGACGTGGCTGTGATGTCGGATAAGGGCAGCCGCTTCCAACGGCTCTACAAGCTATTACGCTACGACTGGACAGGTGACAAGCATCAGTTCCACCTGCTCGAGTCGGGCCTCAAAATCCTCGCAATCGTAACAGTTCCCATCGCGGTGATGATGCACACCGTTACGGGATGGATTTTCGGTGGCATGAAGTCTGTTCCAACGTGGAACGATGCGATGATGGGCCCCTACTTCATCATAGGAGCCCTGCTCTCAGGCCTCTCGCTCGTCATAATAGTCGCAGCGATAGTTAGGTGGCGGCTTGGGTTGAAGGAGGTGATATCCGACAGAACCTTCGTGAACCTCGGCAGCATGCTTGTCGTCTTCCTGCTCGGATACCTGTACTTCTTCCTCGCCGAGACCTTCACGATAAGGTATGCAGCGGCCTCTGAGGACTTCACAGTTTCGGAGTTCTCGTGGACAGGGCCGTACAGCCCGTTCACCTGGTATGTGCTGGCCTCTCTCGTGTTGGCGAGCGTTGTCCTGCTCATACCGAGGCTGAGAACATTTAAAACTGTTGTAGCGATGGCGGCTGTCGTTCTTCCAGCGATGTGGGTTAAGAGAGTGCTGATAGTCTTGCCCGGCCTAATGAATTATGCAAGGCTTCCGACAGTTCAGTCAGCTGTCTCTCAGTACACGCCAACGTATGTAGAGCTTTTACTTACGGCCGGCTCTTTCGCAGGCCTCGCATTAATCCTGCTGCTGTTCGTAAAGGTGTTCCCTACCTTCCCCGTCTGGGAGGTTTTCGGAATACAGAAAACAAAAACCGAGCCTGCCACAGTCATCTCGCTTCGAGCCGTCCTAACCGGCTGGATGTCTGGAATATCTGTTTCCACCGCATATGTGTTCGGCTGGGTTGTTTCATCCATCTTGTTTGCCGGGCAAAACTCCGCAACCGCTTACTCGGTCAAGCTCACTCCTACAGCCATTCAAGTCATGTCAATACCATCTCTCGCCACCACATCCATGTTTAACCTTTTGATCATGGTTGCGTTGGCCGGTATTCTTGCAGTGTTTTTCGTTAGAAAACAGAGGTAGCAAGGAAAAAGTCTTCAACAGAAGCTCAACGGATATCCCATACCACAGGCTAAGCTTCTTCATAGAGTACAAAGCAATATGGCTCGGGATCAAGGTAAGCGAAAGAATCACCTCAAAAACATGCCATAAATGTAGAATCAGAGGCCTCCGAGTTGTGGGACTCTTCAAAT
Organism: Nitrososphaerota archaeon; assembly: GCA_038891515.1. Lineage (GTDB taxonomy): Archaea > Thermoproteota > Nitrososphaeria_A > Caldarchaeales > Caldarchaeaceae > HRBIN01. The sequence continues at coordinate 386 of JAWAEB010000003.1, read as the reverse complement.
GCCCAATCTGCGGATACTAGGGTACATGCCTATTCTGGGGGTTGATTTGACACAGCCCAGACACCCGTATGAAGAAGCCATCACACAGTTAGAGAGCCCGCGCACCCGAAGCTCAACTTCTCTCACCCAGGACAATACATCGCAGTTGCAGAAGTGCGGCACCAAGGACCGTAGGACAGGCCCCATCACACCCTCCTTTTTAACGCCGCGTAGGAGGTTAGGTCAACATGTCTTGGCCCGCTCTGGTCGGTGCATTATTGTCTTGCCTTAACCTAGGCCTAGGGCGCGCACCCCCCACTCGGGGAGAAAGATGAACGAAGCGCCTACGGCGATGAACAGAGCCCCGATTGTATACGAGGCTTTCAACACGTGAAGCAGTGTCTTCT
>JAWAEB010000002.1:0-57027 GCA_038891515.1 Nitrososphaerota archaeon | reverse complement strand
CCTCTTGAGCTCCTTAAGCAAGTCTTCCGATAAACCCTTCACCAATATGGTTACCAAGCGAGAAAATCTGGATAATCCCAAATATAAAGTCTATCTGAGTGCGCTGCACGCATCAACCAGATCACTAAACTCGCCACTGCGCTACAGGGAAGGGGTGTAACAATTATTCGACAGTACCGGATTCATCATTACTAATATAGGAGAGGGCTCCAAATACTGTTCAACATGCCACAAATACTTCCTCCAATGCCGGCGACGTCCTCTATGTAAAAGACTGTTGAGGACGAGAACCCGGAAAAATCAGTCCATGTCTACATAGATCCTGAAGACATGTAGATGAGGCCTCTATATCTCCAGCTCCTCTCCTTCCCTTTCCTCTGTTCTGGGGTTGACCTTCTCCATAGCTTCTAGCAGTGTGTCCAGCTTTTTGTCTGAAAGAAGCTTCCTATAGGTTTCCAGCTCCTCTCTCCCCCTCAGAATCAACCCCCTCCTCTTCATGGGTGCTCCATCGTCCCCCACAGGGTTTATCTCGACAAGCAGGGATGATGGCTTGCCCCTGTATGCAGGGGCCTTCACTATGAATATCCCAGGCGAGCCTTTGACAGCAACCCTCTGCCAGTCTCTGCCGCTGGATAGGAGCTTTCTCAACCCCTCCTCAACAGACATATCCAACAGATTGGTGAGGTGGTTGTAGATATGTTTTATAGGCCTGTATCAAAGATTCTCCACATGTATTCCGTAATCTTCAGGGTATTGCAACAGTTCCCGAGTAGTCAACTTTATATAACACTTCAATTTTTTACATAATTGTCGAGAGTTTACTGACGCTCAGTGAGGCTTGTAAGACGTTAGGTATTCATCCAAACACACTTAGGAAATGGGATAGATAGGGGAGGATAAAGGTCGTTAGGACAGTTGGAGGTAGGAGGAGGATACCTGAAAGTGAAGTTGAACGTTTGATAGGCCTTGTCAAACCGGATGTATCTGGGAAAGCTGTAATCTATTGTATTCTTCTCACAACCAGAGGCAGAAAGGAGATTTGGAGAGACAGAAGCAAAGTTTGCTGGACTATGCTAAATCTAAGGGATATGAAGTCGTTGCAATCTCAGAGGATATGGCGAGTGGGCTCAACGAGAACAGAAAATCTCTAAACAAAATATTCGATATGGTTGAGGAGGAGATAGGGGTTATTATCACAGCTTCTAAGGATAGACTTGATTCGGCTTCAAATACCTGGAGCGTTATTTCGCTTCTAATGGCGTAAGGATTGAAGTCGTTAATGGTGAAGAGCCTAAAGATGCATATCAAGAGCTTGTAGAAGACTTAATCGCTCTAGTTTCAAGCTTTGCAGGTAAACTCTATGGATTAAGAAGCCACAAGCATGAAAAGGTGGTTGAGAGTGTCAAGCAGCTTGTTACTGAATGAGACCTGTAAGTTTAAACTCGAGCCCAATGTAGAGCAGCTTGAGGAATTAGAAGAGCTCTTACTAACCCATGAGAGTATGTTAAGAGTTGTTTGAACAGGGCCATGTGCTTGAACCTGACATCTCGAAAGAGGCTTCACGAAACGATTTACAGGGAGCTAAGGATGAGGTTTCCAAGCTTCCCCTCGCACTACATCTATACCGCCATAACCTAGGCTTTAGGCATCCTCAAATCATACAGGAGGCTTTTAAGAAAGAGGAAAGGTGTTAAACCTCCTGGAGTGGATGGCTTAAGGACTATTCTTTTAGACGATACTCACCTTTTTGGTTTAGTTGGGGTAGCTTAAAACTTGCCACGCATAAAGAGCATGCCGTAATTAAGTCCATGAACATGCAGAGAAATTCAAAACGTGGCAAGCTAAAGGCTCTAGGCTTGTGAAAGCTGAGGACGGATATTATCTCCACGTCACCTTCAAGATGGGTGTTGAGGAGAGGGAGCCCAGGGGAGTTCTCGGCATAGACGTAAACGAGAAGAGCATAGACATAGCCGTCATCAATCCTAGCGAAGTGAAGTTCATTAAGGTGGACATAAGCGAAGCACATAAGGGATAGATGCTTCAAGAAGAGAAGAGCCATTCAAAGAAGAGCTTCAGGAAAAGCCAAGGATAGGCTATTAGCAAAGTATTCAGGGAGGGGGGAAGGAGAGTTAACGATATTCTCCACAGGGTAACGAAGGTTATAGCTGAAAAGATAGACTATGAAGGCCTTAAACCAGTTATGGAGAACCTCAAGAATATTAGGGAGAGAATAAGGTATGGTAGGAAAATGAATAGAAGGCTTAACAGTATGCCATTCAGCAAAATACAGTCCTACATTAACTACAAATCCATGGAGTACGGCTTAAAACCAGAGTTCGTTAAAGCCAACAATACTTCAAAGACATGTCCGATGTGTGGCGAATTGAATAAACCGAGTGTACATGTCTTCAAATGCAGGAAGTGCGGATTACAAGCGGACAGACATTTAGTCGCCGCGTGGAACATATCGAGTAAACTCCTGATGTGGGGTGCTTTACCGTTGCCCCCGAAAGCCACCTATGAAGCCTTCATGGCTAAGGTGGAACGGATAGTGATAAAGTGTTAACTATCCGACAGCGGTTTATTTAGATGTGTGGGTTTTTACTTCCCCTCGACGTGGCCCTCATTATTCTCATACATTCAGGGCATCAAAAGTCTTGGGTGAGGAAGTATTCGTGACATATTGAACAGTATTTATATCCCTGTATGTTTCCCTACATCTACTACAGTATCTATCTCTTAATTCATATCTTGGTGATGGGTTTGGGGGCGGATAGAGGGGTTCAGCATATTCCCTATACAAAAAATATGGAACACCATTATTCTCCACCGTTGTTAACTCTTTCTTATATAGACACGGTATTCTAAGGTTTTTCATAGATGTTCATCGGAGAACAGATAGAAAGTTATACTCCGTATATGATGGGGAGAAAAGGTCAGGAAATTGATGCTGGAGACGGTGAAGTTGGATCATTACCTTCAAGTATTTATGGGGATGTTGTCAGGCTTCTGAAGAAGGGGATTAGGGTGTTCGTCTTAAAGAGGACTGACACCCTACCCCAACTAAGTAATATCAATAACCTAGATAAAACCGATTAGAACGATGCAGCGGTTCTGGCGACAGTTGATAAAAGCTTTTTCAGAGAACTGCACAAAGATGAGATGGAGCTGAGGATCTTAATCAGTAAGTATAACAAAGCCCTGAAGAACTGTAAAATGCTTAAGCAGTCGGGTGAGGAGTACGTCGAATCCTACCGCCTTATTAAACGGAGGAAGGACGAGCTTGCCAAACTCATAGTAACCAAAGCCGAGGAGGTAATTCTAAAGGACAGAGAGGTCTGCCAAGGTCTAGGCCTCTCCCGTAAGAGTCTATATGGGAAGGTAGCGTTGGCAAACATTTTGATAAGCATTGATTTCAGCAGAGGTTTTCGGAAAATACTATGCTACAGCGGGCTGTACAAGCCTAACCACGGACGGTACAGCCATAGAATAAGACATTCAGTACAGAGTCTTGCGATAAGCTACTACAGGAGACATAGAGTTAGGGTAAAGGAGATACAACAAATGTTGAAGACAATCAAGGGCATGGTGGCTGGCGGCCCGGCCTGACGGTGGGGAAAAGGACCGTATGAAGGCCGGGCACTTATTAGGATATCGCTAGAGCCTTTTTGGCTCAAGGCGCCTGAGTACCTATTGCCTACGGCTTCATATGGTTCTCTTAGATGTTGTCTGGCTGGTTGCCGCCAGCCAAACCTCCTCTCTTTCTCTCCCTTTTTATATTTAATCTGTTTTCACTCCACAGAGAGTCACTGGAGTAATTGTCATAGTAGATAACTCTCTCCACATATAATTGTTTATCAGCATGCAAAAATAGGGTTAAATTGTTTTATGTAGTAACGGCGGAGGTGGGTGGCTAACACTTTTGCATGGAGAGAGTTGGTTGGGCAGAGTGTCCGTGTTGCAGGGCTTACCGATGCCATGAAGTATATTGCTGCTGAACGTGGCTATCACTATATAGCGGTTATTGGTTTCGGAGGCTCCATGGGTACATACTCGTTAATAATCTCCATTCAAAAACCTAAGACTATTACGCAGACGGTAACTGTAACAGTTCAAAAATAACGGAAACAATGACCGCGATATCTCTGAAAGGCTGAGACATGTGGACCCCTCCCTGAAATGGATGTTACCAAAGACCAGGTATCTAGTGCGTCGTCCCGCTTCTATGGTGAAACTCTTTACCTCACCTTATCCTAATATAGTCATAGGCGCCGACAGCCGATTCGAAGCAGTAGTGAACTTTCCTAAACTGGCCTCTGAACTCCTCGACATCCCTAGCGACTGATAGAGGGTCCTTCTCCCTTACGATGACATCTGTGATTAGCTCAGCTATGTATTTCATCTCACTCTCCCCCATTCCAAGCCGAGTAACCTCCTGAGAACCAAGACGTATTCCACTCGGCCTTCGGTGGTCGGTCTTCAGTATGTAATCTTTGGGTATGAGGTTTCTGTTGACTATGATACCCGCCTTCTCCAGCTTCTCCTCAGCAGTCCGCCCATCCATGTATTTTGTGACATCAGCCAATATAGTGTGGGATTCCGTAAAGCCCTTGTGTTCATACAGGACATCTATCCCATTCTCGTGCAGAGCCTCGGCCAGTACCTTGGCGTTCCCGATTACACGTCCCGAATACTCCCTATAGAATGCGAGGGCCTCAGCCAATGCTATTGCCAAGCCAGCAACATTGTGGAGATGGTGGTTGGAAAGGAGTCCTGGAAAGGCCACCTGCTTTAACTTCTCAGCATATCTCTCCCATGAGACGACCATGCCATGCTGGGGTCCGGCTAGTGTCTTATGGGTGCTCATGGTCATGCAGTCAGCTCCCTCCCTCATGGGGTCCTGAAACCTCCCCCCAGCTATGAGCCCAGCCACGTGAGCTGCGTCATACACGACGTACGCACCGTACATGTCGGCTAGGCGTCGGATTTCTCTCACAGGATGTGGGAATAGGAAGACGCTGGCCCCCAACATGAAGAGACGTGGTCTCCTCCCAGTCTCGACCTCAATTCTTTCTAGCCTCTTAGCTGTGGCGTCTACATCTATCTCATGCTCCGAATCGTTGAATTCATAACGTTCCACGATCAGCCCTCTCACCAGACCGGCCGTCCCACCGTGCTTCTCCTTCCCATGGCTGATGTGGCCCCCGTGCGGTACTGTAAGCGCCACCATCATATCTCCTGGCTTTGCGAAAGTGCAGTAGGCCACTAGGTTGGCCATAACTCCTGAGATAGGTCTAACATCCACGAACTCTGCCTTAAAGACAGCCTTCCCCAGTTCTATGGCGAGAAGCTCCACCTCATCAATATATCTGCAGCCGGCGTACAGCCTCTCACCAGGCCACCCTTCGGCGTATCTATGCATAAAGTCGCTGACAACAGCCTCCCTCACGGCCGGGCTGCAGACGTTCTCGCTGGCTATTAGTGGGATTGACTTCTTCATCATCTGGTGGTGCTGCTCCAGAAGACCGAGTATGCGGGCATACTCCTCTGCTGCATCCATGGTCTTGAGTCCAGTCATCCGGCTCGGCTGTAGGTATGACTAGGATATTAGGGTAGAGTAGGGGGTGGCCCGGATAGAGTGCTTAGAGTAGAGTGCTCATGGTTTATAGTAGGGCGAAGTAGAGGATAAGATAGAGGAGGGCTATATCGGCGGCCGTTAGGGAGGTAATTATGAAGGTGGTCCAGAGCCCATGTCTCAGGTGGGCCATGGGTCTTCTCCTTTGAGGTGAGAAAAGAGCTTTACTATTCTACTGGGACAGAATATTTTCTCCAAAATATGCTAGGCCATACATCGGGACTCCCACCCGGCTCACGGTATCGGTTCTAGATATTCGAACAGCCGGCGGAATATGTTGGCAGTCATCCCCCACACCACCTCTGAGCCCACAACGTACACAGGGACAGTCATGACTCCCCTCCTGCCTGCTGAGAACACAGACCCGATCCGCCGTCTAAAATCTCTGAGACTAGCCCAGAAGTATTTGGACAGCTCGGGCCCAAGAATTATATCCACATCCCGCCTCACGAGACATATGAAGGGCTGGACCACGAGTGATGGTGCGTTGGATGGGGTTAGGGTGGTCATGGAGCCTACCAGCTCCACATCCTCACCAATTTTGAGCCCAACCTCCTCCCACAACTCCCTCTTGACAGTATTCACTAGAGCCCCATCCTCAGGCCTAGACCTCCCACCCGGTAAAGCCACCTGCCCGGACCACGGGTCCCTCTCATCCACACGGCGTTTGACCAGAAGCACGGACGGTGGGGCCTCACGAGCATCTAGGACCACCGCCACAACCGCCGAGTCTTCACAACTTTTTCCACGGTCCCCAGAGTCCGCCACTTCTTCCAGTCTATCTAGTAGGGTTCGCATCTACTCCTTCCTACTGTTTGCCCCATCTATACTTGTAGTGACCGGCGAAGAGTTGAGTGGCTGTCACATGCCCCTCTTCGAAGAGCTCATCAAAGGCTCCACCCCACTTCCCTTCCAAGAGGCTTCTTAGACCCCATCTCACTATGTCCAAGTTCACCATGGATACAACCGGCTCGAAGAAGCCCATAGCAATCATCTTCCTCGCCTCATCCTCCGGTATGCCACGGGACATGAGATAGTAGACCTGCTCATAGTCTATTTGGCTTACGCTCGCAGAGTGTGTTGCCTTCACCTCATCCGTCTCAATCTCCAGAGAGGGTATGGCGTAAGCTCTGGCTTCGGGGCTCATTATCATTGCATGCTCAGCCAAGTAGGCGTTTGTGTTCTTGGCCTTAGAGCCTATCGTTATCACGCCCTTGAATAGGGCCTTCGCACTGTCCTTAACAACTCCTTTGGCGAGCACCCTACCCTGTGTACCATATCCAATATGATGTAGATTGGAGGTGAGGTCCATGCGCTGCACAACATCGCCAAAGACAATCTCCAAATCGTTGCACCGGGCACCGTCTCCCCTAAGCATGCTGTCGATACGGACTTTAGATACAGCTGCTCCCAACAAAGCACCCACTAGGTTTGCGCTACTGTCCTTACCTGCCTGCGCCCTCCTGTTGGAGAGAAAGCCCTTACCTAGTGGGAGGCTCTGAAGCATCGCATGTTTGGCCTGCGACCCCTCATCTTGGATTATCTCGGCTAGGTGGCTCATCAGGCCCGCCACAGCAGCGGACCCCCCATGGGCCTCCTCTATCACCGAGACATGGGAGTTTTCACCTGAAATGATGATGGTCTGTCCAACTGAAGCTGACTTGTCACCCTCTAGTATCCACAGTATTCTGATTGGTATGTCCACCGAGACATTTTTCGGAACATTTATGAATATCCCGGTGGAGAAAAGCGCGTTATTGAGCGCGCTATACTTGTCCAGAGTTGGTGCTTGGAGCCTCTCACTAAAGAGGTTTTTGAAGAGTGTTTCATGCTTTCTCGCCGCCTCACCAAGGTCCACAAGCTCCACGCCTAGCCTAGTCAGCTTGGCGGGTAGATTAATGTGGGCTAGTCTCCCGTTTACGATTATTGCTGATGGTTGCTCGGCAGTCTCAGCAACTTCCCTAAAGCCCTCAGGCACGCCTTTATCCCATCCGACGGCCAACATGTCTACCAGCTCTTCTTCATTGAACTCGGGTGCCTCATAATGTCTGACATATAGCTGGGAAGTCTCCACCGGTAAAGTCCTAAAGTAGTCCATATATCTGGCTCTAGCCCTTGTAAGCCATTCAGGCTCGCCAGCTATTATAGATCCTGTCTCCACAACCTTGCCCAAGACCAGCTCATCCTCCTAGCGAGACTCCGGTGGGCCCTACCCCAGTCATCTATTAAGGTTGAAGCTATTTAGCACCTTTCGGTAGATTAAGGACATGAGCTGGGAAAGGTCTAGGATACTCCACGAGGAGGCGCTAAAATATCTGCCCAGTGGAGTAACCTACGGCAACAGGTATATCGACCCCTACCCGGTTTATCTTGAGAGGGCGGAAGGCCAGTTCGTCTGGGATGTGGACGGCAATAGATTTGTCGACCTATGGATGGGGCATGGCGCCCTAATTATGGGCCACTCATACAAACCAGTCATCGAGGAGGCCGTGGAGCAGCTGAAGTATGGAGCGCACTTCGGCTATAGCCATGAGTGGGAGGTGAGGTGGGCTAAGCAGGTCTGCGAGATGGTCCCCTCTGCGAAGATGGTGAGGCCGACCAACAGCGGGACTGAGGCCAACATGTATGCTGTGAGGCTGGCCAGGGCCTACACGAAGAAGAGCTTGGTTGGAAAGTTTGAGGGGGGCTGGCATGGAGGTTATGACGCCCTGCAGGTTGGTGTTACATATCCGGTTGACAAGCCATCAACTCTGGGCCTCTCCGAAAACACGGTCAGGGACACGGTTCTGCTGCCATACAACAACTTAGAGGAGACGGAAAGACGTGTGAAGGGAAAAGATCTTGCATGTATTGTGGTTGAGCCGGTGATGGGCGCTGGAGGCTTCATACCAGCTGAGAGAGAGTTTCTCAAGGGACTGCGGAAGCTATGCGACGAAGAGGGCATCATATTGATTTTTGATGAAGTGATAACGGGTTTCCGACTCTCTCCCGGTGGTGCTCAACAGCTCTACGGCGTCATACCCGACTTGACAGTGCTGGGCAAAGCTGTCGGGGGAGGGCCATTTCCCGCAGGAGCCTTCTGTGGACGTGAGGATATAATGGAGATGATAGACCTGCGTAAGCATCCAAACCCTTATGAGAGAGTTTTCCACGGCGGCACCTACAGCGGTAACCCACTAACCATGAGGGCCGGATACACCCTGTTGAAGGAGTTGGCGAAGGGCGACGTACATCAATACATCAATAGCCTTGGCGAGTATGCTAGGAGCCGGTTGAGGGAGGTTACCAGCGGTGTGGACATCCACATAACAGGGGTAGGCTCACTCGTCTGCCTGCATTTCACAAAGGAGAAGCCGTATGATATTCATACAGCCAATAGAACAAAGAACTTGGATATGGCGAAGAGATATTTCAGGCATGTATTCGGCCGTGGATTACTTTACGTCCCACCAGCCGTCCCACACCTGTTCATCTCAGCGGCCCACACTAGGGAGACCGTGGACCAGCTCATAGACTCCACAGAGGAGTTTATACGCACTAAGATACTATGAGGATCTCGGGGGGAGAGTTAATCCTTATGGGGAATATCTGGCCAAGACCTCTAGAGACATATAGGATTGGGCCACTGTCCAACCTATATAACCCTCTCACATAGTATGAGTTGGAGTATAATGCCGTCTCCCCTATGACTAAACCACCATGCGTGTGGCCAGCAAGTATGAGGCAACGGCCACCTAGGTAGTGTGCCGCGTTGGGGTCGTGCACGAACACCAAACCATCAGTCACAATACTAGGGTATCTTCTAATCTCACTCCAGTCAAGCCCCATCACCCTACCAGCCATTGACTCCCCTGTAGTGTTGAATAGCAGCTTGAACCCATGCATCTTTAGTATACTGGCCAACCATTCCACCTGACCAGCCCAATACTCATGGTTTCCCATAACTGCGAATTTTTCTTTGGCATTTAGCGATTTGAGGAAAGCTTCCACATAAGCTCTATCCACAGTGTACTCGTCTATGGTGTCACCGCCAATGACAAGCACGTCCGGCTCCTCGGAGGATATGATGTCGGCCAGGCCTTCATAATAGGGTGTCCTTACATGGATGTGCAGGTCTGTGACGAACACAACCTTCGCAGGGAGACCCACTTCTAGCCGTGTCACCGTCAGCCTCTCAACATCATTGACGGCAAGCATAGAGAGGCCTACCCCGCCCAGACTAGAGAGCAAGCCAAGCTTAAGCAGCTTCCGCCTCCCCAGCCGTGCCACATCAGGATGGATGTGGGGAGAGTTATTAACATACCTATGTATCATGATAATCATGCCTAGGCTACAATCGGTTAAAGATACGCTGGTTAGTGCTTGGCATCACGTCATGCCTGGGGACACAAACCCCCTTGGTAGTCTTCACGGTGGTAGGCTAATCTACTGGATGCTCTCAGCGGCAAGCGTATCATGCATGCGATTTTCAAGAGGCGGGGTTGTGCTGGGCGCCGTGGACGAAATACACTTCCTTAAGCCAGTAGGACTTTGGAACCTTATTGAGGTCAGGGCATTCATCGGATACTCCGGACGCTCCTCGATGGACGTCTGTGTTTTGGCGCGCTCCCAAAACCTCAGGAGTGGCGAGACAAGTATAATCGCAGTGGCCGACATGGCTTTTGTGGCTGTGGACAGTGAGGGCAGGCCTCGCAATACACCACATACAATCAAGCCGACGGAGGAAGAATACGAGATATATGAGCTGGCTGAGGAGCGACATAGTAGGAGGAGAGAGAAGCTCAAGTCTGGGGATGAGAGGAGCATGGATATATCTCCATACGCCCCCCAAGCCCGATTCAGGATGCTCTCATCACACATGGTTGTCCCTGCTGATACCACCCACGGCGTACTTATGTTCGGCGGCAGGCTTCTCCACATTATTGATGAGATGGCTGCGGGTCTTGCCAGTAGGTACTGCGCCGGCGTCGTTGTAACCGGCTCCGTGGACTCCATGATATTCAACTACCCCGTAAGGGTGGGGATGCTGATAGATATTGAGCTAGCGCTCAACTATGTGGGAGATACTTCGGCCGAGGCGGGTGCCAAGGTTATTGTGGAGAACCCCTTCAGCGGTGTGAGACGCCACGCCACCACAGCCTACTTCACCATGATACACATAGGTGAGGATGGGAAGCCTGCCAAAATGCCTCCATACGAGCCCACTACCAACGATGAGAAGAGAATATACTCGGAAGCTAGGACTAGATACCTTATGAGGAGGGAGAAGATCAGAGTGGCCATGGAGCAGGCAGCACTATATGAGAAGCTGTGATGGGTGAGATGGTTCCAGCAGGACTAGCTATACGAAGCGTTGACACGGACCCAATACAGTTCGCAGAGCATGCTAGGAGGGCTGAGGAGCTGGGATTTGGGAGCATATGGGTGACTGAGGAACTGGCCCGCTCCGGCTTCACAGTACTAGCCACAGCTTCACTCAAAACTCACAAAATAACCTTAGGGACGGCAATAGTGAGCATATACTCACGCACACCCCTCACCATGGCCCTAGAATACATAGCCATGAACGAGGCCTCCAGCGGTAGATTCATACTAGGGCTAGGGGCTGGAGGCCCAGACATAACAGCTAGGGGGCATGGAATAGAACCCGCACATCCAGTGGAGAGGATGGCTGAGTACTTGAGAATAATTCGGAGGCTGCTATCGGGTGAACGCTTCACATATCAAGGCCGCTTCTTCAAGTTGAGTGACATAAGAATCTGGGCCAGCCCCCCATCCACCGTAAGGATCTATGTAGCTGCCCTCAACCCATTGATGCTAAGGCTGGCAGGCGCCCTAGCCGACGGCGTAATACTCAACATGTTCTCACCGAGCCTAATCGGCTACATTCACGAAAACCTCAGATCAGGAGAAGCCTCAAGAAAGGTTGAGATATGCTCATTCGTCCCGGCAGCAGCCACGTCGGAGGAGGCCTCTATTGAAGCTCTCAAGAAAGCCATAGGATTCTACGCAGCCACGCCGACCTATAGGAGGATGTTCAGACTCATGGGATTTGGCCAAGTACCCGAGCGGGTGTATCAAGTGCTGAGGGAGGGGGGACGGGAGAGAGTGGCCGAGGTCATACCAGACCAGCTTGTTGAGGCTACTTCCATTATATGTGACAGAGACGACGTGGGTGAAAAGCTGGAGAGATTCCGGGAAGTAGGTGTGACACCACTGGTATATCCTCAGCCGAGACGGGAGAGGAGGGGCGAGGATATAAAGCGGGTTATGGATGCCGTGGCGGTGTCTATCTTAAATAACGGCGTTATATAACAGGCCATTAGAAGGAATGGCACATGTACCTCGAAACCAGAGACCTATATGCCAGCGTTGAAGGCAAACAGATACTTAAAGGCGTCAATCTGAGGGTTGAGGAGGGGGGGACATACACGATAATGGGGCCCAACGGCTCGGGCAAGAGCACCCTAGCCTATGTCCTCATGGGACACCCCCGCTACACTGTAGACTCTGGGGAGATAATTCTGGACGGCGAGAATATAGTTGGGCTCTCCCCAGACCAGAGGGCCCGGAAGGGCCTCTTTCTAGCCTTCCAATACCCTGTGGAGATATCCGGGGTGACCGTGTCCAACTTCTTAAGAAGGGCCTACATAAATCTAAAGTACGGCCCGGAAGCCGGCGACAAGTCTAAGACCAAGATCGGGTTTGCCGAGTTCCAGAAGCTACTCAACGAGAAGCTGGATATGCTGAAGCTTGACTCGGGGCTGGCCAGACGCTACCTCAATGAGGGATTCTCCGGAGGTGAGAAGAAGAGATGCGAGATACTTCAGCTGGCCGTATTAGGTCCGAGGATAGCCATACTGGATGAAACCGACTCAGGACTCGACATTGACGGTGTGAGAATAGTGGCTGAGGGTGTAAATAAGCTAGTGGAGGAGACAGGGATGGGAGCCCTCATCATCACCCACTACCAGCGGCTCCTGAACTACATCAAACCCGATGTGGTGCATGTGATGTACGACGGCCGCATAGTCGAGACAGGCGGATACGAATTGGCAGTTGAGCTGGAGCAGAAAGGCTACCAAATCATAGAGCAGAAGTACAAGGCCTACACGGCCAATTAAGAGACCTCCACAAGACGAATGATGCTGATCTAGGACGGGTTGCCCCTCCTCATGTGATATGGTGAGGATTCGGTGATAGCCAACTAGCTCACGAGCAACCCGACGAGGCCTAATACTGTGCAGACACCAAGTAGGTCTGTGCGAGCCCCGGAGCCTATAAGATGGTTCCCAGTATTATGAGACGCTTGAGCACACTTATCAATGTAACATATCTGACGATGCAGCACCCACTCCCCTGAGGTCATACAATCAACCCACAGCCCAAGAAATGAATGTGGTAAGAATATTATCAATGAATTTTACAATGTTTTCCATCTCATTGGATGTGGAAATTGCAAACGGTGGCCTTTTCGCTCATCCTTTTTACAGCGTATCTCTCACATATTTTTAGATAAGCATCATTGAGATGCCTAACAGCGGTCAAACCCATTCTATATTTGGACTAGTCTCATCAATCCTATTATGCAATTTCTTATTACAACCACTCCATCGAATTAATCGAGAGTGTCAGATCATAGTTATCAATTCAGTGTTTTGGCATAGGTGCGCCTGCTGCTTTCAACTCGAATGTGAAAACACCTTTATCGGTAATTAGAGCTATATTGTAGACCGACCCCGGCTCCCAAGCAACACCAATGTACAATGTCGTTATACCCCGTGGAGGAACTACGCACTGTGAGCTAAGGATGTATGGGCATCTCCACCCTCCGTAAGGGGCGAACACGATCTCACTTCCTCTGAATAGTTTGGAGTCTGATAAACCTTCGAGCCGCAGCTCGGTGCCATTCAAGCTAATGCTTTTCACCACCAAAGGCCCTGTATGTTCGTTGGCCACTGTCAGTGATAACTGCGCGAGGTCTCTCGCGAAGTTGTATCCTTTAAGATTAATCACTGTGGGAACACCCGGACCGTATGGCTTCATGAGGTTTAGGGTCCATATAGTTACGATCACCACACCTACGACGGCGATCAGCATCAATATCCGCGTTTGTGTGTCAGCCACGAGCCATCCCCTCCCGCCTCAGCCTCAGAATAGAGCGGGCGGTCCACAGCACTATCATCCAAGCTGTCATCACCACATATACCGCCAAAATAACCAGAATAGTATTTGCCCCAGCCTGCATACCAACCAGTCTGAGATCTGGCCACAAGTTCTCACCCCTGACTGATGTTTCAGACAGTTCAAACGGAAGGCGCGGCGCTGATGCGGCGGAAGGTGTAATGGTCAGCGTTGCATTCGCTGGCTTGAATTTGCTAGTTCCTCTAAAGATGGCTAGGATTTGTCTTGATCCAGCTTTGGTCGGTTTGTACTCCAAGGTGGCTATCCCATCGGCGTTCGTGAGCGTGTCTCCTATGCTCACATATCCAAGGGGGGTGTGGTCCAAGAACTCAACTAAGACTCCTTGGACAGGTTGTTCGCCCTCCATCACAACCCTAGCGATCAGGAGGTATGTGCTAGGACTGTTCTCATTGGCTGAGAGAGTCAGACGTAAGGATTCAATAGATGTTTCGATCTCCTTAACAACTAATACTCCATTTTGAAGGTTCTCGTGTCCCCTACAGCGTAATATGCATCTAATGCTGAACACTCCGGGTTGGTTGATTGTCAGCTCCACAGTCTTTTTCTCTTCCTCTCTGCTGAGTTCAACCTTTACATCGAATTTTTCTATCTCTATTAAGTGGGGGTTATCTGCTTTCATGTCATGATCTCCGTACAGAAAGGTTATCTTTACAGTGTCTCCTTGATTCACCTCCATCCTGAGCTCTGCTGAGCCGTTGAACCCCATTCTGGTGACTATTATTGTAAACTCCTTCATCGACGGCCTCGCATCTGAGCCCAACACCACTATATGGGCCGCTGCTGGATGGGGTAGATAGAGGGCTACAACGTACATGCTGCTCAGTAGCATGATAATTGTGAAAAACGATGTAAATTCCTTCAATTCATAATCGCCTCCTCAATGTGCGTGGCGAATTTCTTCAACTTCTCAGGGCTGTAGTGTCCAAGGATGCTGATTTTGAAGTCATTCCACCACATCTCTAGCTTGGGTGGGGCCGCGTTCAGGTTTAGTAATACGACACTACCTTTTGGAAGTGTGAATTTCGCCACGTTCTGCAACGTTGTCTCAGGGGGGCCGAACATGTCGCCTACTTTCTGGATCAGAACGAGAGTGGATACTGGTTCGTCGTAGAGGGTTAGGCGGCGTATTGACTGGTCTAGGAATGTAAGAGATACTAGAGCTGCTTGGCGGTTGTATCTTATGCTGGTTAGTTGGGCTGAGCCAACACTATGAAGAGCCTCTTCCCTTACTCTGAGACCTAAGGCGTTAAAAGCATCCATGCCGGAAGTAATCCCCAAAACACCTAGGCTTCTTGTAGGTGTGATGGATGCTCTGCCGCTGGACAAAACCTTTATGAGGCTTTTTAGCTGCCCTCCCCCAATGAAGCCAGCTATCAGCCCTACGGCAGCTACAGCAACCGTCTTCGCAGCACTCCTTCTAACTTCGATCGGCTTCTCAATCTGGGCTTGCGGATGGGGGACGATGAGTCTTAGAACTGGAAAGGCTGATGGCTCGCCGGCCAAGACAGCCGAACTTTGCTCATGCCCAATCGTCTCCCATATGGATACGATGGGGAAGAGTTTGGAGAAAACCAAGTAAATAAGCATGAATAGTGAGAACGCGCCTGCGGTTATCGACAGCTCGACCCATGTGGGAGTGTATGTTCCCCAAGGATAGGGCAGCTGCGGCAGCGCTAGGCTGGGGACGATGATGTTCCATCTCTCTAGCCACATGCCTACGTTTATTAGGATCGATGCGGTTACATAGCCCTTGAGATTGCGTGTCCCTGGATAGGCTAGGAGAAAGGCTGGCACTATGAGGCCGCCGATCACCTGTGTCCAGAAGTATGGAGCATAGTTTCCCCAAAAGTGTGAGGTGAGCCAGATTCCCTCAAGCTCCTTAGTGCCCAGGTATTTGTAGCCCACCACCAAATGTTCGTTTAATGTCAGGTAGATGAGGATTAGAACTAGTGCGAGCATTAGTTTTGCCATTGCGTTGATGTGTTTCTCCGTGATAAACGCCTCCAGACCTAGAAGCCTTCTGATGAGGACCATGATGATGACCACTGTTGCTACACCTGAAAGGACGGCTCCAGCCACGAAGTATGGTCCGAAGATTGTGCTGTTCCAACCAACTCTGAGGGTCATGGCAAAGTCCCAAGAGACAACCGTGTGCACGGTTATCACCATGAACACTATCAGTATTGTGAGCATACGCATGGCTTGCTCAAGTATTCTCCACTGTTCAGGCGTTCCTCTCCAATTCAGAGATAGCAGGTTGTATATTCTTCTCCTCCATGCTGATGCGTCTTTCACCGTGTCCCTAAGAACAGCCACATCGGGAATCATCGGAACGTACAAGTATAGCGTAGACGTTATGAAGTATGTTCCGATGGCTATGAAGTCCCATATCAGAGGCGACTGAATCCTACCAAACATTAACAGGTTCAATATCCGGTCGGGTCTACCTAGGTCGATCATAGGCATCAACATAGCGACAAACAGCGATGCGAGGGTCACGGTCTCCGCCATCCTCGTTACCGGGCGCCGCCACTCAGAGCCGGTCAGTCTTAGGATTGCAGAGATAAGGGCCCCCACATGGCTTATGCCTATGAAGAAGACGAAGTTTATGATGTAGAATCCCCACACGACGGTTCTCAGTCCAGTAACCCCTAGACCTATGGTGAGCTGTACTGACCATGCGTAGATGCCCCAAGCCGCCACAGCTAAGAGAGAGGCGAAGGCTATGTAGAAGCGGGTTCCATGATACCTTACCGGTCTAATGAGAGCATCGATCTTCAGGTACGCAGACGCGGTCATGTTGTACCAGCACCCCTAGGCGGGAGATAGATCACGCGTGGTTCGGTACCCAACTCTTCCTTCAACCTGTAGGGCGCCCTACCCTTAACAATCTTAGACAGCTTAACAATCTCTTCACCGTTGGACACAACATCTTCTGAAGCGTCCCCGAAGAATAGGGCCCTGTGTCCTGCCGAAGTGCATGCTTCTACGCAGGCAGGCAGTCTCCCTTCTACAACCCTATGCCTACACCATATGCATTTTTCAACGACACCTCTCCTGTGTGGGATGTTATAATCAGGTGAATAGGGGATATTTGCCTCATCTTCTCTCACTGGTGGATCCAGCCAGTTAAAGAAACGGCGCTGGTAGGGGCATGCGGTTATGCATATACGGCAGCCGATGCACCTCTCCTGATCTATTAAAACGATGTGGTCTTCTGAGTAGTATGTTGCTCCAACCGGACACACTTTAGCACATGGTGCGTTCTGGCAGTTCTGGCAGAGCACGGGCAAAAAGTATCCATCTCTGTCAAACACTTCTATCCAAGGTTGTCGCCCGTTGTAATGGTGCTCCCCCCAAGCCGGAGGAACCCTCATCTCCTCTTGGCAAGCTTCAATACATTTCATACAACCGTTGCATCGGTCTGTGTCTACAACGAATACCCACTTTTTCTCCTCCGCTCCCACCCTCAGAACCTCTAGCTCTGTCGGCTGGCTAATCTCAGACGCCCAGGACGATGCTACAGCACCAACAAGTGCCGATACCGATCCGGCTAGGAGTTCACGTCTCAAAATCTTCAGGGCCCTCCCCTCCACAACACAAACAGATCATGTTCTTCCGCGGAGTGAATGGATGTAAGTTCTACATGTTTTTGCCCCCGCGAATACCCCTCCAGAGGCGTTGAGAGCGTCACAGTAAGAAGAATTAAGGAGATAATCCAACAATGATCAGAGCTGACAGGTTTACAAAAAATGAGGTGAGGGATCTTTGTTGGATACACATCAACTTACCCCTCTAGCACGATGAGATACCCCGTCATGCGTGCATGGTCCGGGTCGCAGTCACCCTTTTCATGGTCGTGGGGAACGCCGCACTTGAATTGGAACACGCCAGCTTTGTTAGCTATAAATGTCACCGTCACTGCACGCTTAGCCTCATCGGGTTGCTCCGCCCTACCAGGTATCCTTCCTGTATCCACAGCAAAGTCGGTCAGGACAAAGGAGTGCGCGTGGCTTCGGGGGTTCTTCACCGTTAGCTCCACTGTGTCACCCTTCTTCACAACCAGAACAGGCGGCTCCCATCTATGGAACTCACCAGTTATAGCCTCTTCTCCATCCACCTCTTGGACAATCTCGCCTTCACCCATTATTATTGTAAACTTATGCGTCTTCGGGGCTGTCTTTGCTGCCAAATCTGCGAGCTGTCCCCCTAGTTCATTGAGCCGTCCTGATATAGCATTGAGCTGAGCTGATATAGAAGAGGATTGGCTGATGACTATGGCGAGTGCGGCGACAGCGATGACGAGGCTGACAAGACCGAGAACCGGATATAGCTTGCTCATACTCACGTTTCCTCCCTCGCATATTCTTATTACAGAACCTATGCAAAATACTCTCCTAGGGAAGCCAGCAATAAGGGCTGGACGTAAACTCCGTTCCCTTCCAGAAATCCAACGGAAGGGTTCTATTGTCAGAGGGGGAGAAAAACTTCCGTAGGCTGCTTGATAAGCAGTTGTCATCTCAGCATGTAATGTCGACCAGCTGTTATGCTTCTATCTCTCCGGGCTCTGGATAGCCTGTTATGTGTTAGTATTATCGCTGCCGTTGTGTCTTCTGCGAAGCGGTACATCTCAGCTACATAACTAGTCGGGGACAGCCCAGAGCATAGCCTATCCAAGAAAGACTTAAGTAAAAGTTGACAATACCTCCTCGGCACCCATGACCCATATATAAGAGCATGCCATGACATCTATGGTGACCTTTTCTGGGTTCAAGGAAGCCTCTAGAAGATAAGGGACAAACTGAGGATGACTTTTATCGCGTCCTCAGCCATCCAATTAGGAGAAAGATCATTGTCTTACTCTGCGAAAGAATAGAGCTGTCCTATTCTGAGCTGTTGAGAGAGCTTGCATTAGAGGAAGGTCTCTTTAACTTCCACTTAAGGTCTATGCGAAAACTCATAGATACAACGAAGGACGGAAAGTATGTCCTATCAAACATTGGAAGAATTGCATACGACATCATCGTCAGAGCACAGGTAGGCTTGGCCACTGGCGACGCGCTTTTTCCAAAGCCTGCTCTTACCCCCAACCTATTGGCAAAGAGGGTTACAGCTTTCCTTGTTGATGGTCTGATCTTCTTCGTATTTAGCGGGGTATGGTTGGATCCCTTCCTCTGGAGCGCCCTTTTACAATTGACAACACATATCAGTGAGCTGAAGGTTCTCCATCCTTGGCTATTCCATCCCGAGCACATCCCCGAGATCGGGGAGTTGATTTTCCGCGTCGTTGGATCCTACTCGCATATTTTCTTCGCCGTATTCATCACACTAACACTATTGGATGCATACAAAGGGCAGACCCCGGGACGCTATCTCCTTGGAATAAGGGTTGTAACAGTTGCGAATCGAAGGCTGGACCTCGTAGAAGCAGGGATAAGGAACATTGGGAAGGTCTTCCTACTTCCGCTGGACCTAATCATAGGTCTTCTCTTCTTTTACAAGCGTGGCTACATAAGATTCTTCGACTACTACACGAAAAGCAAGGTGGAGAAAGTGAGGGGGGAGGTTTAGCAAAGCATAGTCTCAACCTGATGTAAGAGAATGTTTTGACGGGCCGGTCGGATCAGCAAACCCATAACCGCGCGACATATCTCTGCTGAAAGATTTAACAAGAGTGAAAGGGCATCCTCACCACAGTTGCCAGATATGACACAAACATGCCTCCTACATAGGTTGATTACGGTTTTCTCTTGATCAGTTTTTAGATAGGTGTATCAAGCTTCATAACACGGTCATTAGCAGGTCTTTCATCTGTTTAATCTCTGGCACAAGACTTTAAATCTCCTATCTCCCCATACCTGTAGTCCTAAAACTCCTCAGACAGGTTTAGTGGACTTTAGCTTCGATAGTGTAGGGGCTTGCATTCTGCTAAAGCATGTCAAGCTCTTGACTATCAGCTTACGTGTCAAGGCTGGCGGACTGCCAACAACCATAGACGACGTTCTAAACCCTCCAAAGAAATGCCGGTAAGCAGATAACCTTACTGCAACATCAAAGAAATACATACCATGTAGACATTAGTCTTAGACCATAGTTTTTATACTTGTGATGAATGAGAAACAGGACCGTGAACGACGTTATTATAAAGGTGTTAACACCCCCCTCTGCTTAAGGATTATCTAAAATTTTTTGATAAAGACGCGTTCGCGGATAACCCAGAGTGGTTTGGCTGCTACTGCATGTACTATCACCTCCTCGGAAGCACTGAAGAGTGGGAGGCCCGCCCTCCTTTAGAAAACCGAGATGCAGTCAGCGAGCTCATCCGCCGTGATAGTTTCACGGTCCTCTTGCCTACGTTGATGACAAGCCTGTTGGCTGGTGCCACGCTGCACCACCTACGGAGGTGTCTAGGCTGCGCACAGTCCCTGACCCGCAGGTTTAAGATGCTGAAAGAATAGGTTTGATCGTCCGCTTTGTCATAGCTCGTCCGTTTCGCCGCCAGGGTATCGCCCGCCTCTTGCTAAATGCCGCGTGCGGCTTGTTCGCTAGTTAGGGCCTCTCAATTGCAGAGGCCTATCCACTTAAGGAGGCGCAGACTGATGCAGAGAACTATAGAGGGGCCATCACGCTATACCTGTCGGCTTGTTTCAAATCTTTCAGAGACCTTAAAACTCGGTAATAGTGCGTAAAACACTGAATTAATTAAAAGAGGGTGTTATGGCCGTGAACGTGGTAGAATCACACACAGCACCATTGTAAAGTCAAGGCCCCTTTGTTTATAATTCTGTATTGCTTAACCCTTTTAGGATATGGGTGTTCTCATGCTGGCAGCAGTTATATGGTTCCTGCGTCAAGGATGTAAAAATCGTAAATAACCAAGTTACGTATCAAACCGTCCCATCAACCAAACTATCAAATTCTCTAAAATCCGTACTATTTGCGCTTTCTGCTGAAGAGAAATTTGGATGTAGCCGCAATTGAGCGTAATGTTGGTTCTGCTTATGCTTACGTCGCGGGGCAGGTCTTTATGATAGCGCAATACTACTTTCTACTCTTTTTCTTCCCCACAATTCTCGCGATTAAGCAGAAGTGACATAAAGACGAACTGCAGGTTTCCGGATCCTTTAGTGCAGTATTGGCTGTCTTTGTTCCACTCCAGTCAGCTATATCAATCGATTGGATTACCTCAGGTAGGTGGTCTTGTGTTTGCTATAGGCGAACACACAAAAATGCAGAACTTCATGGGTGGGCTCGCAGAGGGGAGGAGCATAGTGAAAAAGATGATACGATGGTCCCACATTGCTTAGTTTCAGGGGCGCTGTACATTAGGTAGATTGTGTTTGAAGTGTTAGATAATTTTAGATAAAGCTAAATTTAGCCAAGACTAAAACCAATAAGGTTGCTCAACCATGATGAAATATGGGCTGAAACCGTATCTAAAATCTCTACTTAGTTACACGGGGCCAGCGTTGATTGTCAGCATGGCATACATGGATCCCGGCAACTATGGGACTGCTATTCAAGCCGGGGCATCGACGCAATATAGTTTGCTCTGGTCTGTCGTGCTGGCGAACATGATGGCGATGCTCATGCAGTACTTGTCGGGAAAGTTCGGAATAGCGGCTGGGAGGAGCCTGCCAGAGCAGATAAGGCTGTCCCTACGGACGAAAACTCGGGTGGTGGCTTTTTGGCTGGCTGCAGAGCTCGCCATAGCAGCGACGGATCTGGCGGAGTATTTAGGGACTGTGATAGCGTTGAACATACTGTTTGGTCTATCACTTCTCTACGCTTCGGTGCTCGGGGCTCTGGATGTGTTGCTTTTGCTGATGCTGGCTTCTAAGCGCTTTAGGACGCTTGAGTACTTTTTCATGCTGGCTGTCTCAGTGATAAGCATCGGATTCCTCTATGAAATTGTAGTCATGAGGGTGGATATGGTGGCTGTAGTGAAGGGGTTTCTGTCGCCGTCCGTGAACCCTGGGAGCATGCTGCTTGTTGTCGGAATCATCGGGGCTACGGTGATGCCACACGCCCTCTTCTTACATTCTGATCTCGCGAAGAACAGGCTTGGTGGACAGAGCGTTGAGGAGAAGCAGAGTCTGAGAAGGCTGCATCTGGTTGAGAATATCATAGCCCTTTCCGTCGCGGGGTTGGTGAATGCGGCTATACTAATAACCTCTGCCGTGTCCTTCTATCCACAGCATAGTGGGGTCGCATCCGTTGACGAAGCCTACAGAATCATGGAACCCCTATACGGCCAGATGGCCGCGACAGTTTTCGCTGTGACGCTGCTCTTCTCAGGCATTGCTTCATCCACTACAGGGACGGTTGCAGGGCAGGCTGTGATGGAAGGTCTTCTGGGGATAAGTGTCAACCGCAATCTGAGGAGGTTCGTGACCCGAGTGGTCAATGTGGTCCCAACTACTGCGGCGATTCTGATAGGTTTGCAGCCCCTACAACTACTTGTGTATAGTCAAGTGGTGCTGAGCCTCATGTTACCCTTACCGGTGATACCTCTCGTCATCTACACCAGCAGAAAGAATCTCATGGGGAATCTCGTCAACAGAAGAATAACTACGATGTTTTCTTGGATGGTGGCTTCGCTGATAATTGTATTCAACACCTATCTATTGATCTCGCTGGTTTAGATCGTTACGAGAAAGACATACATGCAGCTGTCCACGATTAACATTATGTTGGTCCTCAGTTGTCTGAATAGTTGTGGTTGTAGCCCGAGTTGTCACCCACCGCTGCTGAAAATTAAGAAAAAGAGGGGCTGGCTAGGTCGACGCCTACTGTTATAGCAGCCACCAGCCAGATTAGACACACACGCTTCTTACATACCGCTCCAATTTATGACTGTTGGTGGTAGGTTAGCAGATCCACCTATTCCTTCACGGCGAAGATGATGGGTAGGTATAGAGCTTGCCTCAATTCCGGTTGTCAGGTCTCTTATCGTCTTCACAAAATATCTGACAAGCGTCTGCCCGTCCGCACCTGTAATAGTTATACGCATCACAGTCATCTCCACCCTGTCACCCTTGTTGAGAAAGTCCTCGGCAAAGAGTCTAAAGTATGAGAGGACTGAGCCGGTGACGTTCCAGAGTGGAGGGGCGTGCATATTCACGGTCTGCCCACTCGCATCAACGACCAGTCTGCCAAATTCGGCGTCCGCAATCACACCAGAAACCACTATCTCCTCGGAGTTGACGGTCACGTTACCCCAAGGACCATGTGGACCTCCACGCCATGGAAACCTCCAGTGAGCAGGTTGGAAACCAGCCTGGTATTGCATCGAGCTGGCGGCGACCACACCTACAGAGACGGCGGCGAGCGAGGCGACAACCAACATCAAAACCTCAAGCTTTCTCAATTGATTCACCTCAACCAACCATGTACCCCGGACCTATTTAATAGTGGAGTACCTATGGTCTATGGAGGACAGCCCCGGCAACCCGATAAACTATTATTAGGGGGGTCTAGGGCTTTTCTCAGAATTGGTGGAAAAACCAGTAGTGTCCATGGTGGGTATTACGAAGAAGTATCCAGGAGTCACAGCCAACGAACATGTTACGTTCACTCTCCATCCAGGCGAGATACATGGCTTGCTAGGCGAAAACGGTGCTGGTAAGACGACTCTGATGAATATTCTCTCAGGACTAGTTAAGCCAGATGCTGGAGAGATATACATAAGAGGTGAAAAGGTACAGCTGAGGTCTCCGTTAGATGCTATAAAGAGAGGTGTGGGAATGGTGCATCAGCACTTCACTCTCGTCAACTCTCTCACAGTAACCGAGAACATAGCACTAGGTCTCGACCAGCATCATAGCATGAACGACGAAGTGTTGAAAAAAAGAATTGAAGATGCTGTCACAACCTATAATCTAAAGGTGGACCCCAATGCCAAGATATGGCAGTTATCAGTTGGTGAAAAACAACGGGTTGAGATACTGAGGCTACTTATACGGAGAGCAGACATACTCATCTTTGACGAGCCCACATCTGTTCTTACACCGCTGGAGGCCAGCTCACTTTTTAAAGGGCTCAAGTCCATGTCAGAGATGGGAAAATCAATCATTTTGGTGAGTCACAAGCTCAACGAGGTTATGGGAATAACAAACCGTGTGACCGTCCTCAGAAAGGGAAGGGTCGTAGGTTCATTCAAAACCAGTGAGATTGATAAGCGGTCTCTCGTTAGGTTCATGATTGGTTCTGACTTGTCTACAGCTTCACGTGATACGATGGTAAACGCAGAACAGCATAACCCGCTGCTTAAGGTCGAGGGGCTGGAAGTCTTGAATGATAAGGGTGTAAAAGCCTTGAAAGGCATTTCGCTTCACCTTAGAGGGGGGGAGATATTGGGGATAGCAGGAGTTGCAGGTAATGGCCAGAGAGAACTGTTGGAGGCAATCTATGGACTCAGGAGAAAGGTAGCTGGCCGAGTTCTGTTGGGAGACATGGATATCTCAAAGTATTCTCCAGGCAGACTGAGGAAACTTGGGGTAACTTATATTCCCGAGGACAGGATTGAGACGGGTGTGCTACCAGACCTACCTATTAGGCATAACCTAGTCCTTGGAATGCTGGACGCACACCTCACAAGAAATGGGATGATAATCCGAAGGAAAGAGATGGAGGCCATCGCCTCAAGACTCGTCTCCGAGTATGACATCAAAGCCTCCGACCTCAACATCCCTGTGGAGAAGCTTTCAGGCGGCAACATACAGCGGCTCGTCGTAGCCCGTGAGCTATACAGGTCACCGGCTGTGATTCTGGCCGCAAGTCCCACCAAGGGTCTTGACCTAGCAGCCACAGCATTTGTGAGGAGCAAGCTTGTAGAGGCTAGAAACCGAGGTGCAGGAGTTCTCCTGGCTTCAGAGGATTTAGACGAGGTTATTGAGCTGAGTGATAGAATTGCTGTGATGTTTGAGGGGAAGCTCACAGCCGTGAACGATGAACGAAAAAATGATCTGAACTACATTGGCGCCTTGATGACCGGTGTAGCCGCTTGAAGAGTGGTTATCTAATAGTAGCCGCTCATGGCTTAGGTGTGGCTGTATCATTGGGAGCCACCTATATCATAATACAGGCCCTTGGAAAGGACCCCAATAGAGCCTACGCTTCGTTATTGATTGAGAGCCTCGGAGGTTATTCGGCCATCGCAGAGACGCTGGTGGTTACGACGCCTATACTCCTGACGGGGCTAGCGCTAATACCAGCTTTCACAGCCAAGTTTTGGAACATTGGTGCAGAAGGGCAGCTTCACATGGGAGCGATATTTTCCACTCTAGGTGTTCTAGCAGTATCAGGGTTAAGTCCTGCTGTTGGGTTGCCTGTGCTGGTACTTCTAGGCTTTGCGGGTGGAGCCATATGGGGTTTGATACCCGCGTTGCTTAAGACAAGATTCGGCGCTAACGAGGTGATTACCTCTCTTATGCTGACTTTCGTCGCCATGTTGATTACAAGCCACTTGGTTGCCACAGTCCCACCTTGGGGTATAAAACCCCCTGAGTCATTGCAGCTCTGGTCCTATGAAATTCCAGAGCATCTGAGAATCCCCAAACTCGTTCCCGGCACTAGACTACATGCAGGTTTTCTCATCGGAATTGCCCTAGTACCCTTAATGTGGTGGATACTCAACTTCACTGTCTTAGGATACGGTATTAGGGCCGTGGGATCAAGTGAGAAGGCAGCAAGGTATGGCGGGATTGACACAGTTAGGACACTCCTAATGGTGGGTATGGTCAGCGGCGGAATATCAGGACTAGCTGGCATGATAGAGATATTCGCTGTTAACTTCCACCTCGTAGACGGTTTCTCCTTAGGCTTCGGATTCACTGGCATAGTCGTGGCTCTTCTAGGCAGGCAGAATCCCTATGGAGCCCTCATGATAGCTATTCTGATGGGGGTTCTCACCAACGGAGGGTTTGCTATGCAGCGGGGTGCTGGAGTCCCAGTTGCAGTAGTATCCTTCTTCGTCGGCTCAGTCTTAGCGCTCACCGTAGTCTTCGAAACGATATTCAGGTGGATGAGACGTGGTTGAGGACTTTCTCGTCCTGCTTGTAGCGGGGGGCGTTAGACTGGCGACGCCACTATTGCTGGCCGCACTCGGTGAGACCATAAGTGAAAAGTCGGGTGTGATGAACCTATCCATAGAAGGGTTGATGAGCCTAGCCGCATTCGTAGCCTACACGGCTGCTGTCCAGACACAATCCCAAGGTCTGGGGCTGATGTCCGCTCTATTGTTGGGTCTTCTATGGGGACTTCTTTTCGCCTTCGTCACCGTGACGCTACACGGAAACCAGATAGTGATGGGGTTTAGCCTTTTCATCTTCGCTGCAGGACTCAGTGCTTTTTTATTTAGGGCAAGCTACGGCACTTCACTAATACCTCAAACAATACCCAGCCTCCAGCCCATCCGCCTCCCACTGCTGGCCGATCTCCCGGTCATAGGTGTAATACTCTTCAGCCAAAACATATTCACCTATGGAACAGTAGTATTGGTTCCTCTGATCTACTATCTGCTTTTCCGAACCAGATGGGGGCTTAAGGTCAGGGCGGTAGGCGACAATCCTAGGGCAGCTGATGCACAGGGAGTGAACGTGTATAGGGTTAGGTACGTGGCCGTCCTTCTGGGCAGCTTGGCTGCCTCAGCTGCAGGTGCCTATCTAGTCCTTGATGTGGGATTCTTTAGGGAGAACATGGTTGCTGGCAGAGGTTTTCTCAGCCTAGCCATAGTGATTTTCGGGAATTGGAACCCCATAAGAACCCTGATAGGCGCCATAATATTTGGGACGACGGACTCCATACAGATAGGACTACAGATCCTCCAAGTACCAATAGGCTATAACATACTTCAGACCTTACCCTACGTCCTCACCATAGTGGTGCTCATTATACTGACTAGGAGGGCGGCGGTTCCGGGGTCTCTCACCCAGCCCTACAGACGTGGAGAATAGGACGGCGCCCGCCATCCCCAGAACCGCCATCAACGGCCACGCCGGGATAAGCCTTCCCCATGGCATGGCATCAATACCGTCAGGGAATAGGTCATGGTCAGTGTCTGCACTTAATGGGTTAGTTTTGAGAAGAAGCTCCTTGTAATCAGTCATTCCATCACCGTCATTGTCAGCTCCGCTGTCCACTAGGCTAACCTGAGTAAATGTGCTGAGAAAACCCGACGTCACACCGTATCCCTCAGCCCTGCCTTCCGACCTCAACATCAATCCGGTTCTGCGTTCAAACCAGATGACGTTAGTCTCAGAAAGGTATCCACCATCACTGTAGTAGATGAAGTTCTCGCCGGAAACCCTGATAGCCTCAATTTCAAACCCATTAAGTTGTAGCTTCTCAGGCGGGTGTATTTTGAGCACACGGTCATCAAGTCTCAGAGTATCCTCCAAAAGCCTATCCGGTCTTATAATATGGATGATTGAACGGCCAGTGTGAACTCCAGATAGGTATATTCCCCTAGAGAGGTCTGCTAGCATATCTGGGAAAAAGTTAAGCTGGTCCAAGGCATCTACTAGGAAAACATCGTCTGTGACCTGCCGCTTATAGATGACTAGTGTGGTACTGTTCTCAAAGGTCTGACCGCCGGGGAAATCCGTGTATTTTACATACCGGTACATCGCTATCAACCCTTCATAGGGAAGTCTAGGCATGTCTCCCTCATCACCGCAAAAAGTCATCAGGGCTAGCGAGATAGATAAACCAATGAGTGAGAGTCCAACGGTCCTGTTTAATTGCATCGCAATAAAAAAGGCAGTAGCTTTGTTAAGCCTGCTCGCCGGCCGGTGGTTCGCCGTTAAAAGGTACATCGAACCGCCCTGCTTTTGCGTCCTCAATCACTTGCCTGATCAAGTCCTTAACATGCTGTGGTACTAGACTGTCCTGTTCATAGAACGGCGCTATATAGGCTCCTCCGTTGGCGAGTGTGTATCTCCATATTATGTGCTGATCGAAGTTGGTTGGGTCTTTAGGCGCTAGGGTTCCGGCCTTATATCGTTCTACAATTTCCTTGAAGAGTAGTGTATGGTCGTAGACGTTGCTGGTTATGACTGCCTGAGGCGATAATGCGTTTTGGTCTGCCACATCGCCCACGCAGAAAACCCCTCGTAGTGAGCATGCTTGAATGCCACCCAGAGTTATGCCATCACCCCTAAGCTGTATGACATCCGCTCCTCGGGCTATCAGGGCTAGAGCCGTCTCCCTGCCCTTATTCACGTCATCCCAAACGCCATTGTAAGCCCATATCAGTTTGACATTGGGGTTCACCCGTTTGGCGCCTTCTAGAAATGCGTTGGCCACAGCATTCTGGGTTGGGAACTGCTGCCCACCCATGAATCCAATTGTGTTGGTTTTTGTTACAGCACCCGCCACCATACCAGAGAGGTAGGCAGCCTGATATATCGAGTCAACGGCTGACACAACATTGGGTAGGTCGTTGAACTTAAAGAAGGCTACGCCGACGAAGAATGTGTTGGGGAAGTCGGGGGCTATTCTCAGAACAGCATCCTGATGGCCTATCGTCCAAGTCACTATGATGTTGAATCCTTTCTCTGCAAAGGATCTTATTGTGGAGTCAACTGCTGGTCCGGCTTGTCCGACACCCTCCACCACCTCCAGCTCGAAATCCAAGTCTTTGGCAGCCTTCTGAGCGTCTATGAACATCTTTGCGTTCCAGCCACTATCTGTTACCGAGCCTGGCAGGATCAACGCGATCCGAAATTTCCCACTGGGTGTTGGACCGGCCTGCTGCCTCAGTGGAATGGTTAGCAGGGATACAGCGATTACGGCCGCCACCACCACAACGACCACGGCTATTATGACGCTACGACTTGTCATGCGGTCCGTCCGCCCTCAATGCTATATAAGTGTTGCCAAACTATTTATCCAACAACCACCCCACCATCAACGTCTTGAGCAGAATACTGTTGAAGGGAGGATTTGTCATACCGGTGGATGGTAGTAGGAGGATATTGCGTCGTGGTGGTGTGCTCGTCGAGGATGGTGTTATATCGATGGTTAGTGGATACGACGACGTTATGCAATATGCAGCCGGCGCCGAGGTGGTAGAGGCCGAGAACTGTGTGATAATACCTGGACTTGTGGACACCCATGTCCATCTGGCTCAAGCTCTCATCCGCGGTGTGGTGCCCGATAATTTGACACTTGTACCATGGCTGAAGAACTGGATCTGGCCGCTTCAGGGTGTGTATGACCATGCGGACGGTAGGGCTAGTGCGGCACTCTGCATCCTTGAGATGCTCAAGACTGGTACCACATGCTTCGTTGAGTCTCTCCTGCACAGTAGGTATGGGTTTGACGGTGTAGCTGAGCTTGTGGAGAGGTCCGGGATAAGAGGAGTACTATCTAAATCGATCATGGATATGAGGGGCTATTCAGGAGCTGAAGATGTCATACATCCGGGCATGGCCGAGGAAAAGGAGCAGTGTCTCAGCGAGTTCAAAACCATGCACCGTAGGTGGGCAGGTAGGGCGGATGGCAGGATAGATGTGTGGCTTGGCCTAAGATCAGCAGGGGCTGTCTCAGAAGAACTCCTCCACGAGTCAGCAGCCATCGCAAAAGAGTTCAACACGGGAATCACCATGCATGTGGCGGAAATTAGAGAAGACATCGAATACTACAGGAATACCTACAAGTCCAGCACCTCAGGATTTCTTGAAAAATTTGGGCTGCTGGGTGATAGGAGGGTTTTCGCCCACTGTGTTTGGCTAAACTATGAAGATATGGGGAAGTTCGCCGCCACCGGGTCAACTGTGGCCCACTGCCCCTCCTCCAACCTCAAGCTCGGCTCAGGTATTGCACCCGTATCGGATATGCTGGGACACGGGGTGAATGTGGGGCTTGGATGCGATGGAGGCCCCAGCAACGATTGCTATGACATGGTTAGGGAGATGAAGCTGGCATCGATACTCCAGAAGGGCAGGACCACGGACCCGGGGACAATCTCAGCTTGGGACGTTTTGGAGATGGCGACGAGGAATGGGGCTAAAGCGGTAGGCCGCTCGCATGAGCTGGGAAGCCTAGAAAAAGGTAAGAAGGCTGACTTGGTGGTTGTGCAGCTGAGCAGGCCGTCAGTCACACCCATCTCCAACCCTCTATCACTCCTAGTCTACTCGGCTTCAGGTGAGGATGTACGTGATGTGATGATTGACGGCCGGTTCGTGGTCAGGGATAAAAAAGTTTTGACACTAAATGAGGCTGAGGTGTTAAGGGATGCCAATAGGCATCTCACGCGAGTCTTGGAGAAGTCTGGCTTGGAGATAGACGTTCTAGCGACTATTTGATGGAGAAGTAGTGGATGAGTGGCAGAACCTCCCCAGTTACCGGATATAGGAGTGGCTCCGTGCACCCAGCCCTCACGTAATCCTCAACCCTATTCCTGCATGTCTCCAAGTCGCCGACAGCCATCAATTCTGTCAGAAGCTTATCGGACACCAGCTGAGAAGCTTCTATAATCTTCTCATGTGTTGTTGGCCATCCCCCAGTAACCTCACTGATCTCCTGTGTCAACTTCTCGGGTACGCCGGAAGCGATTGCGATATGAGGCTCCATGGCCAGGTACTCCGTCACCATGAGCCTAGCAGCCCTATATGCCTTCTCCAGGTCATAGGAGTAAGAAACCGCCAGAAGCTGGGGCCGATCTATCGCCTCAATCTTCTTTCCGACACGCCTAGCTCCAGCCTCTATATACTGTATTGCTTTACGGTTGTAGTCTGGCGAGACGAGATAGTTGAGGAGGACGCCGTCCGCGACCTCGCCCGCAATCTCCATCATCTTAAACCCTGTAGCTCCCACATAGACGGGTACACTACGTGGAATCCTCTCAAGCCTAACCTGACTTACCCTTACGAATTCCCCCTGATAGGTAACCTCCTCACCTCTAAGGAGCTTACGAAGAACAGTTACATGTTCACGTACAGCCTTTAGTGGCTGTCTCCTGTCGATACCTATCTTGGAGGCCATGGGCTCCCAGAGAGCCCCAATCCCTAAGCAAGCCCTCCCACCGCTCAGTTCATCAAGAGTAGTGAAGGTCGTGGCGAGCGTCACCACATTACGAGTCCACGTGTGCAAGACTCCCGTACCAAGCCTAACCTTCTCTGTGACAGTGGCTAGGGCTGCCAGTGATACGGTTGAATCTCTCTCAGTCCTCGACTCACCCTGCCAGATGCTAGTGAAGTTGAACCTGTCTGCCAGCTTAGCATATAACATCTCCTCACTGAGAG
This sequence comes from Nitrososphaerota archaeon, assembly GCA_038891515.1. Lineage (GTDB taxonomy): Archaea > Thermoproteota > Nitrososphaeria_A > Caldarchaeales > Caldarchaeaceae > HRBIN01. The sequence continues at coordinate 25,938 of JAWAEB010000002.1, read as the reverse complement.
GTATGCTGGATGTAAAGTACAGCCCAACCCTGTCAAGCTTCATGCAACACCCCTCCACAGCTTGGCAGCAGCCCTCATGCACTTCTCTCGAGCCTTATCCTCATCCACTGTGATGACCCGGCCCCCCTCAACCACTACCTTACCGTTCACCAAGACAGTCTCCACCTGCTGGCCGGATGCATATACGACCAGCTGGGTTATAACGTTCTCCGGAGTCACAGGCGTGGGGAAATCATTCCTAACCACAATCACATCCGCCTTGTAACCCTTCTCCAATCTACCAGCCCTTATCCCCAATGTTGAGGCGCCGTTCTCGGTAGCCATCTTGAAGACGGTCTTGGCCGGCATAATGCTCGCATCCTCCCTAGCCGCCTTATGCAACAGCCATGTATTCCTCATTACCTCAAACATGTCGATTATGAAGCCGTCAGTGCCTAGGCAGACGGTCATCTCCTTCTCCAGCATCAACGGTACAGGCGCTACTCCACCCCCCACCTCACCGTTACTTAATGGCTGATGAGACACCCTGACACCATGACGGGCTAGAATCCCAATCTCCATCTCTGTAGTCTTGACGCACTGGGATGCGAGAACATCATCTTTCCAGAATCCCAACTCTTCATAAACCTCGGCCGGATACTTACCATACTTTCTCAGAGATTCTTGTGTCTCAAATATCCCCTCCTCGAAGTGGATGTGTATCCCCGCCCCGGTCGCATCAGCCTCCTCGCGACACTGCCTAATGAATTCAGGAGAACAGGTGAAAGTTGTATGGATGCAGTGCATCCCCTTAATAATGCCGTGCGCCCTATTTCGCGCCCTTACAAACGCTAGATTCTCAGCAAGCCCTTTGACCCCGTTCTCCTGACTCACTCGCTCAGTGGCTTCAAATGATAGAACGGCCCGCAGTCCCGCCTTCTCTATTACGACTGCTTCGGACTCGAGGACGCCGGGAAGTGTGTTGGGTGCCTCCAGCACATCGGCGACGCAGGTGGTCCCGGTTTTAAGGCGTTGAGCCGCAGACATTTCCACAGCTGCAGCCACAGTATCCCTATCCAGCCTGTCCTCGACGTAGGGCCACCAGAAGTTATTGAGAAAATCCCAGAAGCTAGTGGGAGAATACCTTACTGGAATGCCGTGTGCGAGGATGCCATACATGTGGTCATGTGCCGAGATCAGCCCCGGCATTACTATGCTGTTACCCGCCTTCAATTTTCTCTGTGCGGTAAGACCGTGCGGCTCATCCGGACCTGTTTCATATATTTCGGAGCCGCTGATCGCAACGTAGCCTGGTGTGAAAATAGGCCCCTCGGCTGAGGTGACAACCATATCCGAAGTTATCAATATGTCTACTTCTGTCAAGCTCAATATCAGCGCTTGAGACATTCATAAAAATCTTAAGCTTTCACCATCTTCCATAAATATGCGGGTGAAAGCATGGACCTTCTTATCTCAGCCCTCCATCCAGCTTTCTCTAACGCATTCTGAACAGCGTTAGCGATAGCAGCCATAACAGGTATGGTTCCGGTCTCACCAACTCCCTTCAAGCCCAGTATGGTATGTGGAGATGGTGAGATTATGTGATCTATCTCAATAGTGGGGGTCTCCAGCGCCGTGGGGATGGCGTAGTCGGCCAAGGTGCTGGTTAGAGGTATGCCCTCGGGGGAGTAAACTATCTCTTCATAGAGCGTGCCAGCCAACGACTGGGTTATGCCACCTACAAGCTGGTTGTTTACATCTGAGGGATTTATATATGTGCCACCGTTCTCCACAAACAAGAGCCTCAGAAGCCTAACTTGGCAGGTCTCCTTATCAAGTTCTATAAGGGCTATCGCAGATGCTGCAGAAACCGCTCCAACCGCGTTAAACCGGCCCAACTCATCCGGTTCCCTAGATATGTTGGGAGGGTCGTAGACTGTGACGGCCTCTAGGGATGTGTCGAAGTCCTGGGGTAGTTTATAGGGTTCGTTGTAGGCAATTCTCGCGATTTCAGCAAATGTGAGGAATCTCGTGGGATCGTCTTTGACAAACACTGAGCCAGATTTGATATCCAAGTCCTCAACCCTTGAATCCAGTAGATGGGCTGTCATAGTTAGAATCTTTTCACGAAGCTTCCTCGCCGATAGGACTGCAGCACCACCACACATGACAGCCCCCCTGCTGCCCCACAAACCAGTGCTGAAGGGCGCGAGCTCGGAGTCGCCCAATATCACTTCGACATCTTGCAGTGCAACTCCTAACGTGTCTGCCACAAGCTGGGATAATGCAGTGTCTAGCTGTGTTCCCATAGACACGGCGCCAGAGGTCACAACAACCTTGCCGTCAGGAGTTATTTTCACACCCGTAGCCTCGCTAGCACCCCACTTGCCAGTGGTCCCTAGCATTGTGGGGACGGCGCCCTTCAAACTACAGGCCATCCCCAATCCCAAGATAGACTCGGACCTCACACCACCACTCGTATCAACTCCCCACTCCCGGACTCTCTCTATAGCTTTAACAAGCGTCTGTTTGGGGTCCCCGCTATCGATCACAAGGCCTGTGGGGCATGTGTATGGTATGTCGCCGGTCCCTACCAAATTCCTAAGCCTCACCTCAGCAGGATCTAACCCACATTCTCTAGCTACAATGTCCAAAGCCCTCTCCCTCACGAAGGTGGCCTCTGGATGGCCGAAACCCCTATATGCGCCCGAGGGTGACTTGTTTGTGACGACGCAGTCTAGCTCCACAAAATAGTTTCGGAGTCTATATGGTCCAGGGATCTGGCCCATCACCACAATTGCGAGCTCGAGGCTGTCATGGGGGAACAATATGGTGGCACCCAAATCTATCACCCCTTCATCAACTATGACTGTTAGTAGTCCGTCCCGAGTCGCTCCAACCTTGATGTCATGGACTTGTTCTCTAGAATGCGACGATGCCGTAAGGTTTTCCCTTCTACTTTCCACCCATTTAACCGGCCTTCCGGTAATCATGGATGCCACACATGTCACTATGTCTTCAGGGTAGGTGTGGCACTTAAGGCCGAAGCCGCCTCCCATGTCGGGCGCTATGACATGTATTTTATTCTCGGGTAGGTAGAGCATTTCTGCGAGAATAGCCCTGTGTATGTGAGGGTTCTGGTTAGATACCCAAGTCGTCAAAATATTGCGTCCCCAGTCGTAGTGAGCTACGCATCCTCTGGTCTCCATGGGGGCTGCTGTCTGCCTGTGGGTTATGAAGCGCTCCGAAACCACTATTGGTGAAGATTTGAGGGCTTCATCCACGTCTCCTATCCTGAATGTAAATTTCACCATACTGTTGCTCTCCCAATCGTCATAAAGATGTATATCAGATGCTTGTGCATCTAGAGGATTAATGAGGGGGGGTAAAGGCTCATAATCCACGTTTACAGTCTCTATCAAATCCTGCAGCTGATACCTATCTGTGGAAAGTATGGCCGCTATAGGCTCACCCACGTATCTGACCTTATCCTTGGCTAGAAAGTTTATGGCTAATGGCTTGAAGTTACGGTAGGGATACTTGAGAATATAGGGTTGAGCAAACCTTTCAAGCTCACGCCATGTTATGACCGCAGCTCCGTTGGGTAACTGTCCAAAATCCAGACCCCTTATCCTTGCATGTGGATAGGTGCTGCGTATGAATCCACAGTAAAGCATGTTCGGGACCGTCATATCATCGAGAAAACGGGCCAGACCGGTTATGTGTCTCCTCAGATTTCCGCTCTTAATTGACTGGCCGACGTACATTATTGTAGCTCGTTAGCATGCAGGTAATAAACTCTAATCTTAAATATAGCAGCAGGCCTAACAGCCTGTGCTCACATCCTCTTCAGCGAGACACCGTTACCCCGACACGGTTTTTGGAAAGCCAATCTATACCACCGACCAGATACCAGCCGACTCGCTCTACGTGAAAGCTGTGAGGTCTAGGTATCCTCATGCACTGATCAAGTCCATAGATGTTTCCCGAGCTCTTAAGGTTAGGGGCGTTCAGCGTATCTTGACAGCCGCTGATGTTCCTGGTGTTAACCTGTCATCTACGATAATCCCAGATAGGCCCTTTCTAGCATCTGACCGTGTTAGATGTATGGCGGACCCGGTTGCTCTGGTAGTGGCTGATGACCCTCTAGCCGCGGATGAGGGTGTGGAGGAGGTTGTAGTGGAATATGAGCAGCTGACCCCTGTGCTGGATGTGGTAGAGGCTTTCAAGCCTGACGCTCCCCAGCTACATGAAGGCGGCAACATATGCCGGTACTACAGGGTTAGGAGAGGTGATGTAGAGCGGGGGTTCGCAGAGTCGGATGTGGTGCTTGAGAAGACCTATAGAACGCAGTTTCAGGAGCCTGCACCCATAGAGACAGAGGCCGCCTATGCCGTTCCAAGAGCTGACGGCGGTCTGGATATAGTAGGTAGCGTACAGAACCCCTTCTACGTCCGCAATGGAGTAGCGAAGATTCTTGGACTGCCACCTAGTAAAGTGAATATAGTGGCTGCAGCTCTGGGAGGGACTTTTGGGGGAAAGTCAGACGAGGCACCATGGGATGTGAGTACCATGGCTGGGCTGGCAGCACTGGTTACCGGAAGGCCTGCTGCGTGTATCTATAGTAGAGATGAGTCGGTCTTAGCCCATTCTAGGAGGCATGCCTCCCAGATAAGGTATAAGTTGGGTGCCACAAGGGATGGCCATTTCAAGGCTGCTGAGATTGAGGTACTATTTGACACGGGGGCTTATGCATCGGTTGGGCCGCTGGTGCTCCTGCGGGCTATTGTGCATGCTACTGGTCCATACGATATTGGGAATGTGAAAACTGACGCGTATCTTGTCTACACCAACAACCCCACAGCTGGCTCATTCAGGGGATTCGGCAACCCCCAAGTTCACTTTGCTGCGGAATCTCATGTTGACCTCATGGCTAGGGAGCTGGGGATGGATGCCGTAGAGCTGAGGCTCAAGAATGTTCTGCGAAGGGGTTCGAAGACCGCTACTGGTGAGGTGATGGAAGAGGAGGTCTCACTGGAGCATGCTCTACGCCTCGTAGCAGAGAGGATTGGATGGCATGAGAGGAGACCATACGTTACGCCGACTGTTAGGAGGGGGTATGGAGTGGCTTTGGTCTATCATGGTAACAGCCTCGGCCCAGAGGGTGAGGATGTAGCCGAGGCTGAGGTCGTAGCCACTCCGTCAGGATTTGTCCGGGTGAAGATAAGTCTCACCGAATATGGGACAGGCTCCTCATATGGCATAGCAAAAATAGCGGCTGAGACTCTGGGCATACCTGAGACAAATGTAGTGGTGGAGAGAGCCGAAACACACCGTGTACCGGACACGGGCGGGACATTCGCATCAAGGTCCACGCTCATGGGAGGCAATGCAGTAAGACTAGCAGCCGAGAACCTGAGAAAGAAGCTGGAGAGGATGGCGATGGAGGCTGGCCAGCCACTTGACGGTAAATCGCTTCTAGAATTTGTCTCGGAGGTTGGTGAGGAGATCTCCGAGAAAGCTATCTTCAAGCTACCATTGTGCGACTACGACCCTGAGAAAGGGTACGGCAGAGCGTATCTGCAATATACCTATGGTGCGGTGGGGGTCGTTGTGCTGGTGGATACTGAGACGGGTGTGGTTAGGTTGGAGAGGATGGTGGGAGCCTTTGACGTGGGACGAGCCATTAATAGGAAATTCGTCGAATCACAGATAGAGGGAGCCCTCACACAAGGTGCAGCATATGGCTTGACTGAGGAGCTGATAATTGGCAAGACGGGCCGGATACTGAACCCCAACTTCGCCGACTACCTTGTCCCGACAGCAGCGGATATGCCACCAGTGGAAGTAATAGTCCTCGAATATCCGAGCAAAATCACACCTCTCGGAACCAGAACCATAGGGGAGCCGCCCATATGTGGGCCAGCACCAGCTATCGCCAACGCACTCCACGATGCCATAGGGGTCAGGACATACAACCTACCCCTAACTGCTGAGAAGATTATCAAGGAACTTTCTAGAGCTTGGACCCGACAGCAGACTTTATAGCATCCACTATACGAGTGTATCCACCGCATCTACATATGTTGGCCGTGAGCATCCTTCTGATCTCCTCATCCGATGGGTGCAGTTTCTTGTCGAGGAGATACTTGGCTGTCATTATTATTCCCGGTATGCAGTAGCCGCACTGTGAAGCAGCAAAGTCCACAAAGGCTAGCTGGAGTTTGTGAGGCCTGTCCTCCGTTCCCAGCCCCTCAAGGGTGAGTATGTCGCATCCACGTGCTTGGACCGCCAGCATGAGACAGGAGTTAACCAGCTCGCCATTAACGATTACATTACAGGAGCCGCAATCACCTGAGCTACATCCCTCCTTCACACTCATCAGCCCCATCCGACGTAGAAGGTCTATCAGCCTATCCCGCCCACGCGTCTCCGTTATGACGTGGACACCGTTAACCCGAAAGCTTATCCTAGGCAATACTCTCCCATCCACCTATCCGCCTAGCACACTCCAATAGAGCCCTCCTCACCAACACCTTAGATATATGCTTGCGGAAATCAGAAGACGCCCTGAAGTCTGACGCTGGGCTTATCTCAGCATCCATGGCGGCGGAGATTCCATCTAGCCTACAATCATCTAAGACATGTCCCCTCAACAGCTTCTCTACGGCATGGACACGTCCAGGCATCTTCCCCCTAACCCTGTTCAACGTCACCCGAACGTCCTCCACAATCCCGTCTTCCGAGAGTCTGAGATATACAGCGGTTGTTACGACACCTATTCCATTAGCAGCCCTCTTCTCAAACTTAGAGAACCATGTCTGGGAGTTGGGCTCCAGCTCGGGTAGAACGATCTCCCCCACAAGCTCGTGAGACCTAGGCTCACACTCCATAGGACCTGCGAAACGCTCGCCGTCAACACTTAAAATCTTCACACGGGCGTTTAGGACATCGAGAATTTGGGGGAGGTCCCGCTCCCCACCAGAGGCTAGGTTGCCACCCACTGTTGCCATGGTCCTAGTGGTCTCCACACCGAAATATCTCCCGAGGAGTTTGATAGCGGCATAGCGTCCATCCAAGAGATCGCTCTCAACGAGATCCTTAACCGTGGCTCTTGGCCCCATACGTATGTAGCCGTTCCCACGCTGTATGTATCTGAGTTCAGCCACACCAGACAGGTCCACCACCTTTCTGGGACGTATTTTACCCCTTTTCATCATCGGTATAAGGTCTGTGCCACCTGCAAAAAGTAGGGCATCACCTGCATGTAGAAGCTCTAGAACCTGCGCAGCGTTTTCGGGTGTGTATATATCGAAGTCAGGTAGCTCCCTCACACTCCTTTAACCTGAAGGGTCATATAATTATCTTCCTCATAACCCAAAAATAGGGGGGCTAGGGCGGAGCTAGCGGCTTGAAGGTAGGGATTTCCATCACACCCGACTATGTTAGGCTTCAGGACATACCCCTATATGCTGAGAAGGCTGAGAAGGCTGGATTCCACTCCGTCTGGATTCCGGAACACTTCATGTACGGTGAGACTTTTACACTTCTGTCCGCCGCGGCGGGACGCACAAACAGGGTGGGGCTGGGAACAGGTATTATCAGCATCTATACCAGGCACCCGGCCTTGACAGCTATGGCGATATCAACTCTGCAAACATTGTCGGGGGGTAGGGCTATGCTTGGGATTGGAATAGGTGGAGAACATTGGATGAGGGAATGTTTCGGCTACAGCCTTAGAGGTTCTGTGGATGCTCTTAGAGAGGGGGTATCGTTGGTAAGGTCCATCCTGCGTGGTGGTGACGTCAACTTTCGGGGGGCCCATTTCAGAGCCGTTGGTTTATCTATCCATAGCAGGGGAGTGCCGCCGCCAATATACGTCGCCGCCGTGGGTCCAAGAGCCTTGAGGGTGGCCGGGGAGGTGGGCGACGGCGTTATATTTTCAGCCTTTTCCTCCGTCTCATACATAAGAAAATCTATTAAGATTGTCAAAGATGCATGCAGGGAGGCGGGACGAGATTATAGTAAGCTTGAATACGCAGCCATGGTGGCAACGGCTAACTACAGTGAGGAGGGCATGCGCAGCCTGAGAAATCTGGCAGCCACCTATTTGTCTTGGCACATGAGGGGTGAGAGGGTCTTGGACGAGGATGCAAGGAGTGAAGTGGACCTCCCTAAACTTAGGAGTGATATTAGGGCGGGTAGGTTGGACAGGGCAGGTGATAGGATCGGTGATAGAATATTGAATGAGATTGCTGCAGCTGGTGAAAGAAAGCATGTGATCGGGCAGCTGAGGAAATTCCAGCAAGCCGGATTAACGCTGCCCATACTTTATCCCATAGGATCTCCTGACTCGGCGATAGAACTATTCCCAAGCGAAGTCACCTAAATACGTCGCTCCACTACAAATAGGTCTTGAATCTTTTGAAGAGTCTTGAGCCCGTCGTTAAAGAATATTTAGGACTCTATGGTTGCGGCTCCACTGGTGAGCGTTTTGGAAAATATGGAATTTCTGGGAAATCCTAGGGATCTATGTTTGGCCGTCCACTGTCCTAAAAAGAATAGCCCGGCTCCTTAGGCTTACGCTGGTCAACAGACCTAGTGCGCTCTTGTAAGTCCTCACAGTTATTGCGAAGAACAACATAAATGTAGTGTTTCTATCTACTGCCGAGTGTCACTGTACTCTTCGATGATAGGGCCTTTCCACTTATCTTGCTTGGTGAGAGGGCCATAGTATTCAGAGCACCGGTATACAAGGCCCTGTTTGAGGGTGTTAGAGAGCGTTTCGGCAGTGCTAGTGAAGCTTTCCTATACTATCTCGGACTAAATGCAGGTAGATCCCTCTACAGGAACATAGTGGGGCTGGGGATGGGTGGTGATCTACCGACCTCCGTAAGGCTCCTAGCCCTAGTGCATGGGAGAGCCCTATTCGAATTCACGGAGTTTAGTCCGGACGTTAGGTGGGCGGTAATACGGTCATACTGGACCTTCGAATGCACAATAGCCAAGACACGTGGCACACCCCACAGCGCATTCTACCGTGGCTTTCTAGAGCGCATATTGTCCGAAGCCTGGGGTCAAGTGCATGTCACAGAGAGAAGATGCATAGCCGCTGGTGATGACTTCTGCGAATTCTATATTGGTCCGAGGACAGACTTGGTGTCTCTTCAACCAAGTTCAGGTGACTACTGTTTCTAGCTTGATGTTGAGTCCGCATACAGCGCTGTCACATCCTCTCCTAAGAGAGTTTACCTCAAGGCCGAAGACGACTCCTTCAAAAGCGCTTAGTGTCTCTTTAGCCCTTAAAATCATAGATGTGAAGACCTCCCGCTCATCCTTCTGTAGGTGCACATGTGCTGCTGCCATCAAAATTACTGCGTGAATGACCTCCTTCTCCCTTCCCGCAAGTCTACGCCATAACCCCTCCAATAACTCATGGGCCTCCCAAAACTTCTCACTATTGAACAGCCGGACGGCTGCCCCGACAATCTCTTCAGGTATCATGTTCTCATCAGCTCTTACAACCTCTCTCACTTCGTTTACTCCGAAAATGTTGTCGAGATACCGTACAGCCCAGTTCAAGGCGTCAACATCTGCCAGAACGTCAAACTCAATGTGCCTACTGCCAACTCTAACGTCTATCAACCTCAGTGAGTGGGGTGAGCAAACTCTAAACTGGCTCTGAAGCGTCTTCCTATCTAATGGTTTGAAGCCACTGTTGGAGACATAGATCAGGTATCTCTGCCGCTTCATAGTCCGTCCAGCCTCCTTCCAAGCGTCACAGCAGCCACCCACTCCAGATAAGAGCTGTTAACGTCTATAGGGCTGAGCTCCACAATACATGGAACTTTATAGGGATGCTCGGCCAACACCACATCCTTCAAGTTTTGAGAAACCCTTCGGTCAGACTTGATGATTAGCAGAACCTCGTCCCCCGTCTGGACCTGAGATTCCCAGAAATATGTAGATTTTATATTGATTACATTTACACTTGCAGCTAACCCCCTCTCCACCAAGCTCCTAGACCAGCCCATGTAGTCCTTGTCTGATGGGTATGTAACCAATAGCAACGTCATCATGGCTAGAGTAGGCCACCCACCGAGATATGTGTTACCCGGAGAAGGCTTGACTCCAAACTCTCTGGAACTCCGTTTCAAAAAGTCGGTTAGCTTCTTCCCAGACAATGACCACAAGGTTTTCGTCATTCCTCTCCTCAGCCGCAGCCGACCAATTGTAGCTGCCTGTCACCACGATCGAATCGTCCACCACCATGAACTTGTGGTGCATTAAATATGGATTACCGTCAAGCCTCACCTCCACACCCGTAGCTTTAAGCCCAGGATACTCCGAGCCCCTACCAGCTGCCTGCTCCGCATCCATAACCACCAAGACCTCCACCCCCCTCATCCTTGCCCTAATCAGCGCATCAGCTATCACATCATTCGTGAAGCTGTAGACCGCTACATGAACCCGGCTCTTAGCCGCGTCTATCAGTTTCACCAAGAGGATGTCGCATGTGCTTACCCTTGAGAAGCAGATATCTGACACTCTCGCCGGTCCTTGGAAGACTGTGGTTGTGTGGTATTCTGTTGTAATAGTGGTGAGGGTTGAGGTTATGGTCGTGGATTCTCTAGTGGTGAAGGTCATGGTGACGACCGGCGGTGGTGGTTGTGGGCCGGGTTGGAGTATGAGGGAAACCAGCAATCCTCCGAGTACAGCGCCTCCAACGAGCCATAGAAGCCCCTTCATGTTAAATGTATTAGTGAGGATAACTAAAATACCTCTCGCCACAACATCTCTCCGAAGATGCCTAGAGCCAGGGATTATTTCGAGCTGCGGACAGGCGGCAGTGTTTCGTATGTTAGGTATGACTCTGTTGAGATGCTATCGGAGATTGGGGGCATTGTCTTTGACTGTGATGGTGTTCTTATCGATGAGAGCACATCCTACGATGAGGCGATAAGAGAGGCTGTCTCCAAGATTGTTGGAATGCTCACTGGTGTCCGGATTGACCCCAGCATCATATCAACCGAACTCATATACACAGTGAGGAGCATAGGAAGCTTCAACAACGACTGGGACACAACCTATCTTCTAGCCACAGCCCTAACTGCGAGGATAGCCTCTGAAAGGCTGGCGGAAACCCAGTCCAGACTGGACAGGGTGAGGGGTGGGAAATTCCAGCAACTGGAGGAGGACACCGTGCGTGATGAGGATATTTTAGTCATTCTACGGGACTGGGTGGGAGAGCTCGATATCATGCTGGGACAGCTGGAGGCAACGGCCCTGCCATCCCATGAGGTGCTGACCAAAGTTATGCCCTACCAGCTGGCCAGCATATCTAGTGAGGTGGCTCGGGTCTTGAGATATCCGGGGAGATTCGGCGAGAGCCTAGTCGTGACGGTGTTCGATGAGGTATATTTTGGCTCAGGGAACATTAGGGCGGTAAGGGGATTCCCTCCGTTCTTCAACTATCAGGGTAGGATTGAGGAGGAGAAGCTGCTGGTTAGTGAGGATACTCTGAGAAGTCTGCGGGATTCTGTTGGAAAGCTTGGTCTATCAACGGGAAGAGGCTCCTGGGAGACATACAAAACTTTAGGCAGCCTTTTAGACTATTTTGAGAAGAGTGCATGTGTGTTCATAGGCGACATCGTAGCAGCTAACCCTGAGGACAGGAGTAGATATGAGAAACCCAGTCCATGGCCCCTACAGGAGGCGTCGTCCCACCTAGGTGTAAACGGTAGCATCCTATACGTGGGTAACTCGATGGAAGACCTTCTCATGTGGGAGAAGACAAACAGTCTCGATGGGAGGTATTCATTCGCAGGCGTCTTCTCAGGTGTTAAGAGACTAGATATGCTGGACCTGTTCCTCGAGAGGGGTGCGGACCTCGCGATACCATCGGTCAACGTCCTCCCACGAGTGTTGCACCACTTGAGAGGTGGATAGCGTTAGAAGAATCTGTGCTGTTTTATGCCGAACACAGATCCCAAAAAATCGCCGAACAGGTACGTTCCCAGCGCCGTTCCCATCACAAGCCCCAGACTCAGTAGGAACTCCATGAGGAATTTCTTTTCAGATATGACTGCTCCATAGAAGGTGAACATTGTCATCATAGCTACGGCTAAGCTCACTGAGGCTGTGAAAGCCAGCAGCATATCAGCCACCATAAAGTACGGTAGGGCTAGGACCGTGACCGTTAGAAGGTATGCCCCACCAGTCACCAAGGCAGACTCTAGAGGGTTGCGTGACCTGCCATGCTTGGCCTGCAGATAGGCAGCTGACGCCATAGAGATGGCGGCTGCGAAGCCTACTACGAGGCCAGCTATCCCCGCTATGAGTGTAGAGCTTGTCACACCTAGAAATCCGGCATGGACTCCGGTTATCTCGATTATGGCATCAGCCAATCCAAGCGCCACAAAGCCCAGATACCTCACCACAGTCTCGTCGATCTGTGAAAGAAGAGTCTTCTCATGCTCCAACTCCTCCTGTATTATCGCCTCCACCTTTAACCGTTCATCACCGCTGAGGTGTGACGCGAAATCCCTATAGGAGTTTATTGTCTGTTCCTCATGACGTTCCAGAAGCTTTATAGTGAATGTGAGTCCAAGTATCTTCCTCACAATTACGAGAAGATTGATGAGGGCCCGGGGTGTGTGTTGTTCATGTCGGCCCGTATAGGCGTCCCAAAATTTGTAATGTTCATACTCAACAGCGGCAAGCTGTTCAAGAACCATTTTCCGCCCCTTGTTTCTTTCCCTCTTAGCCAACTCCCTGTAGGTCACGTAGTCCCTATACTCGTCCTCGACGTATCTGACGAAATCCGTCATCTTATGAGTTGACTCTACTGATCGTTTTTAATAAATCTGACACCCTGAAGCGCTTGGTCCTGTATGAAATATTCTCCAAACCCTATGTCCGGCCGAGAGGAGATTGTCGCTAACCAGTTCTACAGCTCTGTCAACTGGTCTCTCTCCTTCCTTGCCACGGTTCTCAGAGATCTTAAACCAGAGGAGACGGGAGGGGCCTGCGCCACTTATCGTCTCGACCACGTGATAACGCCTGAATAGCTCAAGCTTCTCGCCTACTAGAGCTCTTCCATCAACTCCATGTCCGTATACGCCTGCATCAGCCCGAGCAAGCTCCACATACGGATCGTAGAGGACACTGCTTAACACGAGTTCAATGTCTGAGGTGGATATTCCCACGGCTGCAAGGGAAGCCCGGCCAACGATCTCTACATGCTTATTTCTTCCCAAGACCTCCGGAACAGCCCTCCTAGCATCCTCGGTGGATGTCTTCGATATGTCTGGCACAACCACCACAAGTCCGAGGCCCTCGGGCGGCTTGATACACTTTACTACAGTGCGGTCCAGTAATGAGTCGTGGATAGAAATTGTGAAGCCGCCCAGCAGTGAAGCAGCCACATTGTCCAGATGACCTCCCGGCTCGGCTGTGGCAGCGTAGTGCACCAGCTCTTCCGGGCTCAGCCCGAGATGAAGAAGATGGTTGACCGCATACACCGCTCCCGCAGCCTCAGCCCCACTGAGGCCGAGCCCTTTTCTAGGTGGGATGGCCACGTCTATCTTGAGGTGGATCCCTTGGTTTGGCTTTTTCTCGGAAAGGAGCTTCTTGGCTGCACGTGCTCCAGCGTGCTTTTCCGGGTCATTGATCACCTCCGATGCGTATTCGCCCGTGTTGGTGACTTTCACTTCTGACAGTGTGATTTTTTCAGCCTCAACCGTGAGGTGTGGGTTGTCCAAGGCTACGGAGAAGACATCGTAGCCAGGCCCTAGGTTGGCTGAGCTGGCGGGTACCCGCACCCTAACGGACATATCTATCACGGACTGGACAAGTTTTCCCGGACTGCCCTGACGAAGTCTGAGGCTCTAGCCGAGCCGCCCAAGTCCGGCGTGAGCACCCTCCCAGAGTTGAGAACATTCTCAAGGGCCTTCCCCAAGGAGGCGGCGGCCTGCAGCACCCGTTTATCATTCTTCACCATGGCCAGCCACTCCAGCATCATCTTAGCAGCTGTCAGCTGGGCTGTAGGGTTGGCCTCCTCGGGGTTGAGGGTGGGGGCTGAGCCGTGGACTGGCTCAAAGAGACCGTATCTCTCACCTATGTTAGCTGAACCGGATACACCGATTGTCCCAACAACGCCGGCGGCCTCATCGCTGAGTATGTCGCCGAACATGTTGGGTGTGAGAATAATGTCAAAACCTTGGGGATTAAGTATCATCTGGTACGCTGCGTTATCAACATACATTTCATCAACCCTCACATCTGGATAACCATCGGCAACAGCGTAGCACACATCCCTAAAAAACTTGTATGAGCGGACGACGTTGCCTTTGTGTATAACCGTAACTCTTCTCCTCCTTGTCCGAGCCATATCCATAGCTGTCCGGGCTATACGCTCCGTCGCCCTCCTAGTGATTATAAGTATGGCCACACCATGATCAGGGCCCACATCCTCCACAGACCGGTAAACATCCTCGGTGTTCTCCCTCACTATCACGAAGTCCACATTAGACCAGCGGCTCCTGACACCCAGATATGTTTTGAAAGGTCTTATGTTGGCGTAGAGATCTAGTCTCTGCCTAAGGAAGACTATAACATCGCGGGCCGTCTCACCCACCGGGCCCTTCAGACACGCATCCGATCCCATGATTTTCTCCAGAGATTCCTTAGGTAGGGCCTCGCCCACCAGCTCTTTCACCCTATCACCGGCATTGGCACCTACAAACTCCATGCCAAAACCATACTTATCCCCCAAGTCACGAAGAACCCCCACCGTGAGGCCGACTATGTGGGGTCCTATCCCATCACCTTCAATCACACTAATACGATACATATCCCGAGCCGCTGGCAGTGTTGACCAATATAAGTTATACCGCCTAGCTCTGCCAGATATAGTGGGTTAGCTCAGTGTCTCAGATATGGCGGTGACCCGAGACCGTTTCAACGTTCTCACTTGCTGTGATGGACGTAGCCTATTTCGCCTACCTACTGGTGAGAGGCCCAGAAATCTTAACCAACAACGCTGGGCCCCGTCGGCTTCTTCATAGGCTTACCTCGTTAGTCACCCCCACCACTAGAGATGCGTGAGAGCAGTATCCACCTTTCTCCATACCCTAAACATCAACAGTGATGGGGATCATCCTCACATTGCCTTTCCTCACCTACATATGCCCCAACAGAGCTGTCTAGTTGGGGCCGCTAGGACTGTCTTGGCGTTAGCTGGCCTATTAGGGATTGAAAGTGGGTGCAAAGTTTGCAGCGCCTCACACATCGTCAGGTGAGTCTATAACCTCAGTCCATGTAACGATCTTTCAAACGTTATCTCCTCAAAGTTAAGGCCCAGCTCCCTAGCATATCTGTATGACTCTAGTATCTCATCCCTCGACGGGAAACGGGCCATGTCTAGGTAGCGTTTGTCAAAACGTGGGTCTGAGGGGTTGCAGTAGCAGTCTGGATGATACTGGTCCATAACATTTACCGGTGTAGATCGCATGTTATCCGCTATCCATTTCAGGACCGGCTTTGTGCAACACTCCACATGCCCAGGCATGATCAGATGCCTTATCACGATGTCCTCGCCCCAATCATAAATGAGCTTATGGTTTTCCGCGACGGTCTCGAAATACCACGGCGTCCTAGCCAGCCAAACTGCGCAGCGGTTATTCCCGAATTTAAAGTCGGGCAGCCAGATATCAACCAGCTCCCTGAGAATCTTCATCGTCTCCTTGCTCATGTACATGTTGGAGTTCCAGAGTATAGGAGTGTTGAACTCGCCTTTGTAGGAGGCGTTGCTCATCTCCATTTCGTAGAGGATGTACAGATCAGCCTTAGCCTCAATAGCCTTCGCATCCACAACTTTGAAAAACCTCAGCAGGCTTATTGCCTCCACTATCGTGTGAAGGTGTATTGTCGGCTCACCTCCCACCAAATTTATGTTATGGCAACCCTCCATCCTAAGCTGCCACATAGTCCAAGCAAGCATCTGTGGCGTGAAAACGATCCCATTATCTTTGTCGTGTGATATGTCTGAATTTTGGCAAAAAACGCATCTTTGGTTGCAGGAGGTGAAGAATATGGTTCCCGAGCCTTTTGTCCCACGTATGGGAAGTTCTTCCCCGCGATGATGGAAGTAGCTTGATACCCGTGACCGGTCGTCCAGCTGGCATGTGCCAAACTTAGTTCCCGCTGTCCTGTCAACCCTGCAGTTCCATCTGCAGAAGTTGCAGTGGGTGAGCATCCGCTTGGTTAGGGCCACTTTAAGGTCCAGTAGGTTGGGTCTTGTGGGGGTGAGTTCTTTCAGGTCCATTGTTCCGTTCTTGATTTGTCTGTAGATTTTATGAAACTCAATGGATGCCCTATCATGAAGCTGCCAGAGCTCGCCCTCACTCAAGCCTTGGATGTTATCTCCCACGGCTATGCGTCTACAGATTAGGTATTTGGCGGGTTTGAGATTGTTGGACACATTATAATACCAGCTCAGCCTATCCCTTATCTCGGGAGCGGACCAGACATCCAAGGCTGCGAAGTAGCCCATCCTGCCATCCCATAATACGGTCTTGGCGGTCATAAATCTTTCCCAAGCACCGTCGCACATCTTTTTTATCAACCAATCTATGAAAACGTGACGATGCAGATGGACGATAACACGCTCGTCAGAATGTACAGGGACATGGTCCTCGCTAGGGTTTTTGACAACTGGATGGTCCGGCTGCAGAGAATGGGGAAGGTTGCGGCATACACGTCATCGGAGGGGCAGGAGGCTGTGACGGTCGGAAGCACTTACGCCTTGAGGCAATCTGATTGGTTATTCCCCACCTATAGAGAAACCGGAGCTTACATCGCTAGGAAGGTGCCTCTGGAGCTGCTTATAGCTAGGCAGCTGGGAACATCCCTCGACCCTCTTAAGGGTCATGAGGTCCTCCTCTTCGGAGACAGGCGATACGGGATTGTAACCGGACCCGGTCCTGTGGCAGCCCATCTATGTACTTCGGTGGGATTCGCCCTAGCAGCCAAGTATCTTGGCGCCGATACCGTTGTGCTGGCAATTTTTGGCGATGGAGCCACATCCAAAGGTGATTTTGGTGAGGGGCTCAACATGGCCGGTGTGATGAGAGCGCCAGTGGTCTTCCTCTGCCAAAACAACCAGTATGCCATTTCGGTGCCCCTATCCCGGCAGACGGCTTCCGAGTCTATCGCTGTTAAGGCTAGGCTCTATGGCTTCGAAGGTGTGCAGGTGGATGGAAATGATGTTAAAGCCTGTTACAGCGCAACACTGAACGCTGTCGAGAAGGCTAGGGCGGGCGGTGGGCCTACCCTGATTGAGGCGGTCACATATAGGTTGGCGCCACATTCCACAGCAGACGATCCTAGCAGGTATAGGTCAAGGGAGGAGGTGGAGGGCTGGAGGATGAGAGATCCTATAATTAGGTTGAAAGGTTGGCTGGAGAGCCGTGGCCTCTGGGATGAGGAGAGGGATAGGCAGCTTCACGCCGAGTATGAGGTGCTGATAAGTCGTAAAATAGAGGAGGTGGAGATGACTCCTCCACTCCATCCTAGAGTGATGATTGAGGATGTGTATGCTGCACTGCCATGGTACTTGCTTGAAGAGCTGGACCTCATGGAGCAGGGGATGTGATGACTCGTTTATGCGATTGGGCAAAACGCTTATATGCATCACGCGGGATAAGACCAACATGTCAGAGGATAAAAAACCCGAGGTCAAGATAAGCAGACGGAAGGCCATTAGCAGCGCAGCAGCAGCCGGAGCGGTTGTGGGAGTCGGTATAGTAGCAGGTCTCGGTGGATACTTAGCGGGCACATCTGCAGGTGGAGGTGTCCAGACTGTGACCCAGAAGGGGACTGTGACTGTAGGTGGGCAGACGGTGACAGTTGGCGGTCAGACAGTTACCGTGACCAACATCCAGACTCAGACCGTGACAGCCTCCCAGCTTCCAAGGGAGATTAAGATAGGTGTTGTTCTACCGTTGAGCGGCGAGCTGGGGCCAATCGGTATAAAGATGCTTAACGGTGCTAAGCTGGCTGAGACTCTCTCCAACCAGTGGGGTGGCATAGCAGGTAGCAAGATAACCATCGTGGCGGAGGATAGTCTGGCTCTTCCCGATAAAGCCTTAGAGACTGTTAAAAAGCTTGTAGAGGTTGATGGGGTACATGTGATAGCCGGCCCAGCTACAAGCGTCGAGGTCTTGACTGTGGCAGACTATGTCATCCAGCGGAAGGTGCCTCTGATTAGCATGTCAGCAACTGCTGCAGCGGTCTCGAAGGTGGGCGGCCAATATATCTTCAGAGTTGTCCCCAGCGATGCAGTCCAAACTAAAGCATTGGCCGACCTAATCCGGTCCCAAGGTATCAGGAGGCTGGCTACATTCGTAGTGTCGAACGACTACGGCATAGGGATTGAGGAGGGTATAAAAGCCAATCTGGGCGACATAGTTGTACTGAGCATAAGATATGACCCGGCCAAGGGCGACTACAGAGAGGAGCTAGGTAGGATAAGGGACACCAACGTGGAAGCCATACTGTGGGCCACATGGGTCGAGAGTGGGATAGTGGCGATGAAGCAGGCATCAGACCTTGGCCTCACCAACATAAGGAGCTTTGGAGCAGAGGGTATGAGAGATGTAGCCTTCTTCGCAGATGCCAAGGCGGCCGAATACCTCCTCCAGACCAAAATGATGGGGACCAGCCCCAGCGCACCATCCGAGACACTATCATCCAAGCGATTCGTGGATGATTATAAGCGTGAGTTTGGTGAGGAGCCGGGCCTTTTCGGCGACACAACCTATGACGCCACCATGGTGGCTGCGTTGGCTGTTGCACGGGCTGGCTTATATGATGGCCCCAAGATAGCTAGCCAGATTAAGCCTGCTGCCTACCACTATGTGGGACCCAGCGGCCACAAGCTGATGGACCAGTATGGGGATGCTGTACTAGCCACCTATGATATATGGCGTGTTGCCAAGCCAGCTGCAGAATATGTGATTGAGAGCATAGGTAGCTGGGACTCGACTGTAGGCCTCAAGCTGGGCTAGCTGTCCAGCAATCCCTAAACCTTTTTCATTATCTACGTCGTCTAGGGTCTTAGGCCTTGGTCCTAGAGCTCTCTATGCTTCAGACGGTTACAAATGGATTGATTACAGGCAGCATTTATTTCCTCGCCGCCATAGGGCTGACCCTCCAGTATCAGCTCATGAAGTTCCCCAACCTCTCCCATGCAGAGCTCTTCACAGTAGGTGCTTTCATAACATACTTCCTCGCAGATGTTGTGCGTTTAGGGTTCTGGCCAGGCCTAGCTATAAGCATGCCCATCACCGGCGGCATAGCCGCTGGATTATATCTCATCATTTTCAGAACACTCATAGGCCGGGGCGCCACCCTACTTCACCTGATAATAGCTTCCGCCGGGCTTGGCGTGCTGCTGAGATATATGATGTGGGAGATAGCCGGTAGGAAATCCTACTTCTTCACCCAGCCCTTCACACCCTTCGACCTAGGTCCAGTCAGACTCACAACCCTCTGGCTCTCCATGATATTGGCGGGCCTAGCTACAGTTGCGTTCATGCTTCTGTTCCTAGCGCGGACAAGGCTGGGCAAGGCTCTGCGGGGACTTGCAAGCAATCCTGTGCTGGCGAGGCTGTCAGGGATTAGGTCTGGTGCGGTGATAGTCTTAGTTTGGATGCTCGCTGGCATGCTGGCGGCTTTGGGCGGGACCCTAAGGGCAGCAGATACAAGGGTGATACCTGAGCTTGGTGTCGAGGTACTTATTCCCATGTTCGCCGTCTCAATCCTCGGTGGGATAGGTAGTGTGAGCGGCGCCTTTGCAGCGGCATACATTCTCGGTCTTGCGGAGAGCTTCGGAGTGGTGGCTCTCAGCAGGATTGGACTCTCCACCGAGTACAAATCCCTAATAGCCTTCGCAGTTCTAGTGGCAACAATAATAGCTCTGCCCACTGGCCTCAGCTCGGTCATCTCTAAGGAGAGGTTTAGACGTGACTAACATAGACCTCTTCATACTGGACAGCGTAATCACTGTCGGGTACTTTGCAATACTGGCGCTCAGCCTAAACATAGAATATGGATACTCGGGGCTGATAGATTTTGGGAAGGCAGCATTCTTCGCCCTTGGAGCATACGCCTCCGCAATACTAACCACCAACGGTTATCCAGCTGGCCTAGCCATAGTCGCCGCGATGCTTGTAGCTGGGTTGGGTGGACTAGCCATTTCAATCCCAGCCATTAGGGTGAGGAGCGACTATCTAGCCATAATCACCCTAGTCTTCGCCGAGACCATACGTGTGGTTTTGAAGAATGAGAGCTGGCTAGCTGGCGGCGTGCTGGGGATACGTGGGATACAGCCTATAATAGACTTGAGGAGCATCTCCTATGATGTCCACCTCGTGGGACAGGCGGTCTTCGTCCTGACCCTCTTCACCATCTTCGCAATAGTGGGATGGCGTCTCACCAACTCACCGTTCGGCAGAATCCTGAGGGCCATACGTGAGGATGAACTAGCCTCAAGTGTATATGGTAAAAACAACACCGCCGCTAAGGCGGTTGTGTTAGGTATCGCCTCGGCTATGGCTGGCGCTGCTGGCAGCTTCTACTCCCAGTATGTAGGATTTGTATCACCGGATCTGTTCATCCTTGCCATAACCCTCCAGATATGGATTATGAGCATACTAGGTGGGCCGGCCACCATCTTAGGCGGCCTCGCAGGCGCGGTCGTCGTAACATCAATCAGCAGGGGTACTAGGATACTGAAGGACTTTCTTAACCTCCCGCTGGATGCCAACAACCTGATGTTTATACTTACAGGTCTGCTCCTCATTCTGGTTGTCACGTTCAAACCTAGCGGAATTCTCAAGGAGGGTAAGATTAAGAGTGTCAGACACTGACCCAATACTTGAGACGATGAACCTAAGCCTCAGCTTTGGTGGACTTAAGGCTGTGGACGGTGTCAGCCTGAAGGTGGAGCACTCCAAAATATTCGGACTTATAGGACCTAATGGAAGCGGCAAGACATCACTCTTCAACCTAATAACCGGTGTCTACCAACCTGAATCCGGTAGGATATTCTTCGGGGGTAGAGATATAACAGGTCTCAAGCCACACCAGATATACAGACTTGGAATTGTTAGGAGCTTCCAGTTTCCAAGAGTTTTCTTCAGAATGAGTGTGCTGGATAACCTCCTCTTCGCAGCTAGGGCGCAACTGGGCGATAACCCCCTCACAGCAGTCTTCATGCGAAGAAAATACCAAGGACAGGAGAGACAATTTATTGAGAAGGCCATGGAGGTTCTTGATAGGCTGGGCCTAGCCGAGTATGGCGATAGATTTCCAAGCGAGCTCTCCGGCGGTCAGCTCAAGCTACTAGAGTTGGGCCGTGCTCTCATCAGCGAGCCTAAGCTACTGCTACTGGATGAGCCCGCGGCAGGTGTAAGCCCCATACTGGTTTCCAAGATATTTGACATAATCACTCATTATCGGGATGCTGTTGGACTCACAGTTTTCGTTATAGAACATAGACTTAACGTGGTGGAGGAGTTCACCGACTGGATTTATGTAATGCATAGAGGCCAGATATATCTTAGTGGACGGCCCAGTCAGGTTCTTATGGATAAAAGGCTTATGTCAATTTACATGGCTGAGGAGAGGCTGGTTGACGAGGCTTGATATAAGGGGTTTGAGAGCAGGCTACGGTCATGTGGAGATAATCCATGGCATAGATATGGAAGTGAAGGATAGCGAAATTCTAGCCATAATAGGGCCGAACGGCAGCGGCAAGTCAACCCTCCTGAAGAGTGTTGTGGGTCTCACCAATGTTTTCGGCGGCAGTGTGAGGCTTGATGGTGTGGAGCTAGTGGGCTGGAAGACAGAGGATGTGGCTAGGGCTGGGATTGCGTTCACGCCCCAAGTGGACAACGTCTTCACCAGTCTGACGGGGGAGGAGAACCTAGAGCTGGGAGGCTATAACATCCGTGATAAAAACCTCCTCAAAAGAAGAATGGAGGAGATTTATGATGTATTTCATGAGATAGAGCCTCTCAGGAAAAGTAGGGCTGGGCTTATGAGCGGGGGTGAGAGGCAGATGCTCGCTATTGCTAGGGCTATGATGTTCAACCCTAAGATACTGATGCTGGATGAGCCGACGGCCAACCTATCACCGAAGGCCACCTCAGCCGTTGCCGAGAAGGTGAGGGAGATCAAGGATAGCGGTATACCTGTAATTATTGTGGAGCAGAACGTGAAGTTCGCCCTCAGCCTCGCTGATAGGGTATGCGTGCTGGTCTCGGGGCTTAAGACCTATGAGGGCAGGCCCAGCGAGTTGATGACCCTTGACCTGCAGCAGGTCTTCTTAGGTTTGAGGAGTGGACAGGGAACCTAGAGAGATGGATTGGGATAAACACCATCCACCGGCCTTCCTGCCTTCCTAAGCTCTGCGAGCTTCTCTAAGGCTTTGCTGTAGGCTTCGATTATGTGGTGGAGCTCGGGTTCTCGGTGGCTGAAGGTTATGCCGTGGTGGAAGATCTTGTAAGGTAGGTAGAAGACTCCATCTTCTAGCAGACTCTCCCTGAAGTACCTGTACATGTTGTCATCTGATGCTACGGCGTCTCTATAGTTTAGGACGGGCTTGTCTGTGAAGTAGTTCTGGAACTGTCCTGCTAGTCCTTGAGCCCTAGCGCCTATACCTAGGTCTGACGCCAGTCTGTTGAAGGATTCCACCAGCATATTAGTGGCCCTGTGAAGATATTGAGAGACATCTCCGGCCTTTATCTCACTAATAGTGGCCTCAGCTGCTGCTAAGGCCAGCTGGTAGCCGTTGAAGGTGCCTGAGTATGAGACCTTCCCAGTAATAGGTGCTGAAACCATCATCACACCCTCAACACCCACAACTGCGCTCAATGGGAAGCCGTTTGACATGGCCTTGCCCAAGGTGGTTAGGTCCGGTTTCACACCATAGTATTGCTGGGCTCCACCAGGTGCTGTTCTGAAACCTGAGATTATCTCGTCGAATATGAGTAGAACGCTGTATCTCTCGGTTATCTCCCTCACCTCCCTTAGATAGTCATTTAAGGGTGGGACTACGCCCATGCCGTGGGCCACCGGCTCCATGATCACGCAGGCTATATGTGAGTGCCTCTCCCTCAAGAGCTTCTCCAGCGCTCTAGCGTTGTTGTATGGAACTACTAGGGTCTTCTCAACACCATTCATCATGCCCGCTGTCTCCACCACCGGTGTGGGACTGTCAGGCGGCCCAGCCTTATCAAGACTGGGAAAGAGGCTAATATGGGCGGCATCATACCAGCCGTGGTATTCCCCCTCGCATTTCACTATCCAGTCCCGGCCGGTATAGCCCTTGGCTATGACTATTGCCTTGGCTACCGCCTCGCTGCCCGTGCATGCGAATCTCACCCTCTCGGCCGAGGGGACAGTCTCGCCGATTAGCTTGGCCACCCTATAGGCCAACTCAGTCTCATAAGATGTTGTAAGGCCCGATTCGAGGGCCGAGTTAACCGCCTCCAAAACCTTTGGGTACTTGTATCCCAGGATGACTCCGCTGTGGCTTATTACGCAATCTATATACTTGTTGCCGTCAAAATCCCATATATGCGGCCCCTCTGCCCGCTTGAAATAGATGGGATGAGGTGGGTAGAACCTCAGGTTCGAGCTGACCCCGCCAGGAATAATTTTGCTGACCTTTCTAAAGTGCTCATACGACTTGTCTAGTGAGCGCAT
Source organism: Nitrososphaerota archaeon (assembly GCA_038891515.1). Taxonomy (GTDB): domain Archaea; phylum Thermoproteota; class Nitrososphaeria_A; order Caldarchaeales; family Caldarchaeaceae; genus HRBIN01. The sequence goes on along the minus strand of JAWAEB010000002.1, from coordinate 2,184 downwards.
AGTTGCCACTGTAACCAATAGCTATATAATGGTGTGTTCCTCATAGCCGCACCTCCCTTATCGGCTTGGCTTGGGGCTTAAGTGCATGGAATAACTGGTTTGGTCTCAGGACTGACACGCCTGTTGTAGAGCCTATCACCTCAATCAATATTATCCAGTCCGGATTTTCAAGGTCCACGCGGCGGTCCACCTTCTGGGCTACTGCTTTTATAATGTCGATACTATGTATGATTGCCCGTCTCTTTTCAACAGTTATCCTGAAGGACTCCTGGATACCTATGCGGTAAGCCAGCTTCCAAGCTGCTTCAGCGATCCTGCCTACGTCGGTTTCAGTCACGGTCTCTATTGGTATTACTCTGATCAGGTATCTCAAGCTCATGGCGTCCTCAAAGTATTTTCCAGCTATTTGAGAGACGACGGTGAATGGGTCTAGGCTGGTCTGGGCTGTAATTACTCCAGCCACAAATGTAGTTCTAACCCTTGCTGTTGGGTCTCCTAGGGAGGCTAAGAGGGTGAGCAGTTCTCTTTTAGCATGTCTCTCAGCTCCTCTATACGTCGTAGCTATGAGATTGAATATGGTCATTCCTTTCATTTAATAGTTGGGGACTAGATACTATAAAGGCTTTGCCGACACCGGTCGTCTACCTCTCCAACCTGTTGATACTAGCAACTGTGATAGTGATGGTGGTGACTATGGCTAGGAGTTTTCCACATCTGAGGGCGGAGGGGGATACATGGGTGCTGGCCATAGCTCTGGGAGGGGCAGCCATATATTTCCTTCTGAACGCAAAATACCCTGCGGATCTGATAGGTTTCAACGAGTATCTCTATTATGCAAATCTTCTCCGTCTTCTCATAGCGGTCATAGGGTTAGCTACAGCTATCAGCTTCCTTGGAAAGGTTGGTAGGATCTCGCCCAAGTATATACCTCCCCTATTCTTAGTTGGTATCGCCATAAGCATAACAGTCCTACTATATTATACATCCATTGGAACTCTTATCACATACCATATTCTCTCATTTCAGATAATTACCTACGGCCTCCTCTTCTGGCTGTCACTGGCCTACATGCATGGCCTGGTCGGGCGCATATTAGAGACTATAGGATTGGGGACAGCCATAGCAGCCTACGGCAGCTCCATAGTTTTCTCTGGCGTTGCAGCCCTATACCTTTACACCACCGGCGCCTACCTATCGGGCCTTATGCCCATGGCTGTATACCGATCATATCTCGCACTTGAGTCTATGATGGGTATCATCGGCGCAGCGGGAAGCATCCCAGTCGTCCTGAAATTTCCTTTGTTCAGACAACAAACTAGGAATGTGGAGGTGGTCACTGGTGTCGATGCGATAGATAGGGAGATGGATGGAAGATACCCGATCTCGGTTGTTGTTAAGGGTCCGCCGGGTAGCGGCCGTACTTCACTTCTCACAAGACTGGCTTCCACACGCCTGAAACAGGGTGACGGCATTGCATTCTTTGCCTTCGATGACCCCGTGGAACATGTGAGATCCATGTTGAGGGAGTATGGATGCGAAGTGGACTCTTTCGAGAACGGTGGCCACCTTATCATCGTCAGCAGCTTTCCTTCACCCAATAGGACCGAGGGATACAACGTTAAGATGGTGCCTCAGGAAATTAGCATCATGTTAAGCCAAGTGCTCGGTCTGCTGAGGCCTAGGAGGAAATGGGTAATAATAGATTCTCTGACCACAATCATGGATGAGGCGGGTGCTAGCACGGCTGTCAAACTTCTGAGAATACTGGTGGCAAAGGCCAAGGCGGCTGGTGCGAGTCTATGGTGCTCCTATAATCAGACTGCCTTTCCTATTCAGATAACCTCTCTGGTGGAGGATTGCATGGAGGGTATTGTAGAGCTTGCTCTACAGGAGAGGGGTGGCAGGCTTAGTAGAATGGTGAGAGTTGTCTCTGCAGAGGGACGTCGCGTATCCGGTGCATGGAGCCGGATTTGATGTTGGTAAAGAGGGGCTCTGTTAACTTAAGGCTTTTGGCCTGGGGCTGCGGTTGTTCTGTCATGTTTGTTAGGCAGAGGACGGCTTTACCTGCTGTCCTCTACGGGCTTTACCTCGTAGCCCTAGGCCTGAGCCTTATATGTGCTTCTAGGGCTCTTAAGCCTTTCGTCGGCAGGAGTCATGAGGGCTGTCTGGAAGTGGGTTCAGAGG
>JAWAEB010000001.1:0-60216 GCA_038891515.1 Nitrososphaerota archaeon | reverse complement strand
GGGCTGTAGAGCATAACAACTCAAGACACCTAGACACACTCAAGAGCATACACAGGGTTAAGAGCATAAGAAGAACAAAGATATACATGGCCGCTACAGCCCAGCTGGCAGTCGCCGTAGCCGCAGCAGCCACAGGCAGACCAGAAAAAGCCAGATCATACAGAACACTGATAGCCAAAAACAGGATTATGAATCAAGCTTAACTCACTATATATAGCAGCCCTGGGAGGGCTTTGAACCCTCGACCTGCCGCTTACGAGGCGGCTTGGAGCTAATACTTCTGCAGTATTAGACGCTCCACCTGCTGAGCTACCAGGGCTGGATTAGTAGTTGCTCTGTTCTAAATAAATACTTTATTCGTGGGCTGTGGTATTTTGTCAGTGTGTGGTTTTCTGTCTGCCTGTAGGTGTTAGGCTGTATAGTGTTCTTCTTCTGTTAGCGTATGTGGTTGATCTGGCCGTTACAAGTCCTGCGTAAGCCAGCTCGGCTAGGTGTTGATAGACTGAGGTGGTGGATACTTGTATGCCGAATCTTCTGGCGAGGTCTCTCCTTATTGCGTATCCATAGCTGGGCCTCTCGGCGAGAAGTTGGAGGATGTGGGACTTGGTGACACCTACCCTTGAGGCTGTTAATGCCCTTGCGGCTATGCTCCTCTCAGCTCTTCCTGATGGTCTCTCTATATATGGCTCCTTAAGTCCAGAGCCTGTAACCACGCATACCACATTCTCATCCCCGCCCAGCCGACCGTCCTCAGCCATCTTCCTGAGGGCAGCAATCGTCGACGCTGCAGCAGGCTCGGCCAAGATGCCCTCCCACCTAGCCAGGTCTTTGGTGGCTTGGAGTATCTCTATGTCGCTTACTGAGATGGCTAGGCCATGTGACTCTCTGAGGGATTTTATGACGTAGGGTCCGAGGGATGGGTTGGGGACAGCGATGTCGGTGAAGATTGTTTTAATGGCAGACCTCCATTCTGGCATGCTTCTTCCACTGTTGTATGCTTGGACTATGGGCATGCAGCCTTCTGACTGGACCGCGACGAGGCGTGGTCTAGCATCGGTAGCACCGCTCCTCCTAAGGTCTCCCAACCCCTGCCAGAACATGGTGATATTTCCCCCTTCTCCCACTGGGAAGACCACGTAGTCTGGGTTTATCTCTGCAACCAGCTCATAAGCTAGGGTCTTCAGTCCGGCTAAGAAGTATGGGCTTGTGGATGTGATGTGGTAGAACCCTTCCCTATGGAGCCTCCGGCCCAGCGCACCAGCCATTCTTGCTGTGAAGTGTACTTGTGCATCATAGGCGAGTAGCTGGTAGAGCTTGCCCCTCTCCATGGCGGGAGGCACATACACACGTGTCTCCAGACCCACCTTCGCTGCATAAGCCGATACTGAGACCCCAAGATTCCCACGGCTGAAGCATGAGAGTTTTCTGAACCCTAGCGAAGTGGCGTGGGACACCTCTACAGCCACGCCCCTGTCGATGAAGGAACCCGATGGGTTGGTGGCCTCATTCTTAAGAAAGACTCGGCTAAACCCCAGGCCAACCCCAAGCCTGTCAGCCCTCTGGAGAAAGGTCCCACCCTCTCCTAAGCTAATCCTCCAGTGAGGCGGCACATGGGGTAAGAGCCGCCAATATCTCCAGACACCGGTGGCTGATGAATCCGCCAACTCGCCAGCTCTAAAGGCCTCAGGTCTGTGTACCAGCACACCTCCGCAGCCACCACATGCTGTCTGGTTCTCCAGCTCGTCAAATGCTCTTCCGCATCCAAGGCAGTGGAATGGCATGAGCTTATATGTAGGCTACGGCTTATATATTCTTCCAATAACCGCAACCACCATGGCACTTCTCACTAGCAGGGATGCGGCCGTCATCGCTGTCATGGCTGCTGCCACTGCAGCCACTACTATGTTGATAGTGGTGCCCTTCGCACCGACCCGCGGCTTCTTCAACGTGGGCGATGCACTGGTTATGTTTTCAGGTCTGGTCTTCGGGGCTAGAATTGGGTTTTTGGCAGGTGGTATAGGCTCGGCCTTGGCTGATATTCTTCTGGGCTTCGGGTTCTTCGCACCGTTCACACTCTTCATCAAAGGTATGGAGGGGTATGTGACTGGTCTCATTGGCCGTGGAAGGGGGCCGGGCTATAAGTTGGCTGGCGTCGTGTGTGGGGCTGCTGTGATGCTTGCTGGATATTTTGCCGTGGAGTGGGCTGTAATCGGCTTCGAGGTGGCTCTCGCCGAGCTGGTCGCTGTTAACAGCCTCCAAGTAACGTTCGGCGGCATAATCAGCCTAGCCCTAGCTGGGATACTGAGGAAGACATATCCAGCCCTGGAGTCTTACAGGTATTCCACAGCTGGCAGGAGGGAGACTTTAGCGGTCGCCATCCTTTCGATAGCGGTGCTGGCCGTTGTCTCACTCATCTACTCCGTCTTCGGCCTTATGGGCTGAAAAACCCAAAATGACAGCCCCACATCCAGCTTCGGTTAATATGATGGGGCGGCTGGGCCACTCTCATGAAGCCACTTGCAGGTGTCAAGGCCCTCCTCTTCGACTTTGATAACACACTAGTAGACTCGGCTTCGGCGGTGGGGATCGCCCACCTCAAGACGGCTGAGGCTATTGTGGCAGATTGTAACCTTGAAGTCCAGCCGGCTAATGTGGCCGAGATAATCAGTCAGGTAGAGAGGGAGATGGAGGAGCAGCTCAGATTCGACAGAGACCAGTACTGGCACCATGTGTTAAAGAGGCTCGGAGTAGCGGACATGCCCGAAAACAGCCCCAGCCGGTGGAGTGAGCTGTACTGGCGCCACTATTCAACTGCCGCCGTCTTCCCCGATGTGGAGCCCACCCTCTCAAAGCTTGTCCGGACTCACCGGCTGGGGATGGTGACCAATACCGATGGGAAGCCCGGGCTGAAGAGGCGTAGGCTTGAGATATATGATCTCACCAGATTTTTCGAGGTGGTTGTTGTGGCAGGTGATGATGTAGGTGAGGTGAAACCGAGTCTCCAACCGTTTCTCAAGGCGGCCGAGATGCTGAATGTTAGCCCCCGTGACTGTGCCATGGTGGGCGACCATCCTAGGAATGATGTGGCTGGAGCTAGGGCTGCTGGGATGACCGCAGTTCTCCTTGCTAGGCGTGGCAGGTCAGGCTACAGCGGAGATGTATCCGCCGACCTCGTGATAGGGTCTCTCTCCGAGCTGTTACTCATAGTATAGAGGTGCTAACTTCAGTTTTTGGAATTCAGCATGGTCGTGGCCAAACACTATGTTACATGTCTTCAGTGTCTTGGCCTCGGTCTCCCTTACAAACCTCTTCATCTTCTCAAGAGACCTCATGTACTGCCTAGCATCTATGAGGGGCGCGCATGGCCACCCATGAGGGCTTGTCCTCTCAGAGCCGTAGAAGTTCTCCCGCGTCATGCTTGCATCCCCCGTTATGAGGAAGACGCCTGACTTCTCGGTCTCTATGGCTATCGACTGATGCCCTGCGGTGTGGCCTCTCGTGTCAAGTATGCTAACCCCCTTCACCACCTCATAGTCTCCATCTAGAAGCTGGGTCTCAAGGCCTACGTCAAAACATCCCCGGAAGTAAGTTATCTCATGGACCTCCGGAACATACGCCTGCCTCAGCTCCTCACGCTGGATAAGCCACGTCGCATTTTTGAAGAGTCTGTTGAAGCTGCAGTGGTCTGCGTGGAGATGGGTGTTGATGACTATGTCGATGTCCTCAGGCTTCACGCCTAGTCTTTTGAGGGAGTTGTCCAGTCTCTGCTCGGGCTTCTGGCTCGGCACGAGTATCTGCCTCAATAGTGGAGGCCATATCTCCGGGTCCATACCAGTCTCTATAACAATCTTGGCCTCCGGATGATCCACATAGACCGAGTATACCTGTGATGTCATCGGCTGACCGGCGCCTATGGCGAAAGTGGCTATCGACTGGTCCTGTGTGAATGTTCCGCCATCTATGATGTATAACTTCACCATATGCGGTCCTCAGCGCGATGCCGCATATTTAAAATTTTAGCGTCACTAGCGCCTATCCCTAGCCATCTCCCTGATAACTTCCAGGTAATTCCTGCCAATGGGGACTATTAGAGGCATCTTCACACCAGCCCTCCGATATTCGTCCAGCCTATCCCTACATTCCGTAGGTGTGCCCGAGGCGGTCAGCATATCCACCCACTCATCCTTTACCAGCTTCGCAAGGGCCGCCACATCATTTCTCGCAACAGCCTCCCTCAGGGGCGTCACCTCCTCCAAGTCTATCCCACTGGCCTCCACCACAGGAATCGAGCCTGGATGTACTAGGACTTTACCCACAATCCCTTTTGCCTCCTGTCTACCCCGTCTCCCATCATACGACATGGATACCACTATCCTAGCTGTAATGTCTAATTCCCTTGGATTTCGTCCAGCTCCTCTAGCGCCGTCAGCTATCTGGCTTATGGCTTGTCTGATATAACTCTCAGAGCACACCAGTGTTAGGATGACGCCGTCAGCCACCTGTCCCGTGAGACGCATCATCATGGGACCCTGCTGTCCTAGGTAGATGGGTATATTCCTCCTCACGGGCTTGAACTCCAGCGCCACATCATCCAACCTATAGAACTCACCAACATACCTAACCCTCTCACCCCCGAGAAGTCTCCGGACCAGCTCTATACATTCACGGAGCCTCCTCACAGGGCTTCCCTGCTCCACCCCCTTATGCTCCAGAGGTATCCCATGCACCGCAGCGCCGATCCTTCCACCTGAGCCCAGTCCGAGGACAGCCCTGCCTCCGGATATCTCGTCAAGAGTAGCTATGCCCATAGCTATCAGGCTAGGACACCTTGTGACGGGGTTGACAACAGATGTGGCCAGCCTGATCCGCTTCGTCTGAGCCGCTATCGCACCGAGTAATGTATGACACTCCCGGTCATAGTATAGCTCAGGAACCCAGACCGAGTGATAGCCATATCTCTCTGCGTAGACCGCGGCCTCCACGATCTCGCTTGACTTGGTCGGGCCGGCGTGAGTCACATAGCTAAGCCCCAAACGGCCCATGTGAAGCCGCGAGTACCCAGGGTTTTAAGGCTTCCACATCTCAAACCTTTAAATAATCTGGTCCTGCTGCATCCCTATGCCCATAGATGTCCACAATCACTGGTATCCATCTACATACCTAAAGTTGCTGGCGGACCATGGCGGTAAGTATGGTTGGGAGATCGTACATACACAGGACGGGACGCCTGTCATCAGGAGTTTGCGTGGCTATGTCTTCAGATGCACCAAGGCCACCAACAATCCAGAGGCCAGGGTGTCCGAGTTGGATGAGGGTGGGCTGGAGACGCAGGTGATGTCCCTGTCGGAGCCTTGGGTTGATTTCCTACCGCCACCACAATCCATCAAGCTCGCACAGATGGTAAATGATGACATAGCCAAGGCGTGTGAGAAGTTTCCTGGTAGGTTGGAGGGTATGGCTACCGTGCCGATGAACGATGTGGATGCGGCGGTGGATGAGATTAGGCGTTGTGTGGCTGATCTAGGGTTGAGGGGTGTTATAGTTCCTACGAGGGTTAATGGTGAGGAGGCCATATCGGTGACTAGACACTTCCCCATCTTCGAGACGGCCTCCAAGCTTGGGATACCTGTCTTCATACATCCGGCACTCCCACCAGGCTCAGAGGTGATGAGGCATAACCTCACAGGGCTCATGGTGGGATACCCTGCAGAGACGACACTAGTTGTGGCCGACCTCATAGTGGGCGGCCTGCTGGATAGACTGCCCCAGCTCAAGATACTGTTGGCGGACTTGGGTGGTGCACTACCATTTGTGGCAGGAAGGATGGTGAGGTTCTACGAATCCTTCGATGAGCTGAGGAGGAAGCTGGCCCACGAGCCCATGTATTATCTTAGGATGATGTATTATGAGAATGGTGCAGCAGCCCACCCCACTGCCATGGACTACCTATACCGCAATGTAGGTCCTCACCATATAATGCTGGGAAGCAACCACCCATCACCCATAGGCCACTTCACCAAGTGCATGGAATCCATCAGGAACATGGATGTGCCGGAGGAGGAGAAGGGGATGATGCTCCAACGCAACGCCGCCAAACTATTCCGATTGGGCTCGTGATTTTTGCGAATGTTTATATACCTCTGAAGAGGTTGGACAAGACATGGTAAAAGCATTAACAGCGGTTGGAATAGTTATAGCTCTCATCATAGGAGTTTTGGGAGGTTATTTCGCATCTACAGCATCAATACCAACACAGCAGACAGTAACAATAACATCCACCGCAACGCAGGTCCTCACATCAACCGTGACTTCCACAACCACCACCACAGTTGGAGGCGGTCAAGCCGTGACAGTAACTGCCACTGTAACCCAGACTGTAACCCAGCAGCCAATACCTCCAAGGACCATCATAATAGGCGCTACTCTGCCGAAGACAGGCCCGTTCAGCCCTATAGCAGGACCTTTTGAGAAGCTCTATCTGGCGTGGCAGGATATGGTGAATGAGCGGGGTGGCCTGTATGTGAAGGAGTATGGTATGAGGCTACCTGTGAAGGTCATAATATACGATGACGAGAGCAAAGGAGAGACAGCCGCCAGACTCTATGAGAAGCTGATAACCGAGGATAAGGCGGATATACTTCTGGGACCATACAGCACGCCCGTTACTCTTCCAGTCATCGATGTTGTAGCGAGATACGGCACGCCGATAGTGACCACTCAGGCCGGTGCACCTCCGATATACAATAGAGGTCTGAAGAATATCTTCTCAGCCATAGACCTGATAAGCACATGGTCATACTCCTACTTTGAGATGATCAAGGCTGAGGGAAAGGCACGGACTATAGCGTTCGTCATCCAGGACGAGGCTTACGCCAATGGTTTGATGGCTGGCGCCAAGCCCAAAGCCCAAGAGATAGGGCTCCAGATAGTGGCTGAGGAGAAGTTCCCAGTCGGTACAACAGACTTCACAGCCATTATTCTAAGGCTTAAGGCTGCAGATCCGGATATCGTGTTCGTGGCAGGGCTTAACCCAGGTGCTGCGGCGTTCGTGAAGCAGGCCCTTGAGCAGGGACTACGACCTAGGGAGTATCACGTCCCTCAGCTGACTAACATATTCCTAGATACTGTTGGGGTCAATAATGCCAACTACTTCACTGGTGAGTGGTTCTGGACTGAGGGCATCACCTATGACGGCTATTTTGGACGTGAATTCTGGATAGAGGCTATGGAGAGGGCTGGTCTTGTGAACGACCTGTACCCATGGGCCTCCGTAACATGGCAAGCGCTAGAAGTTGTGTCTGCAGCCATCGAGAAGGCTAAGAGCCTGAAGACTGAGGACTTGCTGGAGGCGCTGGACACGACATACATCATGACGATAAGCGGCCCAACCCAGCTGGGTAGGGACTTCGGGCCGTTCACCAACGTCGGCCTAATCAGGGCATTTCCAGTCCAGATTGTGGATGGGAAGTTCAGAGTTCTCTGGCCGCCGGAGATAAGGAGCGGAGACCACATCTACCCCATACCCTGGACGTAAAGCCGGCTGACCAATGCTCACACCTCTAGCTCTAGTGGAGCTGTCGCTGGCCGGGCTTCTGCTCGGCGGCATCTACTCCCTTCTTTCTGTAGGTCTAACAGTCACCTTAGGTGTGGCTAGGGTACTTAATCTTGCGCATGGAGAGTTTATGATGGCCAGCGCCCTCGCCGTCTACCTGCTCTTCCAGTTTACGGGCGGCGCCTTTAACCCATTCGCATCCTTAGGCATCCTAGTTCCGATCCTGTTTGTATCAGGGTATCTGTTTGAGAAGTTTCTCATCAGACCTCTCAGACAGAAGCCTGCCGATGTAATAGAGTGGGCTCCCCTACTTGTCACTCTCGGTGTTGCACTAGTGATTGAGGACATTGCCTTCATAGCTGTTCCGAGGGAGTTCGGTGTATCCTATTCACTCCCACCTACTAAAATATTTAACCTAATACTCTCCACCACGAGGCTGGCCTCATTGGCTTTGGTGACAGCTTTGGCGGTGGGTCTACACATCTTTCTCAGAAGGACATTCATGGGGAAAGCCATCAGGGCCACTATACAGGATAGGGAGGGAGCCCTTACTATGGGGATAAATGTCGACAGGATTTCAGCCATAACATTCGGGCTAGGTGTCTCGCTGGCAGCTGCGGCAGGAGTCTTCCTCATCATGATAAGGGGTTTGGATGCTTACATAGGTCTCCCGATAACCGCCAAAGCAGTGACCATAGTGATTTTGGGAGGGATGGGCAGCATTCTCGGCTCCCTCCTAGGCGCCATAGTACTGGGACTATCAGAGGTCTACGTCTCCTTCTACAGCCCAGCATGGTCATTCACAGTGGCATGGGCTATACTCATAGTCATCCTACTGGTGAGGCCGCAGGGGTTCTTCGGTAAGAAGGCTGAGAGGATTTGAAGACAGGTCGGAGGTGGATTGGACTATTGATGTTGCTGGCCGCTGCTGCAATAATCCTGGTTATCCCCCTCTATGCTACTGGATACCAGAGATCACTGCTAAACCTCTACCTACTCTACGTAATACTGGCCATCAGCTTCGATATACTGCGGGGCAACATCGGATATGTAAACTTGGCCCATGCAGCAGTCTTCGGCTGGTCGGCCTACTTCTTCGCAATTCTCATGAAGAACGGCTATAGTATGATTCCCAGCATGGCTACGGCTGCGATCCTCTCCTTATCCCTGGCCATGGGGGTTGGCGCACCCTTCTTCAGAACGCGTGGAGCCTACTACACCATCATAACCCTAGGCTTCTCACTCCTGTCATATAGCCTAGCCTATAGCTTGGACTGGGTTACCGGGGGCTGGGAGGGTATCTCCGTGAGCTTTGGTGAGATGCATTTACCGGCTTTTTATGGGCTCTTCACAATAGGGGCCTCTGCATGGGTGACCGGCTATTTTATATCCAGGTCAAAGCTGGGGCTCTCCTTTAAGACAATGAGGGAGAGCGAGGATGCGGCTGAGTCTCTCGGTCTAAACACCTACGTCCTGAAGCTGAAGTCACTGGCAATCAGCTCAGTCTTCCCAGCCCTAACCGGCCCCTTCTACGTCCTTTACAATAGCTACGTCAGTCCCGACACGGTCTTCGGACTGAAAAACATATTCGCGCCAGCCACAATGGCCCTTTTCGGTGGGTCGGGGACGGTGTTCGGCCCGCTGGTGGGCGCCCTGATAATAACCACGTCCTTCGAGATACTGTTCACCACGCAGCTCCCTGTTAGGCTCACCATAATTGGAGCGATACTGGTTGTGGTGGGGCTGTTCATGCCTAAGGGTCTAGTGGGGCTGATACCCATTAGACGGAGTAGAATCGGCTCCTAGGTATACTTGAGCCACGACGCCACGATATCCCTCAGCGATGCGGAAAGCGCTTTCCCAGACCCCTCCATGGTGACTGTTCCGTTAACCATCACATAGAGCTTGTCGGAGACTTCTATAGCATGTCGCACGTTCTGGTCCACCATCAGTATGGCTGTCCCCCTCTCCTTTAGTTTCATAAGAGTCTTATAGATGTTGAGGGCGACTTTTGGTGACAGCCCCACGGTGGGCTCATCCACTAGAGCCAGCCTAGGCTTCTGAACAATTATCCGTGCCAGCTCCACCATCCTCTGCTCACCACCGCTCAGCAGATAAGCCTGCTTTTTTCGGAAGGAAGCAAGAGCTGGAAACATATCATAGACCATCTCGAGAGTTTTGGAGCTGTCACCCTTCCTATCACGGTTTTTCCAGAGAGCCATCTCTAGGTTCTCGCCAACGGTAAGTTCGGGGAATACGGTCCGCCTCTGCATGAGGAAAGATACGCCCTTCATGACCAGCTCGTTGGATGGCAGCCCCGTGATATCCTCCCCCCCAACGTAGATTCTGCCAGCCATCGGCTTCACAAGGTTGAAGATTGCCTTGAGGAGCGTTGACTTTCCAGCACCGTTAGGCCCTATTATAGTGGTTATCTCTCCCGCCTCGGCTGTGAGGCTGACTTTTCTTATGATGGGTATGTCTCCATACCCAGCCACAAGATCCCTAACCTGTAGCATTCCTCCCACCTAGGTAAGCTTCTATGACGCTCTCGGCGTGAAGAACCTCCTCTATAGAACCTGACGCGATCACCGAGCCCTCACTCATCACGCAGACCCGGCTGCAGACCTCTGCCACAAATGGTATGTTATGCTCTACTATGAGGAACGTCCTCCCGCCCTCCCTGTTAAGTTCAGTGATAACCTCGCCCAGCTGACTGATCATGTCGGGGTGAACTCCTCCAACCGGCTCATCCAGCATCACCAAGCTGGAATTCTGGACTACAGCCCTGATGAACTCGAGTAACTTCTGCTGCCCGCCTGAAAGGTTTTTGGCAGGACCGTCTCTCAGCCTACTGAGGCCGAAGAAGTCTAGAAGCCGCTCGCCCAGCCTCTCATTCTCGCTGTTGCTAGAGACTATGGTGGCCGAGAGTATGTTCTCCTCTACTGTCAGGTTCCTAAGTATCTTGGGTATCTGGAAAGTCCTGCTCACTCCAGCCCTAGCAACCTTGTGCGGCGGCTCACCAGTAACATCTAGGCCGTTTAGACGGATCCGCCCCATGTCAGGCTTGTAGAAGCCGCTTATGACGTTCAGAAGGGTTGTCTTCCCGGCTCCGTTGGGCCCAATCAACCCCACCACCTCCCCTGCAACCACTTCAAGGTTAACATTCCTGATCGCGACTACACCGCCGAAGTTCTTCCCCACATCCTTGATGTCGAGAATAGTCTTTCCCATCCGCTCCCGGACAAAGGCTCGGGCGGGCGGATATAAGAATAAAGGTCTGCCGTCACCGGAGTTGGCTGTGGGGTTGGCCAATATAGACTTATAAACAGAATCCACACCAATGGTGGGCGGTGGTCACAGCTAGGTAAGTGGATTGTCTGCGGCGCATGGCCCTACATCAACACCATACCTCACCTAGGAACCCTTATCGGCTCCGAACTGTCTGCAGACGTCTTCGCCAGATACCTCAGGCTCAGGGGTGAGGATGTGGTCTTTGTGAGCGGCTCGGACGAGCATGGGACTCCCATAGAGGTGGAGGCTGCCAAGTTGGGCGTCAACCCACAGGAGCTGACCGACAGATACCATGCTACTGTCTCGGACATATTCAAGAGATTCGCCATATCATTTGACAACTATACAAGGACCCATAACGAGACGCATATAAGGTTCTGCCAACACCTTTTCCAAACCCTATACGATAGGGGCTATATTTACTCCCATGTGGTTGACCAGCTCTACTGTGAAAGCTGCAATAGGTTCTTACCCGATAGGTTTGTGGTTGGCGTATGCCCCAACTGTGGATACAATAGGGCCAGGGGTGATCAGTGTGAAGCGTGTGGAAAGGTTCTGGACCCCCTCGATCTCCTAGAGCCCCGTTGCAGCATTTGCGGCGGAGAGCCTGTCGTTAGGAGTAGCCGCCACTGGTTCTTCGATCTACCCCAGTTCTCGGAGAGGATTAGGAGGTGGCTGGCTGGGAACGAGGCTATGCCTGAAAAGGTGAAGCGTTTCTCCCTCAACTGGGTTGCTGAGGGTCTTAGGCCCAGGGCCGTCACCCGTGATAACTTGTGGGGCATACCTGCGCCGTTCCCCGGCTCCGCGGGGAAGACGATATACGTGTGGTTTGAAGCTGTTCTCGGCTATGTGACTGCGACCATAGAGTGGGGTGAGAGGATGGGAGAGCCCCACCTATGGGAGGAGTACTGGAGAGACCGCACCACTAGAAGTGTCTATTTCATCGGTAAGGATAACATACCATTCCACACAATTATCCTGCCGGCTCTGTTGATGGGTTATGATGAGAGTCTGATCCTGCCATGGAGTGTTTCGGCCACCGAGTATCTCACCTTCGAGGGACAGAAGTTCTCCAAGAGCTTGGGAGTGGGGGTGTGGCTGGACAAGGCCCTCGAGTTCGCTGAGGCTGACTACTGGCGCTATTATCTAGTCAAGATGAGGCCTGAACAGAGTGACTCCAACTTCAGCTTCACAGGCTTCCAGAGTGTGGTCAACAGCGACCTCAACGATACGGTGGGTAACTTCATCCACAGAGTCCTATCCTTCATAAACAATCATTTTGACGGATATGTCCCAGCAGCGGGGAGGCTGTCGGAGGAGGATGGGCGGATGGCCGGTCTAATGGCTGAGGTGATGGATGAGGTGGGCAGGCTTATGGATGAGCTGAAGCTACGCCAATCGCTTGAGGCAGCGGTCAGCCTGGCCCGGGAGGGCAACAGCTACCTCAACAGGAGGGAGCCTTGGAAGCTATTGAAGACCGATAGGGCTGAGGCTGCATCGGTCTTCTACGTGGCGGCCCAGCTTGTGAAATGTCTTGCCATACTCCTCCACCCCTTCACCCCCACATCATCGGAGAGAATTTTGGAGATGCTTGGCCTACGGTCCACCGGGCTAAGGTGGAAGATGGGTGGGGAGGAGGTTGTCCCAGGCACAAGGATAGGTGTGGTGACACCTCTTTTCAGAAAGATGTCCGATGAGGATATTGAGGGGTTTAGGATGAGATCTGTTCACTGAAAGGCTAGCCTTACCTCTCCATTCACAGCCTCTATCAGCACCTTATCCCTGCCCTTGGCCTTCTCCACCACTTGGGGTGGTAGTGTGACACGGCCATACTTGTCCACCTTGAGGGTCATAGACTCTCCCTCAAACCTCATGGACAGCCTGCCGGCCTTCCTCCCCACAGCCACCATTATCACGGGCGGTATACGCATCTTCCCATACCGATGCAGCGTCTGAGGTATCTCAGCCTCGACCCTTACAGTAACCTTCAACACCACCAACACCTGGAGGAGGAGGATGGGCGTTAGTTAAAAGAGTTTATATCCTCTCAGCCTGCTAGGTTGAGACCGTGCAGGTAATTGGGGAAGTTGAGGCGAGGCGGCTTGTGGGCAAGCCGCTCAGGAGGTTTGAGGACCGTCGGCTAATCACCGGTCAGTCATCTTTCCTAGATGATATCAAATTGCCTGACTTGCTGCATGCAGTTTTCGTGAGAAGCCCCCATCCACACGCCAGAATAAAGAGGATAGACCTGTCAAGGGTGGGAGGCATTAGCTCCATCAAGGCGGTCCTCACAGGTAGCGATGTGGCCAGCCTCTCCAAGCCTGTCCCCATAATTTGGTACATGCAGGGGATGCGTGTGCCAGTCCACTACGGTCTAGCCAATAACAAAGTGAATCATGTTGGTGAGGCTGTCGTAGCCATAGCTGCTGACGACAGGTATGAGGCAGAGGATGTGAAGGAGTTGGTTGAGGTGGAGTATGAGGTGTTGACGCCGGTGACAGACGTGGAGAAGGCGATGGAGGATGGGGCGCCGCCAGTCCATGAGAATATGCCTGACAACATTTGCTACAGATACACACTGAGAGGTGGTGATCCTGAAGCAGTTCTCAAATCCTCCGAAATAGTGTTGAGTGAGGAGTTTAGGGTGCAGAGACTGGCAGCATCACCTATCGAGACCCGGGGCGTGATAGCCTCATACAACCCATCATCAGATATGCTGACAGTGTGGTCCAGCACCCAGTTCCCCCACATTCTAAAGACATGGCTTGCCGAGACCCTTGGGCATCGGGAGAGCCGTCTCCGTGTCATAGCACCTGATGTGGGCGGCGCTTTCGGCGTTAAGGGTGAGATATTCCCCGAGGAGATTGTGGTCCCCCTACTCTCCAAGAAGTTAGGCAGGCCTGTCAAGTGGGTTTCCACTAGGTCTGAGGATTTTCTCTCATCCACCCATGCTAGGGATGTGAAGGCGCGGGTGGATGCAGGCTTTACCAAAGATGGTTTTCTCAACGCCTTGGATGTAAAGCTCACAGCAGACTTTGGAGCCTACCTACATGTCTTTACTGCAGGAGGGCCATTCATCACAGCCCACTCCATTCCAGGCCCCTATAAGTGCGGGCATGTTAGAGTTGATGTGACAGCCGTCTTCACCAACAAGGTACCAGTCAGCGCCTACCGGGGATTCGGACAGCCTGAAGCAGCCTTCATAATGGAGAGGCTTATGGACATAGCTGCTGATGAGCTGGGATTGGACCCTGCAGAGACTAGGTTTCGCAATCTACTTCAGCCGTCGGACATGCCCTACACAGCATCAACAGGCGTAAGATATGATAGCGGCGATTACCCCACGGTACTGAGAAGGGCCCTGCAGCTAGCGGGATATCATGGCAGGACTAAGCATGTGGATGGGCGTATGCTGGGTGTGGGCATATCATTCTACACCGAGACCACAGGCTTCGCACCGTCGAGGCTGTTCCACGAGGATGGCTTGCTGATGGGTGGTTATGAGAGCGCCAGAGTCACGGTAACACCTTCGGGCGCCGTGGAGGTTACGGTTGGTGCATCGCCTCACGGTCAGGGGTTAGCCACCTCGCTGGCTCAGATATGCTCAGACATACTCGGGGTGGGTCCGGAAGATGTGACGGTCCTGCATGGCGACACATCCACAACGCCTTTTGGACACGGAACATTTGGTAGCAGAAGCCTCGTGGTGGCCGGTAACGCCGTTGCCCAGGCCGCCAAAGCCGTGAGGGAGAAGATGATGCGCCTAGCCGCTCACATACTTGGATGTGAGAGAAGAGACCTCGAGATGGGAGAGGGCTATATAGCCTGTGCCAGCTGCTCCAAGAAGATACCGTTCAGGGAAGTGGCTAGGATGGCCTACCTAGCCTACAACCTGCCGCCTGGAATGGAGCCTGGGCTAGAATCCACAGTCTACAACGAACCCACCGGCCTGCCCAAGTCCTATGGAGCCCACGTATGCCTGGTGGAGGTCGACCCCTCCACTGCCGAGTGGAGAATACTTAGATACGTGGTGGTTCATGATGCGGGGGTTTTGGTGAACCCTCTCATCGCTGAGGGGCAGATACATGGCGGAACCTTACAAGGGTTAGCCCAAGCAGCCTTGGAGGAGATAGTCTACGACGCTGATGGAAACATACTCACAACCTCATTCATGGAGTATCCCCTCCCCTCAGCCAGTGAGGCACCCCACATAGAATTCCACCACCACGAGACACCTTCACCCCTCAACATCCTCGGTGTGAAGGGGCTTGGCGAGGCTGGGACAATAGTTGCGCCCGCTGCCCTAGTTAACGCTCTCTGCAACGCAGTGGGTGCAAGATTTAACGCCACACCAGTCAAGCATGAGATGTTGCTAGCGGCCGTGCACAATAGGTATTATGGAGTGATTGGGGCAGGCCACAGTTGACTTCGGGCAAGATTCTGAGATGCAGCGTCTGTAGAACCTACACGTTGAAGAAGATCTGCCCAAAATGCGGCTCCGAGACCGAGACAGCCCATCCGCCAGCAGTATCGGCTGAAAGCCCCTACACACAGCTCCTCATAAAGGTGAGAAGGCTTAAAAAGTGGCCTCCGAAAGACATGCAGAACACCTTTAAACCTCCACATACATAAGAGCTGACAGAGATGGAGACCAAAATAGTCACTCTGGACGGTGGAGACATCTCGGGAGCTATATTCATAGAGGCCTCGCCCACACCAGGTGCAGCCGGCATCATAGCATGTAACTACCTCGTGGAGAGCTTGGGTGGGAAGCCTGTCCTAGAGATTTTCTCACCCCATTTCCCGCAAGTGAGTATAATAAATGAGAAGGGTATAGCCTCACGTCCCAAGGTGGAGCTTCACCTAGTAAGGTCAGACAAGGTTAAGTTGCTTATAATGACTAGGACCTTTCCTGTGGAGAGTAATGAGGGAAGCCATGAAATAGCAAGGGCAGTCTTCGAGTATCTCCTATCCAAGGATGTGGCCGAATACATGGTCCTAGCCAGCGGTAGGGTGACGGGTGACAGGAGCGTCTTCGTCACCTCCACCGATCCAACTAACTCAGGTCTACTGATAGCTGCGGGCGCAAAGCCATCACCATCCCTCGACTCCCTGCCAGTAGATAGGCTGACAGGCTTCCTCATGACATTCTTCGCAAGGGCAGGCAGGAAGATCTCCCTTGTAGTATCGGACACCAGCTCCTACCTACCAGACCCAATAGCAGCCAGAAAACTCCTAGAAGTCGTAACCAAGGCCATAAACCTGGAGCTGGACTTCACAAAGCTGGACACCGAAATCGAGAGGCAGAAACAAATGTTCCAAGAGGCGGAGCAGCTCGGCTATGGGGCAGGAAGGGAAGGTAGGGACGAGAAGTACCAGAAAGAACCCTTCTACATCGGCTGAGAACAATTACTGAAGAGAAATATGAGACCACGGGCAGCAACTATAAGCCAGCATCTACAGAACCTACCCACATATTCCTGTCAACTAAATTTCGGGATATACTACCTCGTATATGTAGACATAGGCCAGTGATGTGTATGGGTCGCTGGAGGCATATACCAGCCTATAATTCTCCAGCTGGGGCGGCTCGTAGAAGTGCCCCAGCCCGAACTGTGTCTGGCGTGGCTTGTAGGGTATCAGCTGCCCCATCAACGTCATATCCCAGAACCTCTGGGTGGGTACAAAGTTTCTGTCTAAGTAGTCTGACTCGACGAACTTGTATCCCACCTGATTGGCTATACGTAACATCCAGATCCACTTCCCCTCATCACCGAAGCCGAGGAGCCTTCCGAATGTCTGACCGCCCTGCTGGACAAACTGATGCGTAACGAATATAACCACATGGGTTACGTCATGTCTCCGGAGAACCTCCAAAGCTGTGGTGGGCGGGGACATGAATGCGTACGCTACCTCACCTATCTGGGTGCTGTTGAGAGTGCCGTTATCCACCAGTGTTTTATGCTCACCCACAACGGTTATCCAATATCCATAATCCCACCATGACATCACCACAGCGTTGTCGGGCAGGTTGGTCTTCATCCATTGCAGGGCACGCATCCAGTCGGGCACGATAGACCGTGTGGGGAAACTACTGGTGAGTAGCGTCACTGGCTGGTATCCCTGGTCAACCGGCGATATAGAGAGTCCACCTCGCATGTTTAGGCCACCATACGCCGCGGGCAGGAGAGAGTATCCAACTAGGAGAAGTATTATCAGGGGTGTTATGAGTGAGTAGCCCAGCGGAAGCCCAGCCCCCCTCCTCTTAGGCATCCTTGCGGCTGAGAACATCCTACCCACCTGGCTGAAGACTGTTGAGAATGTATGTCCAGCCGTTATCGCTACGGCAGGTGCTGCGACGAGTGACAGCCTCACCATAGACGATGCAAAGTATATGCTCAGAATCGTGTAAACAACTATGAAGAGGCTGGCCAGCCCACCTCTCCTCAGGAGAACGTATATTCCGAAGGGGACCATTAGTAGGAAAATCCCCAGGTCTGAGAACATTATGGACCATGTTGGCACCTGATTCTCAGCCACGGAAACCACTATGGGTAGCACATCCCTCAGCTGGGGCAGGACAACTGAGATGAATTTTAGTCCTGGAACGCCCAAGACTCCCAGTGTTATGGCAGCCACAGCTGCTATAACGATGCCAGCCAAAATAGTTGCGATAAATATCCGTCTCCTCTCCGCGGTCACAAACCTTGAAGCCGCCTCAAATACTGCCAGTATTCCCAGTCCTATGAAGCCTGAGAAGATTGTGGCTTCAAAGATGTACGTCATCCCCAGCTTGGGCACAGAGGTAGCTATCAGCGTGTAGAGCGAGAAGGTGGTGGCAGTTGCTATTAGGAGTCTCGGGCTGTACTTTCCCAGGAGTGCTGCCATTACTGCGAAGAATGGTATGAGGGCTAGGGGGAATTTGTGAGCGCCCCAGCTTGCGGACATGGCGCCGAGTGCTGCTCCAGCTAGGATGGAATAGGCTATCACACCTACGGTTGTCCTCTTCTCACTCAGGGCTGTGAGATAGGCTGTGAACCCCAGAAGCATCAACGGTATGCTTAGGCTCTCATCATCGAACCATCCTAGATGGTTACGGCTTATGTTAGAGTTGCTTAGGGCTATGAATAGTGCCGCCGCTAACCCGGTTGACGATCCGCCCAACTGCCTGCCGAGAAAATACATGAGCACGACAGATGCGAGGGAGTATACGACTGGGAGTATGGACGCCAGCTCCAGCGGGTCAGATCTGAATCCAATCCCAGCTAGGATAAGATATATGAAGGCCATGGCGAATGGTATGCCTGGAAAAGCTGTCCGACCCATGTCCCTGCCCCAAGGATACCATGACTCCGTATCATGCCAGTGGAAGAACTCAGCGAACCCAGACCATCCCCTCTCTATGATATATGTTGCCTCCTTGTACTGTATCCACGGGTCGAACTCAGAGAGAGTGACACCCCAACGCATCGGCAGCACCCTAATAATGAAGGCTATCCCCATAATGAGGAGTAGGAGAGCCAATTCGAAAAGCTGAGACCTGTTTCCCAACGTCCTGTCAAACCTTCGCAGGACGCTGATGGGGGTGTGCTTCATGCTGGCGGTTTCTCGGTGGGATTGTGGTTATTTAAGCATGTGCCCTAATCTAGCTAGACTGTCAAGTTAAGGTCTGACATATTTTCTTCTGATATGATGGTATTACCTTTACTCTAGAATGGTTTATAAAGGGATAAATCTGTAAAAGAACAGACCTCCTAACAAAACCAGTTAAAAGATAAACATACACAACCCTAACTTGACAGTACTCCTAGCCGACTAGTCTCATTTAAATATTGAAACATCGCACTCGGGACTGGGATGTCATCATTAATAGGTCTCCTTGACAGATGGCTGGACAAGCTCTCCCAGATTGCGGGCTCAAAGCAGGTCCAGACAGCTCTCTACATACTCCTAGCACTGTTGACTGTCGTGGTTGGGAGCGGCGTGGTTTACGCTCTCTCATCCGGCGTCTCCATAGGCGTGGCTGTGGTGGGCGGTGTGATTAGGGTCTTCTACCCAGATATGCGGACGCAGACCTATGCAGAGCTATTCGTAACCGGCACCTACTACTTCCTCGCATTCCTCGGCCTCCTCCTCTACGGATTGGCAATCCAGAGAAGGACAAGTGTGAGGAGTGCTAGGGTGATGTTCGTCTTCAGCACACTTCTTATAATATTCTCAGCTCTAGGGATAATTAGTGGGTTCATGGCTAAGAGCGGATAGACAACGCGCCCTCCGTGGTGATTCTAAATGATGCGGTGTATGTGCTGGGCTTCTCCTCTACAACACGCCTAACTCCAGCCTCGTAGTCAACCCTAACCACTGCGTCAGCCCAGAATGTCACAATTCGGGAGGCTACGGGAGCCGAGATGCCCTGCTCAGGTATCTCGTGTACATGTCCCACCAGAAGCGTCGGTATGCCACGTTCCAAGGATAACTCTTTCAAAAGAGCGGCTTGGAAGGCAAGAGTCTCGTAGGTGTGCAAGTCCGCGGAAACGTCGCCGGATAGGGCTAGACGGTGCAGGTATGTAAAGTCATCCACCACCACTAGCCCAGTCTTGGATGGGAGGAGGTCGGCCACCCTGAGTATAGCATCAGACTGCTCCCCAAATGTCTGTGGTGATGAGATATATACCCAGCCCAGGTCTGCTCCGGCAAGACCAAGTATCTGATGAAGCCTCCCGAGATATAGTCTGCCGCCGCAGTCAACCCATACCACCTTCCTACCTCTAGCCACGGTCTTGGCTGCCGCGGTCATGGCGAGTGTAGTCTTGCCCACACCGGCGGCCCCATATAGCAGGTAGACTGCCCCACCCTCCAGCTCACCATCCAATAGGTCGGCGGCGGACACCATACCAAGTGTAAGTGGCAGGGTTTAAGTTAAAGCCTTTTGCTGGTGGGGAGATGCGTGGGGTCCCTACGTTTAAAGCTGCTGAGATGTTGGACAAGATACTGGCCGGCGAGAAGACCGCTACTGTCAGGCCTGACTGACATGTCTATGCTGATAGGCCCAAGGTAACTGATAGGCGGAGAAACGTGGAGGCCGAGATGTTGGTGCTCATGTGCATGAGTGTCCTGGAGGCGCTGTCCCATTATAGGGAGGAGGGGTTTCCAGACCGTCAGCAGCTTCAGGAATACCTGCCCAGGCTCTATCTAGGGCTCAGGATGAATGGGAGGATGCCGTTCATCCACTTCACACTCAAAAGTCAGCAAGTTCTGTGGAGTTCCGATGGGCCGGGTTTCTAAAGGTGTAGCCTGCAGCGTGCTTAACTGCGGTGGTCAAGCCTCCATCTCTATCTCGACAGGAGCCGTCAAGAAGTATCTAACGCTCTTGGACGAGGCTAAGAGGAGGTCCTACCTATGTAGGGTGCATTACCGGGAGTATAAGAGACTGAGCAGGAAGGATAGGGACTTTGAGAGAGCTAGGTACGGTCCATAGCGTTCATGTTAAATACGTGTGGATAGTCTGTTGATGGCGAATTGAGAATTTTGGAGATGCATGTCAACTACATAGAGTACCAGCCCATCAGGAAGGAGATACCTCAGGCCGAGGACTCGGACACATCTCCTAGGAGGGTTGATGACGCCCTAGTCATGTTTGTCTCAGTGGAGCCTGACGACGATGAGTCGGTGGCGAAGATGGCTATGGAGGACGCGTATGAATATATGGGTAGGCTGAAGGTGGGCAGGGTAGTGATCTACCCCTTCGCCCATCTGGCCCATGAGTTGGCCAGTCCTGAGCATGCACTGGAGATGGTCAGGCTGATGAGCGAAATGGCGTCACAGCTCGGCTTGGAGGTTGTACAGGCGCCCTTCGGCTGGAACAAGGCCCTCTCTATAAGTGTGAAGGGACACCCGCTGGCCGAGAGGTCTAGGGTCTTCTCCAAGGCTGAAGTAGCCAAGGCCGAAGTCAAGCCCCCCTCCAAGACATACCTAATCCTGACCCCGGCCGGACAGCATATACGTCCCGACGAAGCATCCACAGCCAATCTACCAGAGGAGTTTAGGATACTCTTGGAGAAGGAGGCCTTGGGCAGGGAGAAAGCGCCGGCGGGCCAGCCCGAATACATCAAGGTTCTCAAGAGGCTAGGTGTGGATTGGGAGGAGATGTCGGACCAAGGACATATGAGATATGGTCCTGAGGGGTCGATAATCTTCGACCTGATAGCCGACTACGCTGACCAGGTAGTGCAGGAGCTGGGGATACCTGTCTACCGTGTGAGGGGGACAAACCTCTTCAGCCTTGAGAGCAAACCCATCAGGGAGCATGCAGGCCTATTCGGCCAGAGGATGTACAGGGTTGATGTGGATGGGAGGGCATATGTAATGAGGTATGCGGCTTGTTTCCAGCAGTTCGCCTTGGCAAAGGATTGGGTGATTAGCTATAAACACTTGCCCTTCGGAGCCTTCGAGATAGCTGACAGCTATAGGCTGGAGCAATCTGGAGAGCTGGTTCTGGGTTTTAGGGTTAGGAAGATGGCTATGCCCGACCTGCACATATTCTGCAGGGACTTGGAGGAGGCCATGACGGTCTTCAAGAAGGTACATGATAAGATATATGCGGAGATTGAGAAGATGGGCAGAGACTATGTCTCACTCTATAACCTCACCTCCAGGGAGTTCTACGAGTCCAACCCAGAGTTCTTCAGGGAGCTGGTGGCTAGGGAGAAGAAGCCTGTCCTCCTCTCATTCTATCCCGAGGGAAGCAACTACTATTGGGTCTTGAATATCGAGTATCACATCATAGACAAAATAGGTAGGCCGAGGGAGATTGGAACTGTCCAGATTGATACTGGAAATGCTGAGCGGTTCGGCATATCCTACACCGACAGGGAGGGGCGGAAGGCCTACCCCGTCATACTCCACACCGCCCTAATAGGGACGATTGAGAGGTATCTATACACTGTGCTGGACACTGCGCTGAGGTGCAGGCCACCCATGCTTCCCACATGGCTCAGCCCCACTCAGGTGAGGGTCATCCCCGTCAGCGAGAAATACTTGAAGCACGCTAGGCGGGTGGTGGAGAGATTGACAGCGATGAGGGTTAGGGCCGACCTTGATGATAGGAATGAAAGCCTCTCCAAGAAGGTTTACGAGGCTGAGGTGGCGTGGATACCCTACATCGTGGTTGTGGGTGGGAGGGAAGTGAGGACTGGCAGGCTCAATGTACGTGTGAGAAAGACTGGTGGGCGGTCGAGGATGACCTTAAGGGGCCTCTCAGGCAAGATAGCGTCGGAGACGAGAGGCTACCCATTCAGGCCCCTCAAGATACCTGTGGAGCTCTCCAAGAGACCCGTCTATTCGGGCTGAGCCGTCCTTTAGCCGTCTCCTAAACTGTTATACCCACCCAACTTAATATATATCACAAACATGTTACTGTGACATGGAGAATAAGCTCCTGACAGGGTTGGGAAGGGTTAGGTCAGATTTCCCCATATTCACAGCCAGAGGGGGACGGCGGCTCATCTACTTGGACTCCGCAGCAACAAGTCAGAAGCCAGCGCAGGTTATTGGTGCTGTGGAGCGCTTCTATAGGGAGTATAACGCCAACGTACATCGTGGCATCTACTCCATAAGTGTGGAAGCCACGGAGGCCTATGAGGCCGCGAGGAAGGCTGTCGCATCATTCATAAACGCCAGCCCTAGGGAGATTGTCTTTGTGAGGGGTACCACCGAGGCTCTGAATCTATTGGCCTACGCTTGGACGCTGGGGAGGATGGATAGGGGGGAGAGGATTCTGCTAACTGAGATGGAGCACCATAGTAACATCGTGCCATGGCAGATTGTCTCCAAGATGAAGGGACTCCCCATCTCCTACATTCCATTCGACAGGGATGGATATCTTGACACCACAATGTTAGACGAGTATAGGGGTGAAGGCCTGGGGGTCTTCAGCTTCACATATGCCTCCAATGTCTTGGGGACGATCAATGATGTTAAGAATCTCACAAAGCTGGCCCATGAGATGGGTGCGATTGCCGTGGTGGATGGCGCTCAAGCCGTCCCACACATGAGGGTGGATGTGCGTGAGCTGGACTGTGATTTTCTGGCTTTTAGCGGGCATAAGATGTTGGGTCCAACGGGCATAGGTGTGCTCTACGGTAAGAGGCATCTCCTTGAGGCGATGGAGCCCTTCATGGGTGGTGGTGAGATGATTAGGGAGGTAAGCCTTGACGGCTCCACTTGGAATGAGGTACCGTGGAAGTTTGAGGCTGGAACCCCAAACATAGCCGGTGCCATAGGACTTGCGGCCGCCATTGACTATCTGGATAAGGTGGGAATGGATAAGGTGAGGGCGCATGAGATGGAGTTGACGAGACATGCCATCGACGCTCTCTCGGAGATACCGCAGCTTAGGATATACGGCCCATCCGACTACCGTGACAGGTGTGGACTTGTCTCATTCACTTTGGCAGATATACATCCCCACGACCTGGCCACATTCCTAGACAGGGAGGGGATATGCGTGAGGGCTGGACATCACTGCGCCATGCCGATACACACTAAGCTGGGGCTGTCGGCCACTACGAGGGCCAGCTTCCACATATATAACACTCCTGAGGAGATTGAGCTGCTCGCCCACACCCTTAGGAAGGCCCTTAGGTTCTTCAGAGTGTCCACATAGCTAGGTTAAATAACTCCATTCACCCAGCCCATCCGAGATGCTGGTTCTAGTTGTGGGAGCAGGGGTTATGGGGCATGGGATAGCCGAGTTGGCCGCCCTAGCCGAGTTGGATGTGGTGATGGTTGATGTCACCGAGGATTATCTCGCCAAAGGACTTGAGAAGATCAGATGGAGTTTAGACAAGTTTGTTGAGAAGAAGCGTTTAACCCGGGAGCAGGCTGAAAGGGCGTTGGGCAGGATCAGGACCTCGACCAACCTTGAAGAAGCAGCCTCCCAAGCCGATTTCATGATAGAGGCCGTACCTGAGAACCTTGAGTTGAAGAAGAAGATATTTACCACGGTCTCCCGCATGGCCAAGCCCACAGCTATTCTCGCCACCAACACAAGTACACTTCCCATAACCGAGTTGGCTGAGGCCACCAACAGTCCCGAGAGGGTTGTGGGTATGCACTTCTTCAACCCACCACCCCTGATGCCCTTGGTGGAGGTGGTGATGGGTGAGAAGACCTCCAGGGAGACTGTGGAGGCCACCGTCGAGCTAGGGAGGAGAATGGGTAAGCACGTGATAGTGTGTAGGAAGGATGTCCCAGGTTTCATAGTCAACAGAATACTCGCACCGCTTCTCAATGAGGCGTGCTGGATGGTCCATAGGGGAGAGGCCAGTGTGGTGGAGATAGACTCTGCCGTGAGGTTCAGGGTTGGCCTGCCGATGGGTGTCTTCGAGCTGGCTGACTATTCTGGGCTGGATGTCTTCTACATGGCCTTCACATCAATAAGAAGTAGAGAGCCCGGCGGCTTGGAGGTATGTCCCATATTCCAGCAATACTATGAGAGGGGGATGTATGGTCAGAAGAGCGGACGTGGCTTCTACGAATATAGAGGGGACAAGTATGAGAGGCCCGAGATACCTAGAGATGCGGGTCAGAAGATTGACCTCGTCAGGCTATTCGCCCCCTCCATAAACTCGGCTGCTTGGATTGTGAGGAATGGTGTAGCATCCATCGAGGATGTGGAGACGGCTGTCAAGCTTGGACTAGGATACCCCAGCGGCATTCTCGAGATGGCTGACAACTGGGGACTTGACAACGTCGTCCATATGCTGGAGAGTCTCATGGCGAAGTGTGGAGAAGCCTACAAGCCCGACCCCCTCCTCATGAAGCTGGTATCCGAGGGCAAGACTGGGAGAAAGGCCGGTGAGGGCTTCCACAGATATGAGAAAGAGGAAGGGATCTACAGTGAGATAGTCTTGAAGAGGGAGCCCCCCCTCGCTTGGCTTACACTCAACAGACCCCACAGGCTCAACGCTATCTCCCCTAAGATGATTGAGGAGCTTAAGGATGCAATAAAAAAGCTGGAGCGGGATGAAGGGGTGCGTGTCATTGTACTGAAGGGAGCTGGTGACAGAGCCTTCTCAGCCGGAGCCGACATAAGTGCATTCACCGAGGCTGCCACGCCAGCAAGGGGCTACCAGCTGCTCACAGAATTCCAAGAGCTTACGAACACCATGGAGTCCCTCTCCAAACCTTTGATTGCCGCCGTCGATGGGTATGCACTTGGCGGTGGATGCGAACTCATCCTTGCATGCGATATAAGGCTGGCGACCGACAGGAGTGAGTTTGGACAGCCGGAAATCCTACTGGGCCTAATTCCGGGGGCTGGTGGGACGCAGAGGCTTCCCCGGATAGTAGGGGTTGCCAGTGCTAAGGAGCTTATCCTCGTTGGCGAGAGGATCGATGCGGCTGAGGCTCATAGGATAGGTCTTGTCAACAAGGTTTTTCCCGCCGGGAACTTTTATGAGAGGGTGAGGGAGACCGCCATGAAACTGGCTGAGAGACCTCCATTAGCCCTGAAGGCTGCGAAACAAGCAATCAACATCAGCAGATACGCTCCACTAGACTTGGGACTAGCAGTGGAGAGAAGCCTATTCAGCCTCCTTCTCTCCACCGAAGACTTCATGGAAGGTGTCTCCGCATTCTTTTCCAAGAGGAAGCCATCCTTCAAGGGGAGATAAACCATTTTAATATGGGGGCGTACGTGGGATGTCGGAGATGAGTGGTAGGGAGGCGTATCAGCAGGCTTCCAGGATTGTGGAAGCTGTGAAGGGTAGACCGGAGCTTCTCAACAAGATGAGCGGGTGGGAGCGGATCTTCCAGTTCAAACCATCCGACGGCGAGCCATTCTATATCGAGGTGTCATCCAACACGATAAGACTTGTGGAGGGGCTCCATCCAACACCCACCTCCACAATCGAGGCAAGCCAGCAGGACCTGGTGTCTGTGATGAAGGGTGAGCTAGACGCAGTCAAGGCCTTCTTCTCAGGACGGCTCAAGGTCCGTGGCAACATATTCGCCACACAAGAGCTCAATGATATACTATCATCATCCTTCAAGTAGGGAGACCAAGTCTTGGACGGTGTTGACACCCAGTCTCTTGACAGAGCTCAGCTCACGGTAGTAGTAGAGATCCACCTTCACATGCTCCGATGCAAGCATCTTAGCCACCTTCTTGGTCATAGCCCTACCCTCCCTATCAAAGTCCAGCAGCAGAATCACCTTAGCTGAAGATGGGAGAGTGTCCACCAGCTCTCTCAACGCCCTCAAGTGGACTACCCTGCCACCAAAGCCTACCGCCCTCAGACTCTTCTCATCCCTAGGCCCCTCCACCAGCACGACCGCCGACTCGTCCTCACGGCACAGTTTCTCCAAAGCAGCCCTCACAGCTTCTAATGTGGAGTCCAGGTGACCCACGCCATCTTCCTCTGGAACAGTCCAAAACTATCATATATTGGTAACATACCACAACAGGTTGCCCGACATCAACCATTTTCCGCTGGAGGGATGGGTGAAAATTGATTAGAACGGGAGACGGGAGGTATACGGACGTATTACCAACCCTTATCCGATAACATGATCCCCAACGGACCAACCGAGGAGGTGAAGAAATAGTGCGAGTAGTGACCGTGCACCTACCTGAACCATACCTACAGGCGATCGACGAGTTGGTAAGGCGTAGGCTATACCCCAATCGCGCCGAAGCTATCAGAATGGCTGTCAGAGACTTCATCAGGGTGGAGGTACAGGTGAGTGAGTGACCTGATAGATGCTACTTCACCGGTTGAGGACATTAGGATAAAGCTGGTGGGAGTCGGAGGGGCCGGATGCAACACTGTGAACCGGCTTATGGAAGCCGGTCTCTTCGGCGTCCAGACGATGGCGGCCAACACCGACCTACAGCACCTAGACCTCATAAGGGCTGATAGGAAGATACTGTTGGGAAAGACTGTGACGAAGCTCCGAGGCGCTGGAGGTGACCCAGTGAGAGGTAGGATGGCGGCTGAGGAGTCGAGGGAGGAGCTGAGGAAGTCTCTCCAAGGCTCCGACATAGTCTTCATCGCTGCCGGACTGGGCGGAGGAACTGGGACTGGCGCTGCCCCGGTCATAGCTGAGACCGCTAGGGAGGAGGGCGCGATAGTCGTGGGCGTGGTGACCCTGCCCTTTGTCTTCGAGGGGCAGGTGAGGAAGAGGCTAGCCCTTCAGGGGTTGGAGGAGCTGAGGAAGCACACCAACACCTCAGTCGTTGTGGACAACAATAAGCTTCTAGACCTCTACCCACAGCATGGCATCAAGAGGGCCTTCAGCCTAGCCGATGAGGTCATAAGCAACATGATTCACAGCATAACAGAGTCCATAGCCAAGCCAGGCCTGATAAACATCGACTACGCCGACTTCAAGACCATCATATCAAGGGGTAAGCTGGCTTCCTTGGGCATAGGCAGGTCATCCTCACCCAATAAGGCAGAAGAAGCCACATTCATCGCCCTCCAATCACCCTTGCTAGACGCATCATATGAAGGTCTCTCAGGCGCAATAGTCCATGTCAGTGGGGGTGAGGATATGCAGCTCTCGGAGGCAGCTAGGCCGGCGGAGATAATCTCCGAGCTAATGGGTAACGATGGACTTGTGATATGGGGGGCTAGGGTGGAGGATACATACACGTCCAGCATGCAGGTGTCGCTGATACTGACCGGATTGTCGGCCGCAGATCAGGTCCTAGAGGTGAGCGAGGTGCCGACAGCCGCCCAAGGCCTTCAGACATCAACAGATGAGAGCCAAGAGGTGGACCGTCTGCTGGAGCAGCTGGGAATCAAAACATTGAACCCACCCAACTACCACTAATTTTTTTATATTTATCTACACCGGATCCACGCACATCTTAAATGAAAAAGCCTCATGCCCTATTCAACATCATCTTCTCCAGACGCTCGATCAGGCGCTTCAGACCGGGTGGGATAGATAGGGATGTCCTCAAGGTGATCATCGAGGCTGGGCAGGCCGCACCATATTACTACCAAGCATATTCCTTCATACTTGTGGAGCGGGCTGAGCTGAGGGAGGAGCTGTACAAGATTTGCGGAAGTGATGCCATCAGACAGGCTGGCGCAGCTCTAGTCGTCTGCCTAGATCTCAAGAGGGTAACCACACTTCTGGACAGCCTTGTAACAGAGCATGTTCTGAGGGCTGACGCCTATCCAGCCGAGTCCCTGCTCGGAGTCTTTGAGGTGGGACTGGCCGTGATGAATGCGATTCTGGCCTCGGAGATAATGGGATATGGAACGCTTATCCTAGACTGCGGACTTTACGAGTGTGAGCGGATCTCCGAGGTTTTGAAGCTCCCCGCCGGCGTGATTCCATTGGTTGTCCTCCTCATAGGTGAGAAGGATGAGGCGCCACCCCAGAGACCTAGGTGGCCCATAGAAACCGTCCTCCACGTGGATGGTTACACACCAGTTAGCGCTGAGGATGTGGAGAGATACGTAGCCACAGTTGATAGATTGCTAGGTCAGGAGGGATATCTCAAGAAATACGCTGGCTGGACGGGGAGCTACAGGGAATATCTAGCCCAGAGGACACTCCTGACCAAGGAAGCGCGTAAGGCGAATGAGGCTGTCTCATCCTATCTAAGGAGGCGTGGCCTGAGGGCCTAACTCCTTTTAACCCAGATGCATAGTCAATCCGGTGGGAGATGAAGGAGCAAGACATATTGGCCGTGCTAGCCGAATACTCCAAAAGGGTTGATGAGATAATGGAGCAGCTGGCGCCCAAGGAGTTCAAGCTTAGCTACTTGGAGAGATTCTTCGGAAAACCCCGTTACGCCTATGAGACCCAGTCACTCACGGATGGGATTTCCAGACCATTTTGGGACCTTCTGGGACGTGGTGGGAAGAGGTGGAGACCAGCCCTGACAATACTCACCTATGAGGCGTTGGGCGGAACCTCCAAGGACATACTGGAGTTCGCAGCCATTCCAGAGATAATTCACAACGCTACATTGATCGTCGATGATGTGGAGGATGGAAGCCTGATGAGGAGGGGAGCACCATGCATACATAGGATTTATGGTGTGGATATAGCCGTCAACGCTGGCAACGCCCTCTACTATATCCCAGTCCATGTTCTCTTACGTAAGCTCGACCCGCAGACTGCCGCCAAGCTATCAATCCTATATGTGGAGCATATGGTTAGACTGAGCCTGGGCCAGACGATGGATATTGTGTGGCATAGGGGGCTAGTGGATGATGTCTCGGTGGAGCAGTATCTCCAGATGTGTGCGCTTAAGACAGGCTCTATGTCTAGGCTCGCCGTCGAGCTGGCATGCATAGCCGCAGGCTGTGGAGACGAGGTGAGAAGGGAGCTGGGGGAGTTCGGAGAATCGATAGGCGTAGCCTTCCAGATACAGGATGACCTGCTGAACCTCTTCGGAGAGGAGCGGAAGTATGGAAAGGAGGTGGGTGGAGACATCACAGAGGGCAAGAAAACCATACTCACAGTTTATGCTATGAGACACTTACAGCCTGAAGACGCTGCTAGGTTGAAGGAGATTCTAGCCATGCATACGCAGGACGGGTCACTCATAGCCGAGGCCATAGAGCTGGTGAGAAGGTCGGGCGCTGACAAATATGCCAGAGAGGTAGCGGTTAGAATACTCTCCGAGTCATGGGCGGTAGTGGAGAGGCTTCTGAAGCCCTCAGAGGCTAGAGATAAGCTGGCTATGCTCTGTCGTTTCCTCATCGAGAGGAGCATGTGAAATTATTTATCCAAGAATGTCGATGAATATTCATGTCCAGCATCAAGTTGGAGGTTATTGATGTCAAGCCGCCTGAGGGGTGCAACGTAATCCTAGGCATAAGCCACTTCATCAAGAGTGTGGAGGACATATACGAGGCCATCGTAAACACAGTCCCCAACCCAAAGTTCGGCCTAGCTTTCACGGAGGCCAGCGGGCCATGCCTCATCAGACATGAGGGCACAGACCCTGAACTGAGAGACACAGCAGCCCAGACAGCCCTCAGAATAGGATGCGGCCACACGTTCCTCCTCTACATCAGAGGCTTCTACCCCATCAACATAATGCAACGCCTCAAAGACGTCCCGGAAGTCTGCACAATACTGGCAGCCACAGCCAACCCACTACAGGTGATAGTTGCCGAGACCGAGCAGGGCCGCAGCCTATTGGGCGTGGTGGACGGCTTTAAGCCGAAAGGAATAGAGGGTCAAGAACAAATAAAAGAGAGAAAGGAGTTTATCAGAAAAATAGGGTACAAGCTATAACTGCTAGTTCATCATAGATCTCGAACAGCTTCCCCCGGGGGCCATACCCCCAAATACCTTTGCGGGCACTAGGTTATGCCTCTTTTCTGATGAGCAAAGCCAGTTATGAGCGGTTAAGACTTTGTCCACAATGGATGCTCTTGGAACAAAACCACTTTTAATCCCTATAGTGTGATTCTTAAAAACCGTTGGGTGATTATCTTGCCTTTTTCGCGGGAGTCGTGTTATTCGAGCTAGATGAACTCTTGATCTCTTTTTGAAGGGCTATCACCTTGGAACCAGACACAACAAAGAGATTGAGAACGGGAAACTTTTTGTTCTAATCTCTCCTAAGACCATGGCATTTATGAAACATACTGGTGCTGTCTATCAGGACATCATCAATTCTGCTATGGTAATGGATTTAAGAAGGTGTATTCATTGGATTCTGAGGTGTGTAGTCTTTTTGGGTGACTTTATAGGGCAAGCTGTGAGAAGAGCTGAAGATCCCACGCTGGTCAGAGGGTTAGGAACATATGTTGACGATGTTTTCCTACCTAGAATGCTGTACGCCGCCTTTCTAAGAAGCCCGTATCCCCATGCAAGAATTAGAAGCATAGATGTTTCCGAGGCACGAAGATCCCAAGGGGTTGCTCTCGTATTGACTGGGAGCGATATTGTTAAGATTCTCCCCCCTCTCCCACTGACAGTCTCACATCCACAGATGAGACGTGCAGAATGTTACTGTCTTGCTGTGAATAAAGTGTTCTATGTCGGGGAGCCCGTGGCTATTGTCATAGCAGAAGACCGGTATGTTGCACAGGATGCCCTTGAACTAATAGCAGTTAACTACGAAGAATTACCACCGGTAGTAGATATGGAAAAAGCCATTAGAGATGATGCGCCCATAATACATGAGGGCTGGCCTGACAACATTGTGCTTTCGACAAGGTTTGAGTCTGGTGATGTTGCGTCCGCATTTGAGCAGTCGGATGTAGTTGTCAAGGATAGAGTGAGGAGGCATAGGTATACGGGTTCACCGATAGAGCCTAGGGGGTATGTGGCAGCTTACAACCCCGGAGACGGCAGCATGACAATCTACGCAAGCGTCCAAACTCCTCACATATTCAAATCGGTGATCGCCCAGTCTCTCAACATTCCTGAGCATAAAATACGTGTGGTAGCCAGACATGTGGGTGGGGGGTTCGGGGTCAAGATACCCTTATACCAAGAAGAACCCCTCATCCCTCTAACCTCAAAGATGTTGGGGAGACCTGTGAAATGGATTGAGACTAGAAGTGAGCATCTAATGGCCACATGCCATTCACGGGAGCAAGTTCACTACGTAGAACTCGGCTTCAGGCGGGATGGTACACTGCTGGCTATAAAGGATAGATTTTTGGCCGACCTAGGGGCATACGTTCCCCAACCAGGCTTAGCTTCTGTTATGGCTACTGCTAGGTTCATCCCAAGTGGCTACAGAGTCAGCAACTACTTGGTCGAGATGGTGTGTGTGAGAACTAACAAGGCGCCTTATGGCGCCGTCCGCGGTTTTGGGAAGGCCGACTCGAACTATGTAATAGAACACGCGATGGATAAGGCTGCAAGGGAACTCGGGGTAGACCCTGTTGATTTGAGAGTCAAGAACCTTATAAAACCAGATGAGTTTCCCTATGTTTCAACTACGGGAGCAATGTACGATAGTGGTCAATACGCTGAATGTATGGCGAGGGTGAAGACGCTTATCGATTATGATGGGTTCAGGTCGCGTCAGAAAAGTCTTTGGAGGAACGGTGTGTATTGTGGGGTAAGTATCGTCTTTATGCTTGAGCCTGTGGCTAACGCTGTTCCCAATTCATTGCATACTGGGTATGAGAGCGCGAAGGTGAGAATGTGGCCCTCTGGTGAAATAACGGTCTATGTTGGAGTTGCCGACCAAGGCCAAGGACATAAGACAGCCTTGGCACAGATAGCGGCGGACGAGCTAGGGCTACCGATTGAAATGGTGCACGTTGTTGAGGGTGACACTGAGGAATGCCCATATGGTTTGGGAGCTTGGGCCAGCCGGTCCTCAGTCGCTGGCGTGGGAGCTGTTGCCACAGCATGTAGGAAACTCAGGGACCGGTTGACGAGGATAGCTGCATACCTACTTGAGGCTAACCAAGCTGACCTATTGGTTGAGGATGGTAGGATATGGGTCAAGGATACACCATCAAGATCTATCACTATGAAAGATTTGGCAAAAATAGCTTATACCCAGCCCTACCGGATGCCAAGTGATATGGCACCCTCACTTGAAGAAAGCTCCATATATGTCCTACCCAATCTAAGATATCTCCCGGATGAAAAGGGGAGGACGAATATCTATCCTACCTATAGCTCCGGTGCTTACGGAGTGACAGTAGCGGTGGATATTGAA
This sequence comes from Nitrososphaerota archaeon, assembly GCA_038891515.1. GTDB lineage: Archaea > Thermoproteota > Nitrososphaeria_A > Caldarchaeales > Caldarchaeaceae > HRBIN01. The sequence goes on along the minus strand of JAWAEB010000001.1, from coordinate 27,703 downwards.
ACTGGTGCGGTGAAGATCCTCGGTCAAGTGTTTGTAAGCGATACTGGGAACATCATAAATCCTCTTCTGTTGGATGGGCAGATAGCAGGTGGAGTTGTCCAGGGGATTGGGGGCGGACTATTTGAAGAACTGAGCTATGACGAAAACGGATATCCACTAAACACAACATTGATGGACTACCTACTCCCATCCGCTGTAGAGTCGCCCCCGCTCACAATAGAGCATCTGTCTTCACCGTCACCTTATACCGTAGGTGGGTTCAAGGGTGGTGGAGAGGGTGGAGCCATACCTCCTCCTGTGGCCCTTCTCAATGCCGTTGAGGATGCACTGCGTCCATTGGGTGTCGAGATTGATGAGATGCCGCTGACCCCTTACAGGGTTAAGAGAGCTATTCACTTCTCGGAAAGCTTCAAAGATTTAAATACCTCATCAAGAAGCAAGTAGACATGCGAAGAAGGGGACTGATCGCAGCCGTTATTGGGGCTGTGGTTATAATCGCCTTGGCTGTGACCGTATACTTCTTGACTCTTCCACCACCTCTGCCTGACAAAGTCCGAGTGGGTTACGAGCCGTTTATCTCTGGTTTACCCGTGGCCTACATAAAGGAAAACAAGCTGGCTGAACGTGAGGGACTGAACATAGAATGGGTTGAGTTTCCGAATCCGGACGATATGAATACTGCGTTCGGAGTTGGGCAACTCGATATAGAACTTCCTCTCAGCGTGCATACTGCAGCAGAATTCAGAGGCGCTGGACGTAATATCGTGTTGGTAGGTGCTTCACTACGTGGCCTTCAGTCGGTACTCGTGAAACCGGACTCACCTTTTACGAGCCTACAGGATCTTAGAGGTAAAGTTTACGCAATACTAGACCAGCCTGACGATGTCTCACCAGTACTCGAATACGCTGGTCTCCCGAACCTGGAGAAGTCTGCTAGTAAGGTTCTCACTGGTCCGCCACCTGTGCTGCCTGAGATCATGGCTAAGGGTGATGCAGACTTCATTTCTATATTTGACCCATTTACATCGTTGCTACTTGTGACAGGGCAAGCGCGTGAGCTTGCAGATGTGAACCAAGTCTGGAGGCAGAAGACTGGCTACGACCTTGTATTCACGGGGATAGGGGTTCAATCTGCGTTTCTTGATAGGTATCCAGAAGCTGTTAGAAAAATTGTAAAGATATGGAATGAGGCAGTAGATTGGATTCATAACAATCCAGACGAGGCAATGAAGAGATACGCCTCATTGACAAGGTTGCCGGACAGTCCTGAAGCCATTGCCGTCTATAAGGAGCGAATAGTTCCATTATACCTGCGGTCTGATGCTTGGAACCTTGATAATGTTGCACTGAATATCCGCATAATTCGTGACGCCGGAGCCATCAGCCAAAACGCAGTGGACGACCCAAGGGTATTGATACGTGAAGTCAGGCCGTAGCCTGACCAGCCCAATATTTCTGAGGCTCGCATCAGTAGCCATACCAGTTACCGTATGGCAGTTACTTGCTTTATTGTTTCCTGAGCGTCTAATCCCCGGTCCCATACCAGTTATCGACACCCTAGCCCGTAATGTAGTAACTGGAGTCCTGTTCACCCATCTCCTCGACACCATCCGAAGAGTCCTCACGGGCCTCCTACTCTCACTCATGATTGGCACGTGTCTCGGCCTGCTAATGGGCATACGAAAATTCTTCAACGACTTACTGGACCCGATTGTAATAATACTTGTCTCATTTCCCAGCGTGGCCTGGGCTGTGATGGCCCTTATATGGTTTGGACTAAGCGAGTTATCAGTCATCTTCTTCGTGGTGGCGATATGCTCCCCTGTATTCGCCATAGGAATAAGAGAAGGTGTCAGAACTGTGGACTCCGATACGGTTAGGATGGCGAGGAGCTTTGGGCACACGAGCTGGGGTATAACCCGATCTGTGGTGATACCGACAATCTACCCCTACCTGCTAGCTGCATCCCGGTACGGTCTTGGTCTCGCATGGAAGCTTACCATCATAGCTGAATTGCTAGGTATGCAGAGCGGCATCGGTTACCAGCTTGGCTTCAACTACGGGGTCTTACGTATGGACCAAGTATTCGCGTGGACTCTATCCTTCGCTATCGTAATACTGGTATCTGATACCCTGTTTCTTCGAATGCTGGAGAGGCATCTTCTGAACTGGAGGGCTGAAATAACCACATGAACATCAAAAGGGCCATCAGGACTACGGCCGGACCAGTTGCTTTAATACTAGGTTGGGAGATGCTCTCAGTCCTCCTACCACCCGGGTGGGCGCCTGGCCCTGTCCGGACAGTGGAAACATTGGTTTCTAACGCTACAGCCGGCATACTCTGGACAAACTTGGCTGACACCGTCAGGCGAACTTGGCTCGGGTTTCTCATCGGGTTTGGCGCCGGCGTTCTCGTGGGTTCCTTCATGGGTCTTAGGAGGTTGGGCGACATACTGCTTGAATACAGTATCTATATCATCATGACGATCCCTAGCTTGGCTTGGATAATCATAGCCATTCTATCTATAGGCCCTAATGAATACGCTGGTATAGCCGTTACTGCTGTGATTATTTTTCCCTCAGTGGTGATAGCCATAAGGGAAGGTGTGAGAAGTCTTGACAAGGGACTGCTCTTGATGGCAAGGTCCGTGGGGAGCAGCACCTCCAAGATATTAAGAAGCGTTGTTATCCCCTGGATTTATCCATACATGTTTGGAAGTGCCAGATACGCCATAAGTCTGGCGTGGAAACTAACTGTTATTACCGAGCTTGTGGGGCTTCCATCTGGTGTTGGTAGGATGCTTGACTTGTACTATAGGCGGCTGGACATGGAGCAGGTCTTCGCATGGACACTTGCCATAACACTATTGATTCTCGTCATAGATAATGTAATACTTAAGAATGTGGAAGGGGTGGCCTTCAAGTGGCGGAAGCAGGCGGGAATCTAGAGGTTGTGGAGGAGATAATAACCATTAACGGTGTATCCAAATCCTTCACACTACCCAATGGCACAATCATAGGTGCTATTTCAAACCTCACCCTCTCAATATACGATCGAGAGTTTATCTGTCTACTCGGCCCTTCGGGATGCGGTAAATCAACGCTCCTCAATATAATAGCAGGACTTGAACAGCATGACTTGGGGACCGTTCGCATAGCCCAGCTCAAGAGCCGCCCAACAAGGATATCCACCGTCTTCCAGACACCTTTGTTGCTACCTTGGAGAACTGTCTGGAAGAACATACAATTCGCCTTGGAATCCAACAACAGTGTAAGCCGTGGTGAGTGGAACGATAGAATAAGCGGCGTCATAGGCCTGGTGGGCTTGAAGGGCTTTGAAAATGCTTATCCGCAGCAGCTATCAGGTGGGATGCAGACACGAGTGGGTATAGCCCGTGCGCTAGTCACAGACCCGGATATCCTGTTGATGGATGAGCCTTTTGGAGCATTGGATGAGATAACAAGAAGACGCATGCAGTCAGAGCTACTAAGCATATGGGCGAAAGACAGGAAAACAGTCGTCTTCGTCACTCACAGCATCTCTGAGGCAGTATATATGGGTGACAGAGTCGCAATCTTCACTCCCAGACCGGGCTCGATATATTCCATATTAGAAGTCCAGCTTCCGAGACCTAGAAGTTATGACGACCCACGACTGTTTGAATTTGAAAGACTGGCCCTCTCAAAATTGGAAGAAGCGATGAGGAGGCAGTGGTGAAAGCTGCGGATACGGTTACGGATATTATGGTGCGGGAGGGTGCCTACTGGCTCTTCGGTCTTGCCGGTTCTACAATCGTAGGTTTGCTGCGTTCCTGCTCATATCGTGGCATAGATCTTGTGGCGGGACTAAATGAAAATGTGTCTGTGGGGATGGCGGATGGCTATTCCCGGTACACGGGGAAGCCAACGTTCATTGCTCTGCACGCCGCTCCCGGGCTTTCCACAGCCCTTCCCAACCTCTATAATGCCTATATCGATGGTTCACCTCTTGTGATTTACCTCGGTGACACGGATAGCCGGCATGAATTGAATGAGCCTGGTCTCTGGTTGGAAGATATGCGGGGTGTTGCAGCCCATTATACGAAGTTTTGTTGGAAGGTGAGCAATCCTAACGATGTTCCTAGAGCAATCAGAAGGGCAATAAAGGTCGCAACCTCTCCTCATGACCCAGGCCCCACCTGCATAATAGTACCTGAGGACGTCTCAGAATCCGATGCGAGATACGAGCCCGTGGAACCATCTAGGTACAGAATCAACAAGCAAGTTACACCGAATAAGGATCTTATAACTACATGCTTCCACCTACTGATGAACGCCCAACGACCAGTTGTTATAGCCGGTAGGCAGGTAGCTGAATTTGACGCCTTACATCTACTAATGACACTCTGTGAGGAGCTGGCCCTGCCTGTTGTATCCGAGTCCCCATACCCTTTCACCCAATCCATCAACTTTCCCAATGATCATGAGCTGTACGTGGGCGTGTTCGACCCCAACCACCCATTCATTAAGGCGGCAGATGCTGTTCTGGCAGTGGGATGCCGTGTATTCAGTGAACGTGCCTTCAGTAACAAACCCTATTTACCCAGACATTCTAGACTTGTACATATCCATACTTCGCCGTGGGAGATCGCCCGTGTGCACCCGGTAGATGTGGGCATTGTCGCCGACCCGAAATCAGCTTTGGAGATGCTTCTAAACGAAGTTAGAAGCACGGGACGCCGAGAGTTCTCGAGCAAGTCCGCTAGGTTATCTGTTGTGAGAAGTTATAGGGAGTTCATCGAAGCTTCAAAGGACGCCTGCAGAAAGAGGGAGGGGGTAGGACTCGTAAGAACTTGGAAACTAGTAGAAGAGATGAACAACATCCTTCCAAAAGATACTGTTATAGTTGATGAGGGTGTAGTCTCTTCCACGTACCTAGACTCGTTTTACACTTTCAGCAAGCCGAAGACCCTCGTAGGTAGGAGCGCGGGATCTCTTGGTTGGGGTGTTCCTGCCTCGCTTGGGGTTAAAATGGCAGCAGACGACCGCCATGTGGTTTGCTTCACAGGTGATGGAGCGTTTATGTTTGCACCCCAGAGTCTTTGGACGGCGTCTAGATATAACCTACCAGTCATAATCATATTATGTAACAATCGCTCATACGTATCAGTGAAAATGAGCTTTGATGCGCTTGGTGGGGACGCCTCTAGGTATGTGGGGACAGAGCTGGACCCACCAATCGACTACTCTAAGCTCGGTGAGAGCATGGGGGCCTTTACATTGACCGTTGAGAAAGAGGATGAGATTGCTCATACCTTGAAGTCGGCTCTTGGATTGGATAAACCTGTATTGATCGATGTTAGAACAGACCCCCTAGATAGGGGTTTCAAGCTGGATTTCAAACATTTTATACTGCAGTAGCTAGGGACTGAGGTATCTCCGTATAGCATCCCTCAAAGTGTGAACAGAAGCCAGTAGCCTCCTGTGGGCTGCCTTCACCCTAGTTGAGTCCTTGTTCCTCACGGTGTGAGTAGCTTCCTCAAGCGACCGGACTACTGTCATAACTTGGCCTGCAACCTCGGGAGGCCATTTGGTTGTGGCGACAATGTTTGCGATTCTGTCAAGTTCTGTCATGGCAGACCTCAGGTCCCATGAGTTGACCATGTCGTTCTCCCTTATCAGGGCTATCTCTATGGTGTTAATGTTCAGCCATGCCAGTATGAATTCGTGCAAGCTACTCTGCGTCTCAACCCACCTCCAAATATTCCGACAAGTCTATCTGCCGCCATATCTCCGCTGGTACATCAGCCCTCTCTTCGAATGGTAGTCCTACGGGTTTGGTAGCATCAATAGCCCACTTTGTGTTAAGAGAGTCCTTTGTATTGCGTCCATGTATAGAATAGCTGGATGGATCGAGTTCACTTACATACGCTTCCGGCACCATGAAGATGGCCCTATCAGCCTGTGCTCTAGTGGCCACTGCCCATATTACTTCAGACTCGTTCGATATGTCTATGTCATCATCAACTACCACAACTAGCTTTGAGAGCGGGTCCGCGGCCAGTGCAGCTAACGCAGCAAGCTTTCCCTGACCATCGAACTCCTTTCTGATGGAGACATATGCAACATGTCTACAGACACCAGAGATTGGAAGACGTACAGAGCGTAGGCTGGGTACAAGCATCTTAACTCTTCTATACAGCACCGCCTCACGTTGGACAAGAGCTGTCATATTGTGGTCGGGGTGAGCACTAAATATGTCATGGAAGATCGCGTCCTCCCTATGGGTTATAGCAGTCACTTCCATCACATGACTCTCCCTCTCCAACCCATAATACCAGGTGTACTCACCGAAGGGTGCTTCCGGCTCTCTCACCATTGGAAGGATGACGCCCTCAAGTACGAGTTCCGCCCTACTAGGAACCTCCAAATCCACTGTCTCGCATTGAGTTATCTCCACTGGCTCATCGAGTAGACCGGACATGACCTCATATTCGTCTATCCCATAGGGTACTTTAGTCTGGCTCGCAAGTATACAGGCGGGATGATGCCCTATGAAGACAGCGCACTCAGTGGGCTTGTTATTGGCCTCATTCATCCTTATCAACCTAGCTGGCTTTGAGTAGTCACCGAAGAGAACGCCGAACCTATTCCTGCCCTTGAACTGCATTCTGAATATACCGACATCATAAGCGCCTGACTGAGGGTCGCGTGTGACCATGACGCCTGCGGTTACATATGGTCCTGCGTCCTTCTCGCAGTGTACAATTTTGGGTAGAATATCTAGGTTTACATCATTACCCGTCAGAACTCTCTCCTTAACCGGGCCTGTGGTCACTTTCTTAGGCTTTATACGGTTCTCCTCCTTAACCATATACGTCTCCAACAACCGATCTTCTGATGAATTGAACGCTAAAGCCAGACGTTTTCTGCTGGCGAAAATGTTACTCACAGTCTTCATCCTTGTATCTCTGACTTTGCTAAATAGCACCGCAGGATAGCGTCCTTTTTCCTGAAGTTTCCTCAAGACAGCCGAAAGTTCATACTTAGGATCCACTTCACGGTGTACCTCAACAAACTCATCATCACCCAGCCCGCTAAGCTTGGTAAGAAAAGACCGAAGGTCATTTGTCATGGAGATACGTCGGGGGCTTGTAAAACCTACTAATTAACCTTCAAGACATACAAGATAGGTGAGGTCAACCATATTTCGAGACAAAGTCCATGATCCTGCTTAGTGCGAGGTTTATCTCCTTATCTGGTGATGTGAGAGCCAGCCTAACGTAATAGTCCCATTCCTCACCGAAGACACACCCTGGCGTTACAGCTACGCCCTCCTCTTCCAAGAGTCTTAAGGCGAATTCAGTTGAGTTGACAGTTGCACTTGGGAGCTTGGGAAACAGGTAGAAACCTCCCTGAGGCTCTGTACACTTGAATCCAGCTTCTCGCAGGGCTTTTACACTTATCGCAACCCTCTGTTGGTATTTCAGCAGACGTCTCGATACATAGTCCTGAGGCCCAGTGAGTGCGGCTAGTCCGGCCTTCTGGATTATTGGGCTGACATTTGTTATACTGGACCGCTGCAGCTTTGTTATCTGCTCGGCTAAATGGGGTGGTGAGACAAGGTATCCGAGTCTATATGCTATCATCCCGTAGGTCTTGGAGAAACTGTTAACCATTATACACCGATCCGAGAACTGGGAGAAGTAGGTGAGGTGATAGTGCTTGACCTTACTGTGCAGGATTATCTTCTCGTAAGGCTCATCTGACAGAACATAGACATCATGTGCACTTGCAACCTCCAATATCCGACGGATTATATCCTCGTTGGGCTCCCAACCAGTGGGGTTATGCGGATAATTCAGAACCACTAGCCTAGTCCTACCAGATATCTTTCCCTCAATCTCGGACAAGCTGGGATACCATTCATTACTAGGATCAAGCTTATAAAATATGGGTGATCCACCAGCCAAGGACACAATCTCTTTGTATGGAGGGAAGGTAGGAGTGGGTAAGAGCACCTCAGAACCATCTTCGACAAGCGACATAATGGACAGCATCAGGGCATGCTTCGCACCAGATGTAATTATTATTCGGTCAGGGGTGACTTCAGACCCATCATCTAAGTGGAGTCTACGTGCTATGGCCTCTCTGAGCTCCCATAGGCCGGCGATGCTCTCGTATTCCGGTCTAGTTTCGAGAGAAGCCTTGGCGACCGCCTCAGCTACATGTGATGGTGGTGGTTCTTCCGGCTGCCCTAGGCTCAGGTCTATGATCTGTACGCCCCTACGTTTGAGTTCTCTTACTTTTTCTGCAAATGTTAGCATTGGTGAGCTGGGTATTCTTACAACCCTTCGAGGAAGATTCGGCACCATTAGACGTTGTCCCCGCCCTCCACTAGGTGGTAAAGGTTTCTTGCTGCTGCCTCGGATATGAAACCGTTGTCTAGATCATCACGGATACTTTTAAAGTCTCTTTCATCAGGGTTGAGGAATCCGCCACCACCGGCATTCTCAACTATGAAGCAGGAGTTGGTGCCAACCTCGTAAACACCCATAGGGCTGACTTCTTTATCGTCTATGAAAACCCGTCTCGGAGTGCCTGGAAGTCCTCCTAAGATGCCTTTGGGCGGAAACTTATGTTGGTTTCCAATGAAGGCTACTCGAATGGGGCCCCCCGATATGTTTCTCACAGAGTATGCTGCGGCTAGTCCTCCTCTGAACTTACCAGCACCCCCCGAATCCCTTATAAGACGCAGATACTCTACTAGAAGTGGGCTTGTGCTCTCTATCTGCTCGACAGATATGAGTGAGGTGACTGTGGGCATGGCAGTAGAGTCCAAACCGTCGGCTTCAGGTCTTGCACCAGTTCCACCTGTTCCGATGACCACTATCGCGATAAATGGTTTCCCTCTTCTATCTTCCCCCTTAACGGTACAGCTGCTTGGCAGCCCGGACTCTGCGATGACTCTATCCGGAACAGCCTGTGAGAGCGCTCCCCATACAACGAGAGGTGTATGCCAGCCTGTTATATGTCTTGCACCTGTTGCAGCGGGAGGTCTTGGGTTTAAGATGCATCCTTCAGGTGCCTTCACATCAACTATAGCCTCGATCGCATGGTTGTTGGGCACCGCGGGATTCAAAACACATTTGACCGCATAAAGTGTATAAGCCCTAGTATACTGGAGGGGGCAGTTTATAGCCTTATTAGACATCGAACTCGTACCGTCATAATCAACAACAATTTTGTCCCCCCTGACTGTTACTCGGCATTTTATTAGATGGTCTTCATTGAACCCCTCCACATATCTCTCGTTAAAATAGCTTCCGTGGGGAATCCTACTCAACTCCTCCATAAGGGTTTGTCCAGTTCTGTCAATGATGGCGTTCCAGAGGGCTGACGGGTCTGTAATGCCGTACTCTAACATCATCTTGTTGAGTAGCTTGTCCATGATTGTGACTGTAGCTATGTCTGACATGATGTCACCGATAGTCTGTTCAGGTGTTCTTACGTTAGACTCGATGAACTCGAAAATCAGTCTGTTCCTTACCCCAGCCTCCATCAACTTGCATGGCGGGATCCTCAACCCTTCAGAGTATACGTCATCAGCCGTGGCTGACCATAAGGCTCCACCTATGTCTGGGAGGTGGCTGACAGCACCTGAGTAGGCTAAAAGCTCCCCCTCCCTGAAAATTGGCCTAATGATGCAGATATCGTTGAGATGTCCGGTACCTATCCACGGGTCGTTTGTGGCCAAGACGTCACCTTGCTTTAGCGTCTCAGGTGGGAATTTCTTAAGAATGTTGGCAAGCGTGACGGGTAGAGTTCCAGTGAATGATGGGGGGCCAGACCAAGCTTGAGCTATCGCTCTTCCTCTGTCGTCAAATAGCTGACATGTCGCATCAAGTGCCTCCCTAACGATGGGTGAAAAGGACGTCCGGACTAAGACAGCGAACCCCTCATCTGCGATGGATATCAGCTTGTCCCACAGGATGCTTAAAGTTGCAATGTCAAGTGATCTCATAATCACCTCACCTCCACAATTATATTTTCAACGTCATCGATAGACGCGGTGAAACCCGGTGGTATTATCGCAGTGGATTCACGTTCCTCTACAATCAAGGGGCCTTCAAGAACCTCCCCAACCGAAAGACCATAACGATTGTACACTTTGCATTCTATCATCCCGCCTAGTTCTGGGAAATAGGCTCGCCTCATTCCTTTCAAGGCTTGGTGTGTCTCATCTTTTACAGCCGTCCAAGCTACATCCAATTTCTCCTGTTTAATGAGTGAGACCTTTACTCCAACTAGCTCAACATTTCTTATTACGTCTCTTACTGAATAGAGCCTCTCATACTCTCTCTCAAAGATCTCTTTGAGGGAACTGAACTCGTGGATATCTGGGTGGGAAGTAGGTAGGGGCACCTCCACCTCGTATCCCTGTCCCTTATACCGCATATCAACCCACCTCCTTATCTTTATCTCATCTCCAGTCTCAAAATGTGCTAATCTCTTCCCCCTCTTGATTAATACCTTGAAGAGTTGCATATAGGTGTCAAATCCGGCTCCATCCAGCTCCAAGTTGCATGACTGAGCCAAATCAACAGCCAATGGAGTGTGCAGGAGTCCTGCAGCTGAGAATACCCCTGCCCCTAGGGGGAGGATTACGCTATTTATATTCAGCTTCTTGGCTATCCGGCATGCATGGGCTCCCGCAGCACCGCCAAAAGCTATTATACTGAAGGTGCTCAGATCCTGACCACTTTCAGCAGCATGTAACCTAAGGGCTGTGGCGATGTCTTCATTCACTTTTTCATGTATCCACCAAGCAGCCTCTACTACATCCATGCCGCCTTTTTTGGCAACATGAGACATTATAGCCTGGGCCGCTCTGTCTGGGAAGAGCTTCATCGCACCACCGCAGAAGTAGGACGGGTTGAGATAACCTAAGATAAGATTTGCATCGGTAACGGTGGGCATTTTTCCTCCTAGGCCATAACATGCTGGTCCGGGGTTGGCTCCGGCTGATATGGGGCCAACCCTGAGCAGACCCAGCTCGTCGATATAGGCCAAACTCCCGCCACCACTGCCTATCTCGATTAGCTTTAGACTGGGCGTCAGTACTGGCAGCCCACTCCCACGCTTGAACCTATGGTATCTGGCAACCTCAAATTCGTATGATCTGCCGATCTCTCCATTTTGGATGAGACAGCCCTTGGCCGTCGTTCCACCCATGTCGAAGGAAACACAACGCGAGATAGACCTTATTTGGGCGATCAGAGAGGCCATCAGAGCCCCTGCAGCTGGGCCAGACTCGAGGAGCAAAATAGGAAGATCTATCGCAAGTTGAGGTATTATCATTCCTCCCCCGCTTGTCATGAGGTAAAGCATTCCTCGGAAACCGATATGCGTCAGCCCCCGTCTCATTCTCTCAAGATATCTCGCTACAATAGGCTTTATGTATGCGTTTATGGCTGTCGTTGACATCCTCTCATATTCTCTTATTCTGGGAGCGACTTCGCTGGATATGGAAACCGGCAAATCAGGAAAGTCATTGAGGATGACCTCTTTAGCTCTTACCTCGTGTATTGGATTTGAATAGGAGTTCAGGAAACATATAGCCAGTGACTCTACACCTAACTCAACAAGTTCTCTAGCAAAATTTCTAACATCCCTCTCATTTAGTTTTGTGTAAATCTGACCATCGGCCGTTATTCTCTCGGATACACCCCTCCTCAGTCTCCTCGGGACAACATGAGGAGGCATCTTGATATTCAGATCGTATTGGTCATATCTGAAGCCCTTCCTGATATCTAGCAGGTCTTCGAATCCCGCTGTGGTTATCAGACCTGTCTTTGCGCCCTTTCTTTCGATCACGGCGTTTGTAGCCAATGTTGTCGCATGCAGTATGACCTCAATCTCCTCCGCTCTCTTTCCATGCATCACTAAAAGGTCACTGGTACCGTCAAGTACCCCCTCTGCCGGGTCGGCAGGAGTTGTAAGGGTCTTGTATGGATGTAAACCATGGCCATCGTATAGGACAAAGTCAGTAAAGGTTCCACCTATATCAACGGCCAATCGGAGCATAACGAGGCGTATTGTTCCAAAGTCCCAATATAAGTTTTGTTGGTGAATGACTCCTCTCCAGCATTGTGTGGACTGTTAAGAACTGTGGGACCAACCCCTGCCTTAAGAGTGAAATACCAGTACAGTTACGAGGAGGATATGGAGTTCTGCGACGGGTTCGGGATAGCTCCCTTTTCATCTTATGAAGAGACCGTGGCGATGGCCGAGCAAGCTGAGTTACTAGGTATATCAAGTTTCTGGCTTGGAGAAGGGTATTACGGCAGGAGCGCTACAAGCCTCATGAGCGTCATAGCTTCAAGAACTAAAAAGATCGGACTGGGGACATCTGTAATAGGCGTGTATACTAGACATCCAAGCATTTTGGCCATGGAGGCAGCAACATTAGACGAGATATCTAAGGGCCGCTTCACCTTGGGGATAGGTGTCAATGTCTCCGCACTAGTCAAGCATGGACTGGTGAAGGACCAGTCTGCAGCTGCCGAGGCGAAACCTTATTGGGCAATTAAAGACTCTATCCAAATAATCAGGACTCTCATCGGAGAGGGAGGAACATACCGTGGAAAAGTATATCAACTCTCCATACCCAGTAGACTCGATTTCCACGGATTCAGGCCGGTTAGGAACAGGATCCCCATCTATGTCGGTAGTAGAAGTCCGCGAATACTAGAGCTTGCGGGAGAGGACGCTGATGGTGTTATTCTAAGCCGCTTTCTCTCGGCCTCAGAGCGTTATGTCAAGGACTGTGTCTCATACGTGGTGAAAGGTTTGGAGAAAAGGCGAAGGCTGTGGGAAGACTTCTGTCTCGCAGCCAACCTGAATTTCTCAGTGGACAGAAAACGCGAGACGGCCAGACGGGCCGTGCGGGAGGCCGTTGCCCTATACATCGCGGACCCGACGTTGACCGCTGTAGAGACAATCAGTAGGTACGTGGACCTAGATGAGCGCGAGGTGCAGGCGATAAAGAATGCCATGAAGGTATCTGGACTTCCCGGAGCAGCCAAAGCCGTCAGTGATAGTTTGGTGGAACAGCTCTCGGTTTCTGGGACTCCGGAAGACTGTGTCGAAAAGCTTCACTCACTTATTAGGAGTGGTATAAAGCTACCAATAGCTTTTGATGTAATAGGTCCTGAGCCACTCACAGCTCTTAAGCTAATAGCTCATGAGATAATGCCTCACATATTGAAGGATAGTGGTTAAGGGGCGGAATAGGCTTTGAGCGCTCCACACCACAGGTTACTTATCAATAACGAAATGGTTGACTCATCAGATAAATCGCACTACGCTGTAACAAACCCTGCTACGGGCGAGACTGTCGCTCAGGTAAGCAGAGGTACGCCTGAGGACGTGGAAGCAGCTGTAGACTCGGCGCATGAGGCGTTCCAGAGCTGGTGTGAGGTGGACCCAGGTGAACGCTCGAAAATTCTCATTAAGGTATCCCAGTGGATTCAAACCTCTATGGATAGGCTTGCTAGACTACTCACGATGGAGCAAGGGAAAACTATCTCAGAATCTAGGGCCGAGCTGCATATGACCGCCCATTGCCTAGAATACTATGGTATCTTAGCCCGACAGTTAAGTAATAGATACGTCAGGCTAGATGAGGGAGAACATGGGCTCGTATGGAAACTCCCAGTGGGGGTCTGTGCTGCCATATCTCCATGGAACGCACCAGTAGTTCTGTCAATGGTGAAGGTGGCTCCGGCCCTAGCTGTAGGTAACACTATAGTCTTAAAGCCAGCTAGCACTACACCACTAACCGTACTAGAGATAGGCGGTTTATTTGTAAGGGCGGGATTACCTCGGGGTGTTATGAATATTGTGGTGGGACCTGGAGCCACTGTTGGTGAGGCGTTGATTAGGAATAAAAAAATCACAAAAATTGCCTTTACAGGGGATACTGAGACAGGAAAGCATGTCATGGAGGTTGCGGCAAAGGGTTTGAAGAGGGTTACCCTTGAACTGGGCGGTAGTGATCCCATGATTGTATGTGAGGATGCGGATCTTGAAATGGCTGTTAACGCTTGTCTTTTAGGACGGTACAGAAATGCAGGGCAGACATGCAATAGTGTCAAACGACTTTACATCATGAAGGACATGGCCCAATCATTCCTAAATAAACTGGTTGAGTGTGTCAATTCACTTAGGGTCGGCAATGGATTGGATCCCAGTACTGGGATGGGGCCGCTGCATTCCGCCAGACAGAGGAATAACATCGAGGAGATGGTCTCTGAAGCCCAGCAGCGGGGTGCAAGAGTGCTAGCCGGTGGAAAGAGACCTGAAGACCCACTGCTCTCCCTTGGACATTTCTACCTCCCCACAGTATTGGATAATGTTGATGAATACAGCCGAGTCTGTCGTGAGGAGTGCTTTGGCCCCGTCCTGCCAGTCTTCATTGTGACGAACTTGGAAGAGGCTATATCAAAGGCTAATGACAGCATCTATGGACTAGACGCCTCCATATGGACTAGGGACATAGAGAAAGCAATGAAGGCGGCTAGAAAGCTTGAGGTGGGTACTGTCTGGATAAATAACCTGCACGTACCAAGAATTGAGATGCCGTTCGGAGGTGTAAAGAATAGTGGCATCGGACGTGAACTGGGGCTGGAGGGTCTGGATGAATATCTTGTCTCAAAGTCAATAATATTACATGAAAAAGGAAGAAAAGGAATCCATTCACTCAGAACGTATACATAGACATAGGGTTAGCGAAGTCAGCCTTGAGGTGTAAATTGTACCGAGATGTTTCCAGAAATGCTCGGTGAAATCACTAAAATAGAAGGTGTGACTAGGTCATAGTTCAGTAACCATATGCTTCTTAGTGGTTCGTTGGGTGTTTGGTTTGCTGCGTCCTGTTCTGCTCAACATGATCCTGACACACTGACGCGGGCTAAAACACAGTTCACCTGACTCATCTACAGTTTCGCTCCAACTTTATTCAGGGTTGACGCCCTCCCATCTCTTGTAGAGGTCATGACTAACTCCGAACATATCGAACACCTTGCCAACGAGAAAATCAACGATGTCGGCCACAGTGGCAGGCCTTGGATAGAATGCAGGCATTGCAGGCAATACCACTGCACCCGCCTTTGCAACAATGAGCATGTTCCGTATGTGCATTATGTTTAGGGGTGTTTCTCTAGGAACCAGAACGAGCCTACGTCTCTCTTTGAGTGTCACCATAGCAGCCCTTATGATAAGGTTGTCGTCATACCCATGAGCTATGCCGGCTAGGGTCTTCATGCTGCAGGGTATCACCACCATCCCGTCTGTCATGAATGATCCACTCGATATTGACGCGGCCATATCTCGGTATCCATATAGTCTGGATGCTAAAGCCCTAACATACTCAGGCTTCATGTCAGTCTCTAACACCATAGTCTCGTAAGCTGAGGGACTAACTATGGTGTGTGTCTCGATAGCTACCTTTCTCGCTACTTCAAGGAATCTGACCCCTAATACCACGCCGCTGGCACCGGTTATCCCTACAACGATTCTCAAGATTCACCCCCTCCCAGTATATAGCAGCATAATACTATATTAGAATTCCAGTTGTTATCACAGTCATTAGGTGACGATAAGCTGAATAAGATAAACCCACTCGCTAACTTGTCCATAGCTGAGATTTGTATGATGAAGTGGGTATGTTAATTGCTGGTTTGCCTTGACTCGAACAGTCTTTTCATAGGTTGCTGGGTCAGATGTATTTACTAGGCGCCACCAAGGTCGTTTAGGTCATCAAAATGCTTCAATCTAGGACTTCTAGCGGACTAATAAGGTATAAAGCTAGGGTTGATCGTTGTGTCTGTGATTTATAGGCTACCAGTATATTTGGTGCGAATATAGTCAAGGACGACATCCAATCCTGTTACATCAGCATACTTCATAGCAATATCTCTGAGATTGGATAGGTGGCGTTCGTCATTCCTGTCCACCACACACTCTTTGGGTACTATACACCTGTAGTCATACGAGAAACCATCCACTATTGTAGCTCTCACGCATCCACTTGTGACACAACCCGTAATTATCAAGGTGTCAATGTTATATGTTCTCAGAAATACATGTAGATCCGTTCCGAAGAAATCGCTCGGCTTAGGTTTTTTAATGATCCTTTCATCGGGGAGCGGCTTTAACGCAGTTATTATCTCTACAAGGAGTGAACCATCTGTCATTTTTCAACTCCGGATACTTATCCATCCATCTACCAGCGTCTGACAGGTCTCGATTGAAAACCATCATCGTATAAAAAACAGGCAGTTTCACTGTGCTAGCAATTTCTAGTAAGGAGCGAATTGAGTTAACGACTTCCTTTGTTCAGGTTGGTGCTATTTCGAGAGGTGACATAGGCTCAAGAAAAACTCTCTGCATGTCAATCACTATCACTGCTGCCCGGTGGTCAGATCCCACCTCTCCATAACTATGTCATTTACAACGCTTTTAACACCTGATGACTTCAATTTAGTGTTTGTTCATTGAGTGTCTCGGCTAAATAGCTTGTGTCATCGGAGCTGACTGACGATAGATAACATCATCATTTACTGAAATCAGGGAGAAAAGTTTGCTGATGTCGCCCATCACTACTTGTTCTGCCGGTGCATGATGGAGTATGCGGCCTGAAACTAATATGTATACTCGTGAAGCTACTGAAAGAGCCTTCTTAACGTTCTGTTCCACCAGCAGCACGCTGACACCGTCCACATTTATCGGTCTTATGCTGTCTATTAGGTTCATGGTAGCTATAGGCGAAAGGTTAGCTGTAGGCTCATCAAGCAGAAGCAGGTCTGGATCCAATATTAAAGCTCTGGCAATAGCAAGCATTTGTCTTTCACCACCACTGAGCAGACCAGCCTTTTTAAAAGCTTTCGATTTCAAGTCTGGGAAGAGAAGAACAATAGAACATGATAGCTCAGAGCATCTGGACCCACTTATGAAGAAAAGAAAACGCCAGAAACTACAAGACACCAATCACCCTAGAGTGTTGATTCATACTTCATGTGATGTGTTCAAAAAAAGATCGATGTGACTATGTATATCTTTCTATATTTATTGATTCTTCTCCGGGTATTTTCTTTCGTTCGAACTCATCTTTAACATCCATCGGAACGGTGGCGTCTATACACACTTTTGACTTGTGCAGTCCTTTCTTGTCACCTCTTCCGAAGCCAAGTGCGTTGCTTACTACGAATACACCAGTATCAGGTTTGCTTCTTGTAGCCATTGCCCACCAGACATCGTTGAGATTACGTACATCGACGTCTTCATCGACCACCACGCAGTGTTTTAGCCACTGATATGCTCCGAAAGCTGCCATCGCTACGTTTTTTGGCTCACCTTCGAATCGTTTCCTGATCGATATGGCTCCATTAAAGATGAAGGGCATTAGGCTTACATCCACAACATCATATCCCATATCTTTTAGTGTTCTATATATTAATGCCTCGCGGGAGAGGGCTAGAAGTCCAAGGTCCTCTGACGACCCGCATATAAGCGTCTGATATATGTAATCTGTCCTGTACATCACACTTTTCACTTCAAAGACATGATTCTCTGTGACAGGTGTATAGTATTGCATAAACTCGCCGAATGGGCCTTCTAATTCCCGAACCCCGGCTAGGACAACACCCTCGAGCACTATTTCCGAATACGCTGGAACAAATATGTCACTAATCCTGCACCTTACGACTTCTAGGGGTCTTCTAAGTAGTCCTCCCGCCAACTCTAGGTGGTCGTCTCCATATGGCAACGTGGCTGAAGCGGCCATCATAACTATGGGGTGATTGCCTATTGAGATGGCTACCTCGAGGTTACGTTTCTTAGCCTCTTGTTTTGAGTGGATAATGCCCAGATGCTGGGGTGGCATCATCCTTATTCCGAGGCGTCTACCAGTTTTGACTTGCATCCTGTTGAAGGATAGGTTTGTGAACCCTGTCTCAGGGTCCTTCGCCGCTACTATACCTGCCACAATATATGGGCCTGCATCTCGCTCAAAATGTGTTATGATTGGTAATTGGGAGATGTCCCCGTTCTCCTTATAGTTTTCATAAAGTGGTGAGTTACGTAATACATTAGGCTTAATCCTTGAGGAGGACCGAGCAGCATACTCCCTAAGGAGGTCTTCCTCCTTTACACCCATAGCTAGCGCCAGCATCTTCCGCGTGGCTGAGATTCCACCTACAACGGTGTTAGAGTAGCCCTCCACCTTCTCGAATAGTGCAGCACGGCCATTTGCAACTATTTTCTTAAGAACTGCTGCAAGCTCAAATCGAGGGTTTACAGGCCTCCGAACCCTGATAAGAAGATTGTTTTCCTCTAATGTTGCTAGGAAGTCCCTGATGCTTGTAGCCTCAGGCATACCTGTTTCTCATCTAATATGGATTTAAGTTTTAAGATACAAACCCGATTAGATCTGATAAGGTTAGATTTGCTCCATAAAACTCCTTGAACTGGTAGAGGGCCAAGAGCTGGGTGAACTGATCTGTAGCAGCTACGCAGTCAATAGGTATGGTGATCTCGTAGCCTCTCAGATAAAAGCCGGTAACGGCTTTTTCAACACATATGTTTGTTGCGACTCCCGTGATGATGACGCCACAATCGTTCATGAGTCTGTTCCTGTGTACGGACCAATGTGAGAAGGTCCCGAACTTCAATCCTTTTAGCGTCTCTTCTAGCTTGGTGCCGAACCAGCAGTCATATGAGGGTTTGGTTATGATTAGTTCTCCCTGTTGTGGAGCGAGCTCCTTGATTATCTCAGCTCCTTCTGTTCCAGCCATACAGCCTTTGTACTTCGCGCCAGCCTTAGGATGGTCTGAAAACCTAGGATCATCGGACTCATACCAAGATTTAGTGAATAGGATTCTCATCCCATTTTTACGGGCTTTCTCAAGTAGCTTCTTTATCGGTGGTACAGTTGCCTCCGCATCAGTCCCTAGGTATATGGCTCCTCCCGGCTTCACGAAATCGTTCTGCATGTCAACAATTACCAGCATAGTTTTTTGTCTGTTCAATTCTATGGGTTCTGGTATAAGCTTGGAAGCTCCATGCTCGACTAACTGTTTGTCTAGGATCCTTGACAGTACCAACATATGTGGCGGGAAACTCAATGATATAAGCTTTGTTGGTCAGAACGGGTACTTTCATCACAGTTCAGAAATACCCGCTCACATCATCATCGTGTTCTTGGAATGGGCAGGCTTTAAAGATTCAGAGGCGACAAGCTGATGTCGGTGGAGTAGGTCCTAGTCCATGTGCCTGACTCGCCTTCTGTGCTGCCCTCCTGCCTTACTTTAACCTGTTTGCGGAGATGGTGGCTGAGAAGGCCACGTATGAACCCCTCGTGGAAACTGCATTCAAATGTTCTTCCCAGCTCTGGTATCTGACCGCATATTGTGCAGTTTGAGATTCTGATTGTGAGTGGATTCTCACCTACAACCTCGAACCTCCCCAAGCCGAGTATGTGCCAAGTCTCTGACATTTGGGATAGGAGACCTTTCAGATCTAGCTGTGAGAATTTGGAGGAGGTTTCCCTACCCATCTCCTCACCTATGATGGCTAGTATTTCCTTGGAACTGATGCCCACATATCTCTGGAGAGGGTTAAGGGCTGGTGAGAAGAATGCAACTGTACTTACTAGGTCTCTCCAGAACCCTCTTGGTTCAGGGTTTTTCTCAACACTCATATCATGTTGTTAACTGTGAGACTAGCATAAATGCCTGTATGAGGAAAAATTAGTTGGATAATATATCATAATCAGTTCACCAATAGTTCTGAACTCACCGTGGGTTTTGTTAAATGGGATCACCCCCGAACTAGGCAGTATGGGCCATTTTCTGAGGAACTAAAGTCGTAACGGTGGCATGTCATAACTGATGACGCGTGAGTAGATGACACCGGACCATGTGATAAGCTAATTTCGTATAAGTTGGTTATACATTGTCTTATATACGGCTGCTGAACCCGCCCCTCCATGGTAAGAATCAAGCTCCCACCAGAGTGGGGAGCTGAGCCTGTTCCTGTGGAGGCTAGGCAGCTAGGTGGGCTGGATTACTTCGTGCTCTGGTCCAGTCTCGGTGTGGGTCTGCTGGTTCTCCTTGCTGGGTCTTTCCTCTCATCGCTCAGCTTGGTGGATGTGTTGGTCGTCTCCATTATAGGCTCAGTTATAGGAAGTGTGATGCTGGGGCTGGCAGGTATTATGGGCAGCAGATATGGTGTGCCCACAATGGTGAGCCTTAGGCCTGTGCTGGGTATGCGCGGCTCTTATGTACCCACATTCCTTAACATAGTCCAGCTGGTGGGCTGGACCGGCTTTGAAATCATGATAATGGCTCAGGCGGCGGGCTCGATAACCCACTGGCTTCTCGGTGACGCTGGCTTCCCCTTCTGGGCAGCTATATTTGCTGTTTGGTGTATGTTCCTTGCCTTGGGGGGACCCTTGGCAGTTGTCCGGAAATGGCTTGAACGCTATGCCATATGGCTGGTCTACGCTTCGACAGTCTGGATAACCTACTCGGTCTTCACCTCACCTACCGTAGGCAACTGGATGACAAGAGCCCCATCCCCCACTATACCACTCCTACTTGCACTCGACATAGTTGTAGCTATGCCCATATCTTGGTGGCCACTCATCTCAGATTACAACCGCTTCGCAATTCAGCCAAGGAAGGCTTTCCTCGGAACGGTCGCCGGCTACACTGTCTCCAATACTTGGTTTTATGTGCTGGGTGCTGCCTTGGTGGCCGTCCTAGGCACGGGTGACATCATATCCTCAATAGGCCTGCTCTTCCTTGGGAACGCCGCCCTCATACTCATATTAGTGGACGAGACTGATAATGCGTTCGCAGACATATACTCGACAGCCGTCTCAATTCAGAACATATTCCCAAAAGTTAGGCAGTGGAAGCTTGTGGCTGTTACGACGGCGGCTGGTGTGGCTCTCGCCCTCACTGTTCCCCTGCTCCAGTATGAGTGGTTCTTGCTATTCATAGGCTCTGTGTTTGTCCCTCTCTTGGGTGTCTTGGCAGCCGAGTACTTCACTAGTGGTAGGAAGATAACCTCTGTTGAAAGCTTCTACAGAGCCTCGGGGGTCAGGTACGGCAACATTGCTGCATGGTCACTGGGTATTGTGGCCTACATCTCAATAGTCCAGCTCGCACCATCGGTGGGAGCCAGCATACCCTCATTCATAGTCTCTCTCCTAGCCTCCACAGCTATCACTAGGCTTTCAAAGTCTCTTGAAAAGGAGATGGCGGCGGGCTGAGGATTTAGGCATCGTGATGAACTTCTCACGTTTATCGCCATACTCTTTTGTTAAGCCATTCAACCAGAGATAGGCTAGGAAAGCGCAGATGGCAGCGTCAGCCTCGTGTATAGAGGGGTGGGGCTGCAACCCCGCCACACCCAGCTTTCTCAACATACTCACTCCATGTCTAGGCCTCCTGGAGATGCTGAAGCCGAGAAGCCGCTGGACACCCCTCGGATATGTCTCCAGCACGGTCGAGCCCATACGTCTGACCCTTTCAGCCAGTCTCATACCTCTCATGGCCAGCCGCTTCATCGGGCTTAGTGTCTGTGGCAACAGTCTTATACCCTCACGTATCAGCTCCCTCTCACATCTCCTAAGACCTCCTAATATGGGTCTGCTGAGAGGTGCGTCAAAGGCTGTGACTGCGGGACGGTAGTAGGCCACGGTCTCCAGTATTTGCTGGTCTGTGAAGGCTGTCCACGTCAGACAGGTGAGCTTGTCTGTCATTAGGCAGATGCCGGTGGGGTTCCTTGGTGAAGCTGCAAGGTCTACCCCTATGAGGTATCTCGGGCGCAACTATAGCATTCCCACAAGACTGTAATGCTCCACGTTGGGCGTCCCGACCAATAGTCCAACCTCGTTGGGATGTATGACCGGCTCCGCCCACTGCTCGCCTGCGAATCTTTTGAGTGTGTCGAGGTCCCGCCAAACCGTCACCACTACACCGTTCTGCGAGTCATCCACCCCCACAACAGCGGACATACACCCGTCCTGCCTCCTCAGGATTGGAAGTGCATCCTCGTGTGTGAACCTTCGAAACCCCTCCACAGATGAAATTCTACACCGCCAAACCCTTACAATCATGTTTGGAGCCAAACGAAGCCCTGAGATAAGTCTTCACCTCAATGTATGATACTGCCTCTAGGACTAATCTGTATATAAGCGGACCGGATAAGCAGTATCATAGAAGTGGTTAAGATGCTGTCGCAGAAGATATCGCTGTTCCCAAACCATTTGGACAGGCCACTGCAGCATCTTCACATATTATATGCTGTCTTCACCCATGCTCTCTAGAGTTGTACTCCTGATACCTATATTAAGGATATTCAAGGTTCATGTCTTGGTGGCTACGGTTATTCTCCGAGCCGCCATGTGGGTGAAGAGGGTTCTGACGGTCGTGCCGCCCCTAGATCTACAATCTAGGCCTCACCACAGTCCTGTCGGGAGACACTGCTACATGCAAACCATCGTGGAGCTGATGAGAACGACCGGCTCCTTCGCAGGGTTAGACCTGACAATTCTCATATTCTCTACAGTTTTCCCAGCCATATATGTCTTGGGCTGTCAGAAATCTACCGCCCGAGCCCCTCCCATCTCAGGCCATACCTCTCATGGTTGTCTTCAACGCGTGATATCTGGGATAACAGCCCCAACATCTTAGCCCCCTTCCTGCTCTTCTCCACACTACTCACAGCCGGAAACCTGTCACCGCCTGTATATGCTGTGAGGTCCACGCTTGGGGGGTCACTATCTTTAACATACCCCTCATGCCGAACCCGCTGGTAAAAGTAGTTTTGGCTGAAGTAATAGCACTTTTGATGGCCAAGCGTGGCAGACACTAGCTGTGGTAAGACATTGGAACGGTTTAAATTATGGAAACGGTAGCCTGGTAGGCGATAGGCAGTGACCCAGAAGGCTGAGGAGCCCGGTCCCCTGGGGAGGGTTTTTGACGAATTTATCAAGTGGCTGGTGGATAGGCTTGAGAGGACACCCCTCCTCTCCTTTAGATTCCAGGTTCCAAGGCTGTTCGTCAGTCCATTCGGCTATCTAGGCACCCTAACAGCCGTGGTCTTCGCTGTACTTGGGATAACTGGAGCCCTTCTGATGTTCTACTATAGGCCTGACGTGCAGACAGCCTATGAGAGTGTCAAGGAGATACAGGATGAGATAGAGTTCGGATTCTTCCTACGCAACATACACTACCACGCATCCAACATGATGGTCCTGCTCGCCATAGCCCACATGTTTTACCAATACTTCAGCGGCCGCTATAAGGTGAAGAATGAGATATTATGGGTCACAGGTGTCATACTAGGGACGGTCACGGTCTTGGAAGCCTTCACGGGATATGACCTTATACTCAACCAGAGGGCCATGCTGGCTGTCAACATAGCGGTGGGTCTCACCAACTCGGCGCCCATATTAGGCCCACAGATAGCACCCATACTACTGGGCGGAGGCCTATACGACCTAATAGTCAGATTCTACGCACTCCATGTATTCATACTGCCTATGGTGATGCTCCTTCTGGCTCTAGTCCACTTTCCCCGCAACCTAGTCTTCGACCCACCGGTGGTGGCAGGTATCCTCGGCGCCCTATTCATCGGAGCTGGTCTCTTCCCGGTTGAGCTGGGCACAAAATACAACCCCACACAGGCCATAGTTGAGGTTCCTGAATGGTACCTCACCGGCATCTACGCCTTCATCAGAACGGGACTGGAGAGGTTCACTTCCGGCGCCCTCCTACCCCTCCTCTTCATCCTCTTCTTCCTTCTCGTACCCTTTGTGGACAGGTCTAAGAAGCTGAGCTGGCGGGAGAGACCCTTCTTCACAGCAGCTGGCGTATCCGGGCTTGTGCTGATCATAGTGACCACCGTCTGGGGTTTCTACACGGTCCCCCGGGTTGACGCCTTTACAGCGGTGTATGTGGAGCCTCTGGTATTTTATCCAGCCCTCCTCTTTCTCATAGCCATCTCATTCTTGATAAGCTATAAGTTCATAGCACCTCCAAGGTCTGAGCCAGCTAGGCCGGCACCCAAGCCTAGACCGATAACGATCCAGCTACCGTATGAGTGGTCTGTGAGGCTCATAGTGGGTCTTCTGGCGGTTATAGGTATTTTTGGACTGCTGGCTTTCCAGCAGTATATCGAAGGTTTGAAGAACCTATCCCTATTCAACCTAGGCGTGGCCCTAGCCATCTTCGGGCTCGCGGCCCATATCTACAGGCATGCCATGGGCCAGATAAAGTAGAGCCCATAAGCCCAACATGCGGTCTATTCGTTCTATTCACATTTTATTCCTCCCTATGTATATCCAATACATAGGGAATACACAGCGAAGAACGAATATACATAGTTCTTATACGCGAAATAGGAAATACAGTTGTTAGAATTTTTGATCTGTTGTGGATACTACCCACCTGTTGGAGATAATATCACTATATTCATCAAGGATTTTTTACTTTTTCATAGCTTGGGTACATTAATTCGACCTTTCCCCAGTATGTCTCTTTATGAATATATGAGCTATTTCACGTGCAACCACGGTAGTGTCCGGATAAGTGGTATATTTAAAGGCCGGGAGTTATCTTTGTTGTATGGATGTTGTGGCCCTCGTCTCAAGTTGTTTTGACCATAATAAAAAGCTGCGAGGTCGGGGTTTTAGCTGTATAGGAGTATATGTTTCATGGAATCTGTAGGAGGGTTGGTTCTAAGCATTGCTCTGGAGACTATAAGCAAGTCTACCCTACATGATTTGGCTAGGAAGGTCTCTGAAGAAGTGAAGATAGCTTCTGAAGCTAAGCATAGATGGTGTATAGTCGTGGCTTAGGTTAAGAGGGCTATAGTCTATGTATAGTCTGCCGTAGACGTTAATTAATTGATCCTCCCTTCCTCTGTGAATGGGGTGGGCTCACACGAACGGGGACCAGACCGACGAGGCTCCAATGAACCCGCGAGGGGCTTGGGTGCGATGATCCCCAAAGAACCCCATCACATTTTTTAACCGGCTAAAGGGACTCCATGGAAGATGAGACGGCCCCTAGCCGACGGGCTTGGAAGGATAGCTCGGAAGCTGCGGCTCTCCGTGACCGATAGGTGCAACTTTAGATGCAGTTTCTGCATGCCCAGCCAGCCTGTATGGCTTCCGCATAGTGAGATACTCACATTCGAGGAGATTGTTAGGGTCGCCTCGGTTTTGGCGGCGATGGGTGTGGATACAGTAAGGCTGACGGGTGGAGAGCCACTGATGCGTAGGGATCTGCCCAAGCTGGTCAACCTACTGAGATGTGTGGAGGGTGTTGGGAGCATCTCCCTCACCAGCAACGGCTACCTGATGGGGGAGATGGCCAAACCGCTCAGGGAAGCTGGTCTGCATAGCGTCACCATAAGCCTCCACAGTCTCAAGCCCGAGAGGTTTGAAGCAATAGTTGGCAGGAAGGATGTGTTCAGCCGTGTCTTGGAGGGGATAAGGCGCTCGGTGGAGGCTGGACTCAACCCTGTAAAAATAAACTGTGTGGTGACACGCGGGTGCAATGATGACGAGATATTAGACTTCGTGGGTCTGGCAAGGGAGAGCGGACTGGTCGTCCGATTCATAGAGTATATGCCGTTCGACGGTCGGAGGATGTGGAGGCCAGATCTGGTCGTGAGCGGAGACGAGATAATTGAGAGGATTGGGCGTGCTTATCGGCTGGAAAAGATGCCTCGAGAGCCAGGTAGCACTGCGTCATCCTACAGGTTCAAGGATGGGAGCCCAGGCGAAATCAACATCATTACCTCAATGACCCAGCCATTCTGCGGTGACTGCGACAGAATTCGGATGACCGCCGATGGAAAGATTGTTCCATGCCTCTTCAGCAGGGATGAGTATGATATCAAGCCACTCTTGAGGGGTGGTGCTTCTGATGAGATGCTGGAGAATTTCATCAGGGATGTCTTTAAGCTCAAGTCTCCCGGCGTCGAGTTCATGCTGAAAAACAGCTTGATGGCCCAGCACGTTAGGCCTATGTATACGATAGGTGGCTAGAGGAGGTTTTCGATAATCACTGCAGCCATTAAGATGGCCAGCTGGGGGCTGGTGAGCCTGAAGAGCCTCCACGCATTCTCCTTGGTGGGCTTGAGGATAAGGCGGAAGCTATAGCAGGTGAGGGCTGCACCGCTTATCCCCGCCACCACTAGGTAGAGCAGGCCATACTTGGACGGGTAAAGGAGATAGGGCGCTGCTGAGAAGATTATGAAGAGTATGACCGTTGAGGCGATACAGCGTATGGCCCTCCTCTCACTTAACACCACAGGCAGCATGGGTACGCCAGCCCTCATATAGTCCTCCTTATACCTCAGAGCTAGGCTCCAAACATGGGCGGGAATCCAGAGAACTATCAAGCTGGCCAGAATCCAAGCCTCCAACGTAGCCTCGCCAGAGGCTGCCGCATAACCCGCCATCAGTGGTGCGCCACCTGCGAAGCCGCCTAGAATTATATTTATGGGAGACCTTCTCTTGGTGAAGATTATGTAAACGAGCAGATAGTCTAGCATGCCGGCCAGCATGAAGACGAAGGTCAGGAGATTAATGAAGACTGCTGTCGCTAGGGAGACCGCCAGTAGGACAAGGCCCAGCAATAGAGCCTTCCATTCAGGCTTAACCAACCCCCTAGGCAGGGCCCGCCGAGCAGTCCTCCTCATGACGGCGTCTATATCTCTCTCAAGATAGTTGGAGACCGTCTCAGACCCAGCTGAGCCCGTCGTGATTGTGACTACTGCCAGTGCGGCTGTAAAAGGGTCTGGGATTCCGCCTGCACCTGCCACGAGTCCAGCGAGACCTGTGAAGACTAGGAGCCACCAGACGTTGGGCTTGGTTAGGCCGAAGTATATTTTCGCCGTGGTCAGGAGACCAGTAGCTGTCAAGCTATGCATCGCTACCTCACGTAGTATTTGTAGGAGCCCCTCTGACCCACTCTAGACAGAGCTCCCCTACCGTGGAGTATCCCCAGGGCTTGGCTTACCTTCCTACTCTGGAATAGCACACCCACCACCTCCTTAAGCTTGGCACGCACATCAGACGTTGATCTGGGCTGTTTAAAGAAGTTGGTTGTGATTATCTTCTCCTCAAGATGGCGCAGGACCTCCACAGCTTCTGACCTTCCCCTTCTACGCCTAGACGAAGTCGGTGTAGCAGTCGGAGATCTGAGATCTTTAATGCGGACTGAGATTTGGTTATACAGAGTTAGAAGATCCTCAAGCCCTGACAGCAGCTCATCCCTACTCTCCGTCTCTAATGAGATGTCAAACTTCTCCCCTTTGAACGTGATGGTGTATTCGCCCATTTTCTAAACAATATGGATTTAGCGGGACCATTTAAGAGATTCGGCATCATCTTCGGTGGTGTTGCGCCCATCTCTCAAGGGCTGAGAGGCCGGGCATGTGCTCGCCGGAGAGGAATGATATTAGCGCTCCACCTCCCAGACTGACGTAGGTGAAGTCGCTTAACCTCATACCCATCTTCTCGATAACAGTTACAGAATCGCCGCCTCCTATTAGAGTGGCCGCCCTAGTCCTTGAGAGGGACCTATAAACCATCTCAGTCCCCCTTCTGAATGCCCCCCTCTCATAAGCCCCCGGC